>JABIGL010000205.1 GCA_018650185.1 Chloroflexota bacterium
AGTCCGGGCCCTTAGTAGATTTTCGGTTCTCATCGCTTCCCTCTTTTTCCGAGGAGTGTGCTTCGTTGTTAGTCCCTGTCCGGTCACCGGGTGGTGGCTGGCTTGAGGGTCGTGAAGCGATGATGACGGCGGAAACTGAAATGGCCGTAACAGTTATTACAGAAGTCTTACAGACGAAAATCGAAAGCCCGGAATGGTGCGATATTCGGGGCTTCCGATAATTGGGAACGGCGTCTTGTCTGAGCGTGGACAGGATGATCCATGTCGGTATCTTGCTACGATTGGGTTACGTTTGCGTAACAATCTCTCAAGGAACCAATTTCAGAGGTATGGCACACCCTATCTCTACTGTTTCGGCACCTTCCAGATACGATCCCTCCCTAGAGCCTCCTCCGAGAGGTGGCGGATAGTTTTAATCAGCGTTAGTTGACGGCGAAAGCCGGACGATGCGAACGATTTCTAAGTTCTCCGGTTCCTCTCAACAGGGATCGGTATGACCGCCAAGCCGGACAGGTCGGGAACCGTGAATCGATCAGCGGGGGTCCATCAGGACCGTACCAACGCTCTCGTGCCCTGGACTGTCATTATGTGAACCCTCCCCTCACACGATAGTCCGGGGCATCATTTTTTCTCGGCCCGGACGCTTTCGCTCACTGCGGCGGTGGTCCGGGCCGGTGTGTGTCTGGACGCGAAAAGAGCCCCGGAATTCCGGGGCTCTTTTTTTATTGCTTTGTGGCGACCCCGAGCAGATTCGAACTGCCGATCTCCGCCTTGACAGGGCGGCGTGTTGGACCGCTACACCACGGGGCCACGTTGCGGCGGTTAGGCCACAGACAATAGTTTACGGTAATACCCGCCTGACAGGCCGTCAACAGCGTTATTCACGGATATCCGGTGGTGATCCCACCATCTATCTGCGAGACGGCTGTTTACGGCCTATTCCCGATTTCTCAGGACAGGTATGCCCGGAGTTCCGAATTGAACTCGGCTCGCCTGAGCGTCGTCAACGCTTTTCGCTCGATCTGCCGGATGCGTTCCCGCGTCACGTGCAGCTCGTTGCCAATCTCTTCAAGCGTCCAGACCCGTCCATCCGCAATACCGAATCGCAACTCAAGCACCCGTCGCTCACGGTCTGTGAGGGTGGTGAGCACGTCATGTATCTGATCCCTGAGCGAGTGGGTCGTTGCCACTTCACTTGGGTCCGGGATGGTGCGGTCCTGTATGAAGTCGCCAAGCTGGCTCTCTTCACCCGCACCGACGGGTGTCTCAAGAGAAACCGGGTCCTGCGACATCTTCTGAATCTGGCCGACTCGCTCCGGGGTGATCTCCAGGCGTTCTGCGATCTCTTCCGCTGTTGGCTCACGGTTTAGCTCTTGAGCGAGCTGTCGGCGTGTGCGTGCGAGCTTGTTGATTGTCTCCACCATGTGTACTGGGATCCGGATAGTACGGGCCTGGTCGGCGATCGACCGGGTTATCGCCTGCCTGATCCACCATGTTGCGTACGTGGAGAACTTGAATCCTTTTCGGTAGTCGAATTTTTGGATTCCACGGATGAGGCCCAGATTCCCTTCCTGGATCAAGTCCAGGAGGGAGAGGCCACGGCCGGAATACTTCTTAGCCACGCTGACGACGAGCCGCAGGTTGGCCTCGCCAAGGTGCAGGCGTGATTTGTCAGCCTCGTCTTCAATGTGTCGGTAGAAACGAGCCAGGTAGGAGGAATGTGACTTGAGAGCCTCGTCAGCCGGGTGGTCCTCAAGTACCTCTTCCATGTCATCCAGTTTCGGGTCGATGTCCCACAGGACCTCGACACCCTGGGGTACGAGGGCTGAGATGGTGGACAACTCGGCGACCGCGGCCTTGGCCTCGTCCGGTTCAATGGTGAGCGTGTCCGACAGGTAGTTGATCAACTCTTCGTTGTGGATGCCGTCGATCAGGTCGCGCATGTCCGGGTCCGCAGTCATTACGGAAAGCGTCACGGGGGTGGGCGCGCCGATGAAACGGGCGATCGCGTTTGCGACGTCCTTCAGTCCGGCAAGCTTTGCGAGTGCAGCAGCGGCTATCTCGAACCCCGGTTTGTTCTTGCGCTCCTCGTCCTCAGTGTCGAGGGCGATTAACCCGTCGCCTAGCTCGATGGCTCGTGCGAGCGTGCGTTCCTGCTGGGCATTAAGCAGGTCGACTGTACCGATCTCGCGTAGATACATCCGTACGGAGTCGTTCAGTACGTCTGCATCTGCTACCGGAACGTCAGGCTGGACCTCGCGGCGGCCGATATCCGTGCTTGCGTCCCAGTCATCTTTGCGAGAGATTTCGGTGAAGCCGCGGCTCTCGAGGATGGCTGATGTGGATTCTTCAGAGTCTTCCCAGGCCTGCGATCCCTGGTTGGGATCAATATGCCAGGCTTGGCCGTCCTCGGACTCTTCTGGTCGGTCTTTAGATCGTCTGGTTGTGGTCATGTTGTGTGGTACGTCGGCCTATAGCAGCCGGTTCCGATTTCTCGCGAATTCGGGCGTGCTGGACTCATGTGTGAGAGTACGGTTAGGCCGTGTCAGGCTCCTGCGTGTAAGTCGGCGGCATCCGCCACCCGCTGGACGGGTTTTACCCGTCTGGGTGTTAGATGCGTTTGAGTTTTATCGGGATGCAGCCGTACGGGCCAACGTGGCGCGATTCCCGGTGGTGTAGATGATGGCATTCTGTTGTGAAGATCGCATGAAGAGTGTCGGCGCCTCACCGATACACCCGCCAATCATGTCGAATCCGCACAATACAACTGGCTATTTTAGCGCTTATCGCTATTTCTCGCACGGACGTGTTGCGCGTGCTATCACCGGGTACCCCAATCTCCCTGTGATAAGCGGGCGTATCCCTGTGTGCCCAGGGTCTATTCGGGACTATTCCACGCCGTTCGAAGGAAACGTGGATAAGATGGCGTCTAAGACGCCGCTGCCGACGTCGATCGCACTTACAGCTGCCCGAGGTGTTCAGGATGCCGCGACGAAAGAAAACCGATGCCCCTCCGGCGACTCTTGGCGAGCTAAAAGCCTCCGGCTATGAGAGTCGGACGTTACGGGACGAGATTCGTAGCAACCTCTCGAAGCGCATTTCTGAAGGCGATGAACTGTTTCCAGGTATCCGGGGCTATGAGTCAACCGCGATACCGGAGATAGAGAACGCCCTGATGTCTGGGCAGGACATGATCATCCTCGGGGAGCGTGGGCAGGCAAAGTCACGCATGGTTCGGGCGATAACCGGGCTTCTGGACGAGCGTGTGCCGGTAATAAAGGGATCAGAGATCAACGACGATCCCTGTAATCCGATCAGTCGAATGGGGCTGGATATCGTCGCCGAGCAGGGCGATGACACGCCTATAGAGTGGTTGGCGCGGGATGATCGGTACGGGGAGAAGCTGGCGACGCCGGATATCACGATGGCGGAGCTACTGGGTGATGTTGACCCGATCAAGGTGGCCGAAGGTCGCTACCTGTCGGACGAGTTGACCATTCACTACGGTTTGATCCCGAGGACCAACCGCGGTGTCTTCTGTATCAACGAATTACCGGACCTTGCGGAGCGGATCCAGGTCGGGCTGTTCAACCTCATGGAAGAGCGGGACATTCAGATCAAGGGTTACCGCGTTCGGATGCCGCTCGACATATTGATAGTCGGGACTGCAAACCCTGAGGACTACACCAACCGGGGTCGGATCATTACGCCACTCAAGGATCGGTACGGTTCGCAGGTCCGGACGCACTATCCGGAACGCATCGAGGACGAGCTTGAGATCGCCGAGCAGGAGCGCTCTCACTACGCCGAGTCAGAAGAGCGGATTCACGTACCTCCTTATATGTCGGAAGTGATCGGCGAGATTACGTCACTGGCGCGGCGTAGTCCTGAGGTGAACCAGCGCTCAGGTGTGTCTGTGCGCATGACGATCGCCAACCTTGAGACGGCACGCGCTTCCGCCCTGCGCAGGGCGTTGCGACTCCATGAAGAGATGGGGTCGATCCGTGTGAGTGACATGTCCGGTTTGATCGCATCAACCCGCGGGAAGCTTGAGTTGGAGACCATCGAAGAAGGACGTGAAAACGACGTCATTGAGGAGATCATCAAGCGGGCGGTTCTAGATGTGTTCGATCGGCACTTCGGCACTGACGAGTTGGACGGTGTTGTGGCTTCGTTTGATCCGGGAACCACCGTAGAGGCCGGGCAGGATCTTCCATCCGACGAATACGTGAACGCCGCCAGTCGGGTGATCGGCCTGGGTCCGGTGTTACGGAGGCTCAAGGCGGAGGACAAGCCGCACGAGGTCGCTTCGGCGGTCGAGTTTGTGCTGGAAGGTCTGCACCTGAACAGACGACTCAACCGCGAGTCTGCGGGCGGTCGCGTCACTTACAAGGAAAAGCCACGACGACCATCATTGCGGGAGGGTATGGACATCCGGCTGGAGGACCTTGGGATAGATGCGGATTTGGATGGTCCTGACGATAGCCCGGGCTCACGCAGACGCCGCCGTCGTCCGCGGGAAGACGAGTAGTCCAATGGTCTTTTTCCGATATTCACGATGGGATGGTTCGCAGGAACCGTTCAAGCCCGGCGCAGATGACTTGATGAACGCCCTATCGGACGATCTGTTCGAGCACGGCGACCTGATGCGTTCAATGAAGGACCTGTTTCGCAACGGGATGGAAGGTGCAGATGGCGAGCGGTTGCAGGGACTGCGCGACATGGTCCAGAGGCTCAAGCGACAGCGACAGGAACGGCTGGAGAGCAACAACCTTGATTCGGTGATCGAGGACATCAAGGACAAAGTGCGGGAAGTCGTGGACCTGGAGCGTGGGGGTATCGAACGCAATCTGCAGGAGTCTCGGGACAAGCTTGAGTACGCGATTCCGCAAGAGCGTGAACAGATGCAAGGCTTGATGGACTTTGTCCAACAGCGAGCGGATCGTGCAAATCAGACGCTGGATGAGCTGCCAGACAGCCCGGCAGGTGCCATCCGGGAGCTTTCCGAGTATGACTTTGTCGACTCGGATGCACGGGACAAGTTCAACGAACTGTTGGACGAGTTACGTGAACAGATGATGCAGAACTTCGCCCAGCGTCAATCGGAAGCCATGCAGGACATGTCGCTGGAGCAGCAACAGGCGATGCGCGAGATGATGCGTGCCTTGAACCAGATGTTGCGTGAGAAGGCGGAGGGTAAAGAACCGGATTTCGACGGATTCATGGAGAAGTTCGGACACTTCTTCGACCCGGACCGTCCGAAGTCGCTCGACGAGTTGCTGGACATGATGGAAGCCCAGATGCGGCAGCTGCAGTCGATGTTGGGGAGTATGTCTGACGAGGCGCGTTCCGAGCTCATGGAGGCGATGCGGCAGGCCCTCGATGAGGAAACTATCGCCGAGATGGCGGAGTTGGCCGGGATGATGGAGGAACTTCGGCCGGGTTCGACCCAGGGGCAAAACTACCCATTCTCCGGGGATGACCAGATGTCGATGGGCGAGGCGATGGAGATGATGGAGCAGCTTCAGCAGCTTGATGAGCTGGAGTCTGATTTGCAGGCTGCGGGTCGAAATGGCGACCTGGATGGCATCGACACAGAGGAGTTGGCTCGCCTGCTGGGTGAGGACGCAAAAGACGCCCTCGAAGAGATGCAGGACGTGGCGAAGATGCTGGAGGATGAGGGTTATATCAAGAAGGATGGCGACAGTTGGGAACTGACGCCGCGGGCCATTA
>JABIGL010000010.1 GCA_018650185.1 Chloroflexota bacterium
GAATCGGTCCTTCGAGAGCCTCAGGACACCCCTCACCCATAAACGACGCCTCCTGGATTCCCACCTACGTGGGAATGACGCATCCAAACGGTGTACCGCTCCATGAACGGCAGTACACTCGCCTCCGCAATCACAACCCGTCCTAAGAGAGCAGCCACCATGCTTGAGCAGTTCCACGTCCCGGCAGACATCGCTCACCCCGTTCAGCACGATGATCTCAGAGACACGTGCGCCCAACTACTTGAGAAGGCCGGTCTTCCGGAAGACGACGCACGTCTCGCTGCCGACGTCCTCGTAGCGTCGGATCTACGAGGCGTAGAGACCCACGGCGTCTCCAACCTCATGCGCAGCTATATCACCGGACTCGGCAACGGGCACCTCAACCCCAACCCGAACATGCGCATCGTCCGAGAGACCCCGGCCTGCGCAACGATCGATTCCGACGCCGGGATGGGCGTGGTGATCGCCCCGAAAGCCATGGAGATCGCCATCGAAAAGGGCAAGGCCACCGGAGCGGGGCTTGTCAGCATCGCCAATGGTCGACACCTCGGCATGGCCGGATACCACGCCATGATGGCACTGGAGCACGACATGATCGGCCAGTGCATGACCGCATGCGGCCCGACGTTCGCTCCAACCTTTGCGGCAGAGGCCGCCATCGGCACAAACCCCATCGCCATAGCCGCACCCGCCGGTGAAGAGCCGGCCTTCGTATTCGATGCAGCGATGTCCATACTCGCCGCCAACAAGATCACTCTCGCAAAGCGGCTTGGTGTAGACCTCGAACCCGGGTGGATCGCAGACTCAGAGGGCACGCCGATCCAGGATTCTGTGCCGGTTCCGGACGAGTACGTGTTGCTGCCCGCCGGTAGCACCCGCGAACTCGGCTCGCACAAGAGCTACTCGCTGGGCGTCGTGGTCGACATCCTGGGCGGACTCCTGAACGGCAGCCCGGCCGGGCCGATGGCACCCAAGGGCAACAACAACCACTTCGTCGCCGCATACGACGTAGAAGCGTTTATCGACCTCCAGGAATTCAAGGACGGGATGGACGAGTACCTGCGTTCTTTGAGAAATCTCAAGACCGCACCGGGACATGAACGCGTCTACTACGCCGGTTTGCCAGAACATGAAGAGGAAATAGAACGACGTGAGCACGGCATCCCCTTGCATCCGGAAGTGATCGACTGGTTCCGTTCCGCATGCAGCGAACTGGGCGTAGAGTTCAAACTCTAGATCCCGCTTGCTAAAATCCCACCTCCAGGCGGAAGAGGGCCAAGTTTCTCCGTCATCCCGAGCGTAGCCGAGGGACCTTCGCCGTGAGGGTGACTCCTCGGACAAGATAATCAGGTTCCGTACGACTTCCTGAATCAAACATCCAACACGATCCAGCCATCAGAAAGACACCCTACTTGCCAAAGCTCGTAATCATGCCGCCGCAAACCGACCACCAGAAGGCGTGGGCGGCGCGGATCTCAGACACCCTGCCCGACTTTGATGTCGTGCTTCCCTCAAACGCGGAAGAAGCAAAACGGGAGATCGTGGATGCAGATGCCGCATTTGGAAACGTACCGGCGGACACACTGGCCGAAGCAAAGCAACTCAGATGGTTGCAGTCACCACAGGCCGCTCCTCCCCCCGGTTACTACTACGACGAGCTGATTGAGCACCCGGTCACCGTCACTAACTTCCGGGGCATATACAACGACCACATCAGCGCCCACATCATGATGATGGTGCTGGCGCTATCCCGCGGCCTTCCCGGCTACATGCGTGCCAAGGCACGACACGACTACGACAAGGATGCCAACGACGCGCCGTTCGTCTTCCTACCGGACTGCACCGCAGTTATCGTCGGCGTTGGTGGTATCGGTGGTGACACAGCACTCCACTGCAAGGGCTTCGGCATGCACGTCATCGGGGTCGACCCGCGGGTCGGGGATCTACCTGCCGGTGTCGACGAACTGGTTTCTACCGACCAGTTGACCGACGTTATCGGCAGAGCCGATTTCGTGCTCGTCACTATGCCGCACACGCCCGAAAACAGGGGCCTCTTCAATGCCGAGATGTTCGCCCGCATGAAGAGCACTGCGTACTTCATCAACATCGGACGCGGACCGACCACGAAGTTGGATGATCTAGCGGCAGCAGTAGAAAACGGTGTGATTTCAGGAGCCGGGCTGGACGTGTACGAGGTCGAACCTCTCGACCCCAATCACAAGCTGTGGGATCTGGACAACGTGATCCTCACTCCTCACATCGCCGCCAAAGAGGACGAGGGCGGAGCGAACCTCAATCAACGCCGGTCAGACTTGCTGTTGGACAACGCCCGCCGGTTTGCCGCCGGGGAAGATTTACTCAACGTGGTCGACAAGTCGCTTTGGTTCTAGGACAGCGTTCCTCTTTGCGAATCTGGCAAGTCAACGTGAACGATGTAACGGTGGAGGGCGGGCCGCTGCACGCCGCTACTGAATTAGGAAGATCACGGGCACAAGGTTGACCAACACCCGCTCGGATAATTACCACTGGGTCGCGCTCTTTGCTGTCTCCCTGAGCGTCTTGACGTCGGTGATCGACTTCAGCGGTATTACCGTTGCGCTGCCGACCATCGCCGACGATCTGAACCTGTCGCTTCCGGCCGCGTCCTGGATAATCCTGGCGTCGACGCTGACGATCATCGCTTTCCTGACACCCGCGGCCAGCCTGTCAGACAAACTCGGCCGTAAGCGTTCCTACACCCTTGGCCTCGTCATATTCGCCGTAGGTGCGATGGGCGTGGCACTGGCCCCATCATTTGGTCTGGTCATCGCGGCCCGCATCGTGCAATCCGCCGGCATCGGCATAATCCAGACCAACTCTTACTCGATCATCGCCACCGTCTTTCCAGAAGATAAACGAGGCGCAGGAATCGGCGCGTACACCTCCATGGTCGGAGTCGCGGGGATCCTCGGGCCGGTAGTCGGCGGAATCGTCGTGGACCTGCTTGGCTGGCGGTCGTTCTTCGTAATAACCGCGGGCCTAGGGACTATTGCAGCGCTGGTCGCCATCAAACTGCTTGATTCCGAGAGGGTCGATGGCGTTCGAGCGAAATCTGAAGGCCAGAGTTTCGACTGGCTCGGTGCCTTTCTCTCGGCACTGATGTTGACGATCCTTGTCGCCGCGATAAACACGGGGAGCCGGGTCGGCTGGTCCACGCCCGGGATAATCGCAGCGTTCCCGCTCGGGTTCACAGTCCTGGGCTTGTTCATCTGGCGTGAATTGTCGATAGAACGCCCCATGCTGGATCTCCGGGTATTTACCAACGCCCCGTACTCATTCTCGATGGCGACACGCTTCCTGGGGTTCATGAGCGGATCAGGCTGGCGATTCATGATGCCGTTCTATCTCCAGGAAGTGCGCGGCTTCCAGCCCAGCGAGGTCGGCCTGCTCGTTTTCTCGTCCGCAATGGGGATGGCGATCTTCTCCTATATATCCGGTCGGCTCGCGGACAGGTACGGGACACGGCGCTGGGTTGTGTTGGGCCTGATCATGGTCGTCGGAGCTTCGATCTTCTATTCCACGATGGATCTGAGCACTCCCGTGGCCTTGATAATTGTCGTACTGTTCATCAGTGGCATGGCGCTCGGTCTGTGGGAAGTCCCGAACACAACGTCAGCGATGAACGCAGGAGAAGAATCAGCCCTCAACACGACGGGCGCACTGGTCAATGTCAGCCGAAACGCCGGAAACATCACCAGCATCGCCATCGCTTCGTCCATCGTGACCGGAGTCCTGGTGGCACGTGGTTTTGAGCCCGATCTTTCGCTGGTCGGCGAAGACAGCACGGGTGCGATGGCTGATGCGTTCCTCGACGGTGCCCGGTGGGTATTCATCGCACTCTCAGTGGTAGGTGCGGCGGCTGTCCTGACCGCCTGGCGCGTGACCGCACGACGAAGTGGGTAATTCTGCTCCAGTTCACCTGGCCGGAGTAGGAAATATAAGCGCCCGCCACCAGGGCCAAAATTGGATGTCGCGTGTTCGGTAAAGATCCCTCCATCCCGGTCGGGATGGCATCATC
>JABIGL010000009.1 GCA_018650185.1 Chloroflexota bacterium
CTATCTGGCGAAGTGAGCACGAAAGAATTTCGCCGACGTAACCCGACTCCACGAGTTCTTTCATGTGCATAACCGCCGGGGCTGCCCGAGACTGGAGTCCGACAATGGCCTGGACACCCTTCTCCTTCGCCAGCGCCGCCAATTCCCGTGCTTCGTCGGTTGTCTTCCCGAGCGGCCACTCGGTGAACACGTGCTTACCGGCGTTGATCACATCCTTCGTGATCTCGTAGTGCGTCGGGACACGCAGCACGACGGCCGCTGCATCAATGTCCGGGTGAGCCAGCATCGTGTGATAGTCGTCGAACGGGATTCGGGCGCCGTACTGCCTGGCTGACTCCTCCGCCGTCTCCATGCGCGTCGTGCAGGCTCCGGTCAACTCCCAACCTACAGCTGCCTGCGCGGCAGGCAGGTGCGCTCTGTGCGCCCAGCCAACAGTTGGGCTGGCGCCGATGATTCCGAGACGTATCTGATCCGGCATGGTTTACCTGTCCTGAATTTCCGTGTAACCGTAGATTTTCGGCACCACCGTTGCGGGCAAGCGCAACGAACGTCGTAATTTCACCCTCATTTCCGTTCATCGTGACTGGGACAATAAACATGCCCTCGGGTCACAATGAGGAGCCGGAAAGGAAAACATTCCGTGGTGCGGCTACTGTAATGCCGAACCCATCCCAAGCCTAGTGAGGCCGGAAAGATTTCCTTCCGAACAACGACATAATTGACGAACGAGTAATAACCCGCTCACTATGTATAAAAAAATATTCCTGTTTGTCCTGATGATCGGCGCCATATCCGTTGTGGCCTGTTCCAGCTCAAGCTCCGGCGAGAAATCCGACTACTGGGATCTTTCCGCTGAAGTGATCACGGAACACGCCAACACCCAGACCAATCTGGGTCCGGCTCCGTCGTTCGATCCCCGGGAAGGTCCGGCCGAAACGGCGATCACAATCCGGCTCGGTGAGTTGCGAGTAGCTGCGGCGGAGTTCAATGCACTCCGATTCCGATGGGAGGCGCAGACACCGCCTTCAGATTTCACGGTCCACTACGATCTCGTCACCCAGCTTCTTGAACGCTCGAACCTCGGCATGAGCTTCGCCGTGCAGGCGTTCGAAGAGATGAGCAAGCAGGTCCAATTGCCGGTCCCGAATATCGATCAGGCCAATGTCTGGATTCGACAGAGCGAGACTGCGCTTGCCGAGGCGAACGCGTTCGCTTCCGCCGCTAATCGAGAGCGAGACCGGCTCAAGAGTTAAAGGCATGTAGACTTCGGCCTCACTGCCCCGGGTACGTCCGGGGAACGTGAGGTATCGAGGGATTTGCATGCTGGACATCACGATCACCGGTGGAACCGTAGTCACGCCGTCAGGCGCAAGCGTGATGGATGTCCATATTGCGGACGGCGTGATAGTTGCCGTCACGTTGCCCGGCACTGAGGGCTTCGAAGCGAGCCAGATCATCGACGCTAGGGGGAAGATCGTCATCCCCGGCGGTATCGAACCGCACGCCCACATAGGCGGGCCACGCCAACCCGAACGTTCAGGCGCAGAGCCGGTGTCGAAGGCCGCTATATTTGGTGGCACAACCACGGTGCTCGATTTCGCGA
The DNA here is from genome assembly GCA_018650185.1 of Chloroflexota bacterium. GTDB lineage: Bacteria > Chloroflexota > Dehalococcoidia > Lucifugimonadales > Lucifugimonadaceae. Next base: position 1,604 of record JABIGL010000009.1, read on the forward strand.
CACAGGTGCAGGGTCACGATTTGCTGCACGCCGTCGAAGAGGCCAAGGAGCGTTGGAAGGGGCACGGGTACACCGACTATGCCTACCACCCGATCTTTGGACACCGGGCTGACGAAACGGCCATAGGCCAGATCCCGGAGCTTGTGCAGTCGGGCATCCCCAGCTTCAAGATTTTCACCACCAGCATCCGCCCTCCCAGCCCGCAGATGGAAGATCGGCAGACGGACTTCGGACGACTGGGCGCCATCATGGAGCAGGTGTCCTCCAACGGCGGGATGCTGCTCGTCCACTCCGAAGACGACGAAATGGTGCACTACAACTACGAGCGTGCAGAGGCCGAGGGTAAATACGAGTGGTGGCGCATGAACGACGTACATTCTCGTGAGTCCGAGGATGTGTCATTCAGGCGGGTCACACGACTGGCGGAATTGAAGTCCTGCCCGGTCTACTTCGTCCACGTGAGCGCCATCGAGGGCATTCGAGAGGTCGCACGGGCACGTGCTGCGGGGATGCCCGTGTACGGCGAGACGCTCCACAACTACGCCACCTTCAGCGCCGCCAACTACCGTGAAGAGAACGGCATGAAGTACCACACCTACCCGTCGCTCAAGGACGAGGCGGACGGCCAGGCGCTGTGGCAGGCACTGGTGGATGGCACGCTGTCGACCGTGGCGACGGACCTCGTATCCACCACGTGGGAAGAGAAGATCCGGTTCAAGACGGTTGCGGACGTGACCGGCGGACACAATGGAATAGAGACCCGTGTCGGCATCGCTTACACAGAGGGCGTGGCGAACCGGGGGATGAC
>JABIGL010000116.1 GCA_018650185.1 Chloroflexota bacterium
ATCTCGACCCTCTTCGCGGCCGGCACCCTGGTCGCCTCGTTTGGGATGGCCTTTATCGGGTTCTCGATAGACCGATACGGCCCGCGCTCCATCATGATCTTCTCCGTCCTCCTCTTTGGTGGGTCAGTCATGTTGATGGGCGTAATTCCCTCCAGCCCAGAACTGGCGACGATCGTCGGACTCTTTCTTGGGTTCTTCGCCCTTCGGCTCTTGGGACGCGGAGCGCTCAATATGCTCGGCACCATCATGGTGTCGCTCTGGTTCCGCAAAAAGCGCGGGCGCGCCACCTCCTACGCAAGTGGCGCCGGGTGGCTCGTCGGGCTTGGCGTCCTGCCGCCCATCGCCAGTTGGTTGATCGGCGACTTTGGATGGCGAGAAACCTGGTTCGTCATGGGGATCGGTGTCTGGGTCGTCATGCTCCCACCCGCATTCTTCCTGGTACGCCACACACCTGAGTCCGTGGGACTGCTGCCGGACGGCGAAAAGCCCGTCAACGGCACTAATGATGATGAATCCACACCCGTACCGGCGATCCCCGAAGATAACTGGACTGTCCGGGAGGCGTTACGAACCAAATCCCTCTACTTCATCCTGTTTGCCTCGATGGCGTGGGCCACGCTTGGTGCCGGTATGGTCTTCCACCACACGTCACTGTTGGAGGAGCGGGGAATCTCCAGTAATGTGGCGACGACTTCGATCTCGATGATCGCCGTGATGAATTTCATTGGGAATATCCTGGCCGGTCGCCTCAATGACCGATTCCCGAACAACTACACGCTGGTGATCGCGCAATCAGCACTGATGGCAGCGCTACTACTTGCGCTGGTCGTGAATAACAACTGGCAGGCGTGGACATACGCCGGGCTACTTGGCCTGACGCAAGGCATGGTCCTCAACACCGGCAACGTCATCTGGGCCAACTACTTTGGCCGAAGGCACCTGGGAGCGATCCGGGGCACCACCATGTGGGTCGTAGGAGTCACCTCGGCAGTAGGCCCGCTACCAATAGGCCTCCTATTCGACCTGACCGACGCCTACACAATAGGCCTCTGGCTGTACATAGCCCTGCTAGCCCCGATGATCATCTCGGCAGCGCTAGCGGTGAAACCGGTTAGGCCGGTGGGCTGGCAGGAAACTGCCGATTCGGGAACTTAGAGCTTTTCGCGCAGGGAGAAGAGCCCGCTAAACCCCCAACGCACGCTCCGTGTCACCTACTGCGCCGTCTACCGCTGCTGCTAGCTCGTCTACTTCGTCTGCCGTGATGGTTAGTGGTGGTGCTAGCGGGACTATGTAGCTGCCCACCCGGATCCAAACGCCCCGGTCGGCGAGGCCCTGGGTGATCTTTGGTCCTATCTCCGCCGATGCAGGCCAGTGTTCTTTGGTCTCCCGGTCTTTTACCAGTTCTAGCCCCTGCAGCAGACCAATTCCTCGAACATCTCCCACTATCGGATGCTTGTCCTTGATCTCCTGCAACCGATCCCATAATCGTTCGCCCTGGATTCGGGCGTTCTCGACCAGCCCCTCGCGTTCGATAATCTCGATATTCGCCAGTCCTGCCGCGCAGCCCGCCGGGTGTCCCGTGTAGGTGAACATGTGCTTGAACGTGGCGTCTGGTCCTCCCGTGAAGGCGTCCGACACGCGCTTTGTTGCGATAGCTCCGCCCATCGGGAAGTAACCGCCGGTCAAACCTTTGGCGATGGTCATGATGTCCGGCGTGACGCCGAGCATGTCCGCCCCGAACCATTTTCCGGTCCGACCGAACCCCGTAATCACTTCGTCGAAGATCAACAAGACGCCGTACTTGTCGCAGATCTCTCGAACCCGTTGGAAATAACCCGGCCCGGCCAACACGCCGCCAAGCGGCTGCGACACAGGCTCTGCGATCACGGCAGAGATCGACTCTGGACTGTGGAATAGGATCGCCTGCTCGATGGAGTTGGCGCACAACTCGGCGCACTCCTCCGGCGTCTGCCCGCCGAACTCGCACCGATACGGGTTCGGGTCCGACGCGTGTACCACGTGGGACGGCACCGGCTGGTACTCCTCGCGAGGGAGGAATGGGTGCGAGCCGAGCCACATCGTCCCCCAGGTTGCGCCGTGGTACGAGCTTTTGCGGCTGATGACCTTGTATCGTCCTCGCTCGCCCACGCGGTTGTGATAACCCTGCGCCAGCTTTAAAGCCGACTCGACAGATTCGGATCCGCCGCTCGTGAAGAAGGTCTTCGTCAGGTCTCCGGGGGTTAGCTCCGCCAACTTTGCGGCGAGCCGCACGGTACTGGGCGTACTGCCGGCGTAGACGTGCATCGACACGTCCTTGAGCTGCTCGTAGATCGCCTCGGCAACTTCGTGGCGCCCGTGACCGGTGTTGCGGAAGTACATCCCGCCGATGCCATCGATGTAGCGATTGCCTTCTATGTCGTCGACGTAGATGCCATCGCTGCCGGTAAGCATCAACGGCCCGCCCTCTTCGGCGAGCTGCGTTGCGTTGCGCGTGCCGACAAACAGGTGGTCGACGGCGGCCATGTGGAGACCGTTTGCGTCATCGGCGGCGGGGACGTTTACCTGGGATTCGCTGGCCACGTTGCTGTCCTTGGGATTACTGATCTAGTTAGATGTGGCGATAGTGTACAGATGGGACCACGGTATTCGCGAACAGTTACACGTAAGTGTCCAGAAGCTATCGACCTTGTGCCGAGCCCAAAGAAGTAGACCGGTCTCGCGAAATACGCGCTCGCAAACTGATCACCGGTGGCGTTCCCCCTCACCCCAACCCGCACCCGCGGTGGGGAGAGGCGGCAAGTGTCATACGACACACACATCGTAGGGGCGGTGCCTGCTTCGGCCACCCTGAGGTTCTCGAAGGGTCAGTACTGCGAAAACGTATTCCCACCATCGATACGCGGGACACACCCTCCGTCCAAAACAAATGGCCCCACGCTCTCGTAGAGGACTGAGAGCGCAGGGCCTGAATAGGGACTGGTAGAGAATCCGCTGGCCAAACGTCACACAGGTACTTGTGACGGTCGGTCCTTGCATATGTGTCGTGCAACTTAGAAGTGTCGATCCGTTTTCACGGGTGTTACGGCCGTGTCGATCGAAATCCGCCCGGTGTCCTGAACGGCTGGGTCGGGGTAGAACGTCGCATCTGTTCTTGCGGTGGTCGTACCAGCTTTATCTCGGGAGTAAGCGCCGAGAGTTATCTCAACTTTGTCCTGCTTGTCGTTCCACACCATGCTGGCATCTAGGATGGTGTTTGGCTTTCCCGTGTACTCGGCTCCCCCCAAATCGATAATTCCCAGATTCACGTTGAAGGTGACGGTGTCGTTGTCTGAGTAGGACTTATCGTTGTCGCCTATCGTCACCGTGATCGTCGTGGCCGTTCCATCCCAGCCTGATTTGATCGATGTCAGGTCGATCGGCTCGCTGAACCCGATCGTTATCACATCTCCCGGGTCTGGAGCGTTGCTCGCCGCCCCTCCATTAGTGATCCGAATAGATGTAGCCGTTGGTGGCGTTGTGTCCCACACCGCTGTCTCCACATCGTTAGCCGCCGCCAGAGCCAGATCACTCATCACTGCGGAAGTATCTACGATCGAAGCTTTCATCCCGTACCCGAACAGCACCAGGAAAACGACAGCTGCGGATCGCCATGACAGGCCCGCGTTAAATGAGTGAACGCTCATCACGCAGATCGGTCTTATCGCTGGCTTCTAGCGCTTTCTTTGCCGCCGCTTCTTTGGCCGACTTCGAGAGGCTCCGCAGTTCCTGTATCGCTATCACCATCACCGGGATGCTGAGGGTCAACAGTCGAATCAGCTTGTCCGAAGTCACTCGCTGTAGCAGAAACCCTATCTTCGGGAGTCGGCCATCAACGATCCCGAAGAGGGCGTTTGCCGGAGCCAGATTGACGTCCGGAGCGAAGTTGTTGTCGCCTTGTGTCTGGAAGTAGAGAACCCCATCGATGACCTTGATGTCGATCACCCTGTGAGTGACCAGCCCGTGCCCGTCCGGTCGGTAGAACGAGATGGCGTCGCCAAGAACGACCTCATCCGCATGTGCCTTACGAACCAGCGCAACATCGCCCGGGTCAAGGTAGGGCTGCATACTGCCACTCGTCACCACCATCGTCTTGAGGCCAAACAGGCTGGGGACGAATGTAGACGCCGTAACCAGTACTGATACCGAAAGCGTGGCTGCCATCGCCATGAACACCATTGTCCTTGCGATCGACCGCAGCGACGGGAACCGAAATTTCGGTAGCCGGGGAGCGGTGTGCGGGACTGGCTGCGTGTTCTGCATAACTCTCGTTTCTCAGATTTAAGCGACTAAGCTGAACCCGATTAGGAGTTGTTAGCGGTCTGCTCGGCGGCAGCGGTCAGGGTGGCCGATGTGGTCGTGCCCTGGAAGCTGTTGCCGGTAGAAAGCGGGAGAGAAACCTTGAAGCAGAGGGCCTCGTTTGTCGAAGCCGCCAGCGTTCGATCGCCGGTATCTGCGCCCGTAGTCGGATCGCCAATCAGGTTGACGCCGGTGGTCGAGCCAAGGTCGCCAGTGGTGTACACGGTCGTGCCGCTGTTAAATCCGGAAGCGTCACACGTAGATACGCCGGTGTTGACCGTCAGATCGAGTTGCGCAGCCAGTGAGTTCTCCGTGGTCACGCTGGAAAGCGCGTAACGCATCTCGAGCGAACCATCGTTGCTGATCGTCAGCGGTGCGTACTCGACATCTCCAGGAGCCAGGCTGGATACGTTAAATACGGCCGACGATGGCGATGCGGACACATCCAGCGTGCCGGTAGTGAAGCTGTTTGCGGAGACGACTGCGCTGTCCGTGAACAACGCCCCCGTCGCAGTAACGGCCAGTGCGCCACCGGCAGCCGTCAGTACAAGACCGGAAGTAATGAGCCGAACGATGCCAGCACCAGACTGGAGCATCTCGCCGATCCCGAACATATTGGTAATTGCAGACATTTGATTCCTCTTGATCGGCTAACTTGCCCGGCCGGTCGTGATCCTCACGGATACCCTCTATCGACCTGGTGGGTGTCTTGCCGTCTCTCTGTCAATAACAATGGGTGCCTAGTGACAGAATTCACGATGAGCTTTGTAGGAATCGTGTAGGAGTCGACCCTTTTGGCTCATCAAAACGAAACAAATGGCCCTCTGGCAGCGATAATTGCCGTACCAGTTATGAGCCAAGACAATTCTGAAATCCCCGAAATGGAGCTCGATGACCTGGCACACGCGCTACGGTCGCCATTAACAGCGCTCCGGGGCGGTCTGGAACTCGTGAACGAGTTCGGGCGTGACGGATTGGACGACGTTGCGGTACAGGGACTTGATGTGGCGATCTCGGCAACCCGTCGGCTGACTGCTTTGATCGACGCAACGCTATTACTGACGCGATTCCGAACAGGGCAGCTTGAGCTGGTGTTAAGCGTGGAACCCGCAACTGAGGTCGTCAGAGACACCCTCCAGTTTTACCGGAACCAGCGTTCCTCACTTGAGCAAGAGGTTGAAGTGGACGCCGCAGATGTCGAGGTTGTGGCAGATGTCGAACTGTTGGCCGGTGTGTTCGGTCGACTCATTGAATTAACGGTCGAGCCAACGGGCCGCCTTGGCATCTCTGCACATGGCTTCAACAAAGAAGTTGCGTTCAAGGTGTCGACCGACGCCCCGCTAAAGGCGCGTCCAAATCGAGCCAGCGATACTGTCATCGCCGCTGCCCGTGCGGTGATAGAACAACATCACGGAACTCTAACGATCAATGGATCAGATCCAACAAACGCAGGCCCGGTCTTTAGCTTCACCCTGCCGCAGGCCGACTAGGAAGGTCGATTTATTGAGAATGTGCCATCTCGAAGATCGTAAAGCACGGGGGAGCAGTATCATCCTGTAATGAGTCCCTTACACGACACAACTGAGTGGAGGTCTGTTCCCGATTGGGCGACGAGCGTCGTTGCCGAAATGAACGTTCCTTTGGACCGATTTGGCGTCGTGCCGGATTTGATCAATGCGGTAACCGACTATCAGGGGACTGTATTGATCGGTGAACCGTTGCTGCGGAAACTCTCCTCTGAACAGTTGCAATGTGTGGTGGCACATGAGCTCGCCCATCCCAAATGGGTGCTTTCTTCTGGTGCCCGATGGGCAAAATTGGTAGCCGCCCTGTTGGTCAAGTGGATCGCTAGATCGTTTGGCCGAATCAGTCCAATCGCAATGGTCTTGGCATGGCAGACCATCGTACCGATATTTACGGATGCATTACGCCAGATCCAAACCGCTCTCAATTGGTGCGAAGAATGCGGTACCGATTTAATAGCATCGCAATATGTACGATGCGACGTTTTGATCAGCACTCTAACTAAACTCGATGAGATGCAAGACGCTTCAGGGGAGTCCTCGTTGACTCACCCACCCCTTTGGCTGCGCTCCTGGGTACTAACAAACCTCACTCCACCTGCGGTGGTCGATACGAGTAGCCAAACTCACGGACCGTCCTGATCATCGAGGGTTTCCGCGGCTCCCGTTCGACTTTGCCCCGTAGATAGCCTACGTACAACCGAACGCTGTCACGTGACGCATCAAGCGCGTCACCCCCCCCCAAACCATGTCCAGTAGCTGATCCTGACTGAGTACCTGGTTCGGATGCCGGACAAACGCAAGCAACATCCTGTACTCGTGCGGCGACAGAGAAACCTCAACACCACGCACCTTCACAACGTGCGCATCAGTATCGATCTCGACTTCAGCATCGGAATACCCGGTCTCTTTTTCGACACCTACCGCTCCCATAGAAGCCCGACGCAACGCAGCCTCAACCCGTGCCACAAGCTCTTGGCCACCAAACGGCTTAACGATGTAATCATCGGCCCCAGCTTTGAGACCCCGTACCCGGTCCATCTCGTTGCCTCGTCCGGTGAGAAAGATCACCGGGATGTCTGAGACCTCACGAATACGACTGCAAAGCTCATACCCATCGATCTCAGGAAGTCCAACATCAAGCAGTGCCAGATCTGCCTTCTGCTGATAAAAGGACCGCAACGCGTCCCGCGAACTCTCGGCGGCCTCGACGTTGAAACCGGCCAGCCTCAATCGCTGGCCGACAACGTCAAGAACCTCTAAATCGTCATCAACGACCAGAATTCTTGCGGGTTTAGTTGTCACATACGCCTCCGGAGCACGTTCGGGATCAGTACAGACTAGCGTCACCGCACCGTCACGCGCCACAAGTCGAAAGTAAATATTGGATTACACTCGGCCGAGCCAGATGTAATTAGAGACTGACCAGGAGGAGTTGACGATGACGACGAACCAGAACCCCACCGGGATCACGTCCTTCAGGCCAGACCTCACCGGCAACTCACACGCCGTCTCCAGCGGTCACCACCTCGCCACTGCCGCTGGTTTCCGAATTCTCGAGCAGGGCGGGAACGCTATCGACGCCGGTGTTGCATCAGGTATCGCCATTAACGTCGTGGTCGCCGACAACACGAGCTTCGGCGGCGTCGCACCAATCGTACTTTACGATGCAAACGCCGACCGGGTTTCTACGATCTCTGGACTCGGTCGCTGGCCTAAATCTGCAACGCTAGAACACTTCTTAGAGGACCGTGGTGGAGACATTCCGCCCGGCATGGAGCGTGTAATCGTTCCCGCCGCGCCTGACGCGTGGCTAACTGCGCTGTCCGACCACGGCACGATGACGCTGGAACAGGTCATCACACCCGCACTGGAGCTTGCACATGACGGCTTCCCGGTAAGCCGAGGCGTCGGTCGTCGCATCGCCGCGGCCTGGGAGGGGTTTCGTGATTGGCCATCCACGGTGGAGGTGTACGCACCTGAAGGTCGGCCCATAGCAGCCGGTGAGCGAATGGTGCGTACCGACCTTGCCCGAACTTTCGAGCGGCTCATAGAGGCGGAGCGTGGAGCTGCCTCACAGGGTCGGGAAGCGGCGATCCGTGCAGCGCGCGATCTGTTTTATACGGGCGAGATCGGTGAAGAGATTGTCGCCGCCGTTCAAGAGGGTGGCGGATTCCTCACGATGGACGACATGGCTTCGTTCCATGTCGGCAAGGAAGCACCTGAAACGGGTCGCTTCTCGGGACCGGGTGGCGAGTTTGAGGTCTACACCTGCGGTGCATGGTGCCAGGGCCCGTCCTTCGCTGAAGCCATCCAGATTCTCGACGGCCACGATCTGGCATCGATGGGCCACAACTCCGCTGACTACATCCATGTCCTGACTGAGGCCGTGAAGCTTTCGTTCGCCGACCGAGATGCCTTCTACGGCGATCCCGATCTGGTCGACGTACCGATAAAGGGCCTCCTCGATCCTTCATATGCAGACGAGAGACGATCACAAATTGATCTCGAAGCAGCCTCTCCCGAAATGCCCCTCGCCGGGAATCCATGGCGCTTTGAGGGCCGTGAGGCCCCGGCCGATTACGACTATCAGCCTCCTGAGCCGCTGGCCGCCGGGACAGAAGGCGACACCAGCTACGCGTGCGTGGTCGACAGGTGGGGCAACATGTTCTCCGCAACGCCAAGTGACACCATCGCAATGGCGCCGGTCATCAAGGGCCTCGGGTTTGCTCCATCAGGCCGCGGAACACAATCCTGGCTTGACCCGAAGCATCCATCGGCACTCGCTCCCGGCAAGCGTCCCCGACTCACCCCGAATGCGCTACTGGCTTTCAAGAACGGCCGTCCGTGGATGCCATTCGGTACGCCCGGAGGCGACGCACAGGTCCAGACCACCCTCCAGTTCTTCCTCAACCAGGCCGTTTTCGAGATGTCACCCCAACAGGCCGCCGAGGCCCCGCGCTTCCAATCCAAAAGCTTCCCGGACTCCTTCTGGCCACACGCCTACTTCCCGGGTCGGCTCGACCTCGAGGGCCGTATCGATGACGACACGGCAGAGGACCTGAAACGTCGGGGCCATCTTGTGACCCGTATAGATGACTTTGCGCGTATCACGGGCGATGTATGCGGCATTACGCGTGATTCTGAAGACGGAACGGTCACGGCGGCCTCAGATCTCCGTGCCGATGCCTACGCGATGGCGCGATGATCTAAGCCACATATGACTGACCAATCAACATCTGACTCCTCTCCAACACCCGACCGTAAGCCAATATGGCGGAGACGACCCCGCTGGAGCCTGATCGGCGGCATCGTCCTTGGCGGCGCTTTCACCTTCGGCTACCTGGTCAACTCGATCTTCTTCTGCGAGGCTCAGTTCAACTGCTCTGTCTCGCCGTTCTGGATCATTGTGCTGGCGGTTATCGGCACAAGCGTCGGGGCCGCGTGGGGCTGGCTTATCGGTAAGTTCTTCCGCAGCATGTACCGAATCATGCGCGTCGATTAACAACCCTCTCGGAGCAATACATGCCAGCTTCCGGAGATCGCTTCGTCCTTTGGGCCATGAGTGACGCCCACGTGGGGTCTGACTTGATCAAGGGAGACGGACGTCGAAGCCTTGGCGAAGCGATTGAGCAGTCCGAAGGGCCCAACGGTTTCGACTGGGATGTCGCCGTGAACCTGGGCGACTTCTCCGGGAACCAGGGTTCGCCCGACGATGAAGAGGGCGAGGAGGTCGTACGACAGTACGGCGCACTGAAAAAACACCGCCGTGAGCAGGTGTACGACCTCGTCGGCAACCATGACGCGTCGGGCCCCGATGAAACCCAACAGTGGTGGTTCAAGAAGTGGCTCGACCCGACCGGAGACAGCACCGAGTTCTCGGGGGTCGATGCCGCAAAGCGCCCGTTCGCCGTTGAAGGCACGTGGGAACGTTACTCGTTTGAGGCGGGCAACCTGCTTTTTCTGATGATGGGCGACCGAAACGACGGCGGCCCACCTGTTGGACGTGACATCGACGGCGGATACCCGGCTGGTGCGATCTCTTCAGAGACGCTCAAATGGTGGCGAGACAAGCTGGCATCCAATCCCGACAAGATCATAATCTCGGCCCACCATCACATGCTGAAAGAGACCACCGTTGGATCGGCCGACTGGGAAGGTGTCGACAACCTATATCACGGCCGTTTCGAGCGGGGCGCTCCGATCGGAGCCGCATACCTGTACTGGGTCGGCGGAGAGCCTGACACCGGCTTGCTGGAAAGCACGCTTTCAAACGCCGACGACGCGGGCGCTCCAGCGATGGACATGTGGCTCGGCGCACACACCCACGCACACCCGGACGATGAGTTCGGCGGACGCTCACACATCGAGACGAAGTGGGGCGTTAATTTCGTTAACGTCTCGCCCCTCACCCGCTGGCACATGGACCGCAATCGAACCGGCTACCCGCTCTCCCGAGTTTTGGAGTTCACCGAAGGCAGCGATGAGGTGCGCGTCCGTTGTTACCTCCACACCTCGCAGGTTGCCTCACAAGGCTGGTATCCACGAGTTGAACGTACGCTAAAGCTGCGACACGCCTTCAGGGCACCCTGATTCACCCTCTCAGTCACACGTAATAACCGGAGTTAAGACGATGCCATCGGTCACAGAGTTACTGGACATGACAGGCCGTACGGCGATCGTGACCGGCGGCGGCACGCATCTTGGCCGTGCCATGGGTAGCGCCCTGGCTGAGATGGGCGCTTCGGTCTACGTTGCCAGCCGTCGGGCAGAGCTGTGTGAAGAGACGGCCAGTGAGCTTCGAGGTCAGGGGCTGGACGTTACGGGTCTCGGGTGCGACGTGACGGACGAGACCCAGGTTGATGCCCTCGTAAAACGCGTGATGTCAGATCACGGGCGAGTCGATGTGATGGTTGCGAACTCGGGCGGCGCGTTTACCAACTCGTACATCCCCGACGCAAACATCGAAGAGTTCCGGCGAACGGTTGACCTCAATCTGACCGGCACCTATATCTGCGCACAGTCCGCCGCACGAGCGATGATCCCGGAGAAGAGCGGCTCGATCGTGACGCTCGGTTCGATCCACGGCTTTCTAACGTCAGACAAGCGGATGTACGACGGTTTACCAACGTTCCGGCGTTCGGGACCGCCTTACCAGGCCGCCAAGGGCGGGATCATCAACCTGACAAGAGGTCTAGCTTCGGAGCTTGGCGAGTACGGGATCACGGTGAACTGCATCAGCCCGGGTCAGATCCCGAAGGCAACGACCGATCAGGGCCATGTGGAGCGATCAAAAAACGCAATCCCACTGCAACGGACCGGTCAGGCAGACGACTTGAAGGGCGCTATCGCGCTCCTGGCGTCACCAGCAGGGGCATGGATAACCGGCCACAACCTAGTCGTAGATGGCGGCTGGTCCATCTGGTAGGCCCGGCTGGGGCCCTGCCGGGCGGCTATTTACAGGGACTTGTCAGGCGACTGGTCTTTTCGCGGTTCGTTACCGTAATCGAGTTGGGGGGGGGCTACTCGTCCGCGTCAGGTCTTGGCGCTAACAGCCGCAATACTTGCGTCACATCGACCACGTTTGGGCCATCGAGAGCGAGCGCTATCTCGACTTCCCGGCCGGGTAGCAACGTCACTTCACGTTCGCCGTCCAGGGCGATAGTTCCGGGCCGACGCTCGATAAGACGTCGTTCACCGGGCTGCATGACGTCCCAATCGGCCACTTCGACCTCGGGCACCATCCCCGGCGCTATCGGCGCCTTGATCGTCCGAGCACTAGGCCCATCGCCCTTACCAAGTCGGATTCGCAGCCCGAACGGGTCGTCTATCCCGACAGGTCGAAGCTGCGACCCCACGGCGGAAATGCCGATACTGGCGGGTTCCGCACGCGTCAGGAAAACGTCTTCAACGGTATCCATGTTCCAGACGGCCCGCGCGCCCACAAACATCTCGGTAGATACCGCGGCATCGATCAACGCCATGTCGACCCGTTCATCGTTCACAAATATGTCTAGCCGCTTGCAACGTGTAACTGCCGCATTGACACCATCAACGCCCATCGCAACTGAACCGGCAGCGATTCCTGCAAGCGTCCCCTCGACCATCTGCGGGAACACGTTGTTCGTGCCCGTGGAGATCGGGACTATCGGCACATCCCCTGCGCCTTTGGCGACAACGCGGTTCGTACCGTCACCGCCGAGCGTCACTATTGCGCCCGCGCCCTCCGCCTCCATCACCCGGGCGGCGTTCGTAGAGCCATCCTGGTGATCAACCCTCGGCATCTCGATGTAGCTGGTCTCAACCTGGCCTTCCACGGCGTCCATGGCGGGTGCAGCAAGCCGACTCAGATCCGGCATAACGAGGATTCGTTCGACCCCGGTAGAGACCAGTCCGGCGAACACGCGTTGAAGCGTATTGGCCTTTTCCTGGTTGGAGACGACTCTTCCAGCGGCCACAAGACGTCGAATGTCCTTACCCGCAGCCGGGTTGGCAATCACACCAACGGTAATCACGATGCGACCTGCCCAGACTCGGAGGCTAATTCGTTAGTAATCAGGAGGCCATCCAACCCGGCGCAGCCAGATTGCCAGAAACAGCTTTCAGCAACTCACCCGCCGGATAACCATCAACGGCACGGTGATCGAAGGTCAGACTCAGCCAACACATGGACCGGACCGCGATCTCGCCTTCGTGCACGACCGGCTTCTGAACGACGCGTCCCACGCCAAGAATTCCGACCTGAGGCGGATCAAGGAGCGGATCAAAAGCGTCAATATTCACCGATCCCAGGTTTGTGACGGAGAAGGTTCCTTGAGTAAGGTCGTCCACGTGGAGTTCGTTGGACTTAACCCGGGACATCACTTCTCGAACACGACGAGCGATGTCCAGCGTGGTCATTCCATCAGCATTATGGATAACAGGCACGATCAGACCGTCCGGAACTGCCACCGCAAACGCCACGTTCACCTCGGACAGGATGCGTATCTCGTCTCCGGCAAAGTGGGCGTTCATCTTCGGGTGATCTTTGAGAGCGCGGGCAGCCGCCGAGAGCACCAGGTCCTGGAATTGGGGCCGCAACCTGTGCGCTCGCCATTCACCGACGAGCTGGCGTTGCATCGCAACCGCCTCAGTAACGTCCGCTTCGGTCGTGAGCGTGACGGTCGGAATCGCGCCGCTATCGCTCATACGACGTGCAATCGTGGCCCTCAGACCTGTCAACGGAATCGTCTCGGTGATTGCCGGTCCATCTTCCGCCGCTGGATACGACACGGTTGCCGCCGGAGCAGCAGGCACAGCAGGTGCAGCCGCCGCCGCACGTACATCCTCTTCAAGGATCCGTCCGCCCGGACCGCTCCCTGTCACGGCGTCGATCTCGACGCCCAGCTCACGCGCCACCTTCCGTGCGATCGGTGTGATCTGGCGTCGACCCGCTGCCGGTTCTTTACGACCTGCGGGACGGTTTGCCGCGGATATGCCGGGGCCTCTTGCGGGTGGAGCTGCGGGAGCCATCGGTGCATCGGACATCGGTTCCGGTAAGTCCACGCCCTCTTCACCCTCGGCGAGTAGAACAGCAAGCAACGTGCCCGTATCGACCGTCTTGCCTTCCGGCACCACGATCCGAGCAAGTGTCCCCGCGCCAGGAGATTCGACCTCGCTATTTACCTTGGCCGACTCCACTTCACAAAGCGGATCACCAACCTCGACGGCGTCGCCTTCCTGCTTGAGCCACTTAACGATGGTGCCATCGTTCATGCCCATGCCCCACTGAGGCAAAAGAACGTTGGTCGGCATACGGCGTTTCCTGGTCGACTAAAGGGTGTCCGTCACTGTAAGCGCAAGCAACTCACGCCAGCGGCGAAAGCATACAACCGGCAGAGAGGTTCAGCCAGCGGAGATCGTTTGACTGTGACAAACGCTGTGAGATTCCACCAAACCCGAATCGGTGAAATCGTCTGCGCCGCAGGGTTTTGAACATCGGTTCACAGGAATCTCAGAATTTGTAACGCCAAGTTCGCCGAACTCACATCCTGAAATACGGCGATGGAGGTCCAGCCAAGAACATTGTCGTTTCGGAAGCCTAAGACACCAGCCGGGCCCTGCCAGAGGGTTTGATCAGGGATTGTTGACTCTAATCTCACGAAATCCGGTGATTGATCTAATGTTCGGTGCAGAACCGCTGAAAACTCGTCCACCTCCTGATCTCGATGGCGTATGGCACCTGGGTCAGCGACATCCAAATCAGGATCGTTCCAGTCAATCCGCCACACCATCGCCACTTGGGATGTCGGACCATCGAGAATCTGAAACCCGTCACCAGACCACCCCCTCGCAGCCTGCCTCGCAAAAATGTCGTGATCACCTTGATCGGAGCCTAGAGCTTGCAACCATCTCTCGATGAAACCGAGTCCCGCCGCGTCACTAGTCCGTACCGACCAATCGTCACCCAGCCGAGATAACAAATCAGATGGAAATCTGATCGGCCTCACTAAGGGGGCCAGTGGCCGATTTTCCCTCGCAATGGAACTAGCCAGTTCGTCACTGTCATCTGGTGAAATCATCCCTAATAATCCCAGCCGTATAAGTACATCATCAATCGGTGCGGTGATCCTCACAGGTAAAAGCCAAGGCACAGTTGTTGGCGTTGGTAAAGGAATAGACGTGGAAGTGGGGCTCGGAGTAGAAGTCGCGTCCGGATTAACTACGGGATCAGCTTTCGGTAACGGCGACAAACGCCCTGACCGCCCGGCATCTACAGTCGAAACATCCCCACTGGTCATCAATTGAAGAAATTGATCAACCTGCCAGACCGTCGAAGCAACGGCCATGAATGTGGCTTCAGGGCGTTCTCTTACATCAACAAATCCGACGACCCCCTGCGGGCCAGTCCAGAGTTCAAATGACGATTCTGATGTCTCAAGCAACTCGTATTGGCTTGACCTTCGGTAGCGGGAAGTGACCTGCGTCTGAAACTCCCCGACGTCAGAGCGTTCATCCCACTGGATGACGACAGCCAACCCTTGCTCGCCGTTCGTCTGCTCCAGGACGAGGTAGTCGTCTCTCGCCCAGTCCGTAACCACCCGGTTCAACGCCCCAATGTCCTGCGCCCACGCGAGGCTGCCATCAGCCGCGAGTTCGTCATTGGAAATGATTGATGCCAGCCAATTGGTGATAAAACCGGCACCTAGCACACCCTCATCACTAATCGTCCACCCATCTCCTACCGTCCGATTCAACCCCTCGGGGATCGGTCCTCCATACGCCAGGTCATTTTCCTCATATTTATAACGGCCAATGATTTGCTCCGTTGTCTCGGGCGGAGATACATAAATCCGGTGGGCATCGAATCCAGAAATCGTGACATTCTCGACGAACTTTTCACCGGCGTCATATGGCCATAAGGTCATCCGTCCGAATACGTCTGGAGTATCCCGAAACCCGAAATAATTGATGTCATTGAAGGAATCAATGTAGTCATTACGTTGTTCTTCGGTCAGAACATCCCAGTAATACGTGGTCTCGACAAAGTCCGCGTGTCCCTCAACGAGCGCCTGGAGCGCAGCTTCCGCTTCCGTGTCGGGCGCTGCCTCTTCGTCAAGCACCTCCAGGTCATACTGCGCGTCCTGCAGACGATGCACAAACTCGTGGACCAATGTAAGTTCCGCAGTTACCGTGAAATCGGGGCCTTCGGTCGCCACGTAAATGATCTCGGTTTCCGGATCATAGAGTCCAATCACACTTGTACCCGCCAGACCGAATTCCTCCAGCAGGTCAAAGTTCTGAGGCGCCAACCCCAGCAACTTGAGCAAGTCTTCTAAACTGCTCAGGTCCTCTTCGAATTCTGCCAACTCGTCTGGATCGTCCGGGAGTTCGCGTGCGAGTTCAGCGATGCTCGTGCGGTCGATGAACTCAACCCGATAGTCGTCAACGGGATCAAGTCCTGAAATATCTGCAGCCGCGTTCATGATGCGATCGAGCTCGGCACGCACGACCTGTGGGGGTGAATACGGTTCGGGCGGATCCGCCGTTGGCCAGCTACTGTAAAAAAGTGCCGGGCCCCACTGGACCACGCCAAAGACAGCTATCGCGCCGAGGATCACGTAAAGCATGACTTTACGCCAGTTGGCCGACTCAGGATTTATGAACTCCTCAGGTGGCGTCCCAACGGAATACCCGTCATCGTCCTGGGTCGGATCCTTGTAGATCGTCCACTGCGTACCCTGGCCCATCAGCCACCTTCATCGAACATCGAAGTCGTTAGAGTCCCTGCGGCAATACCGAGAGTCTACGCGTCGACCAGCGCGCTCAACAACGCCGTTGCTTGCTGCAACGTCGGCGCTACGGCCACTCCAGCCGCTCCTGTAGACCCGTCCAGCGCGAACGCCAACGTCCCGCCCGGTCCGTCCCAGAGGGAGATCGTCACATCACCAGACTCAAGCCTCGTGAACGCTGCATCGGCGTCCAGCACAGCTTCAAGCACGGCCGAGAACTGGAGAGCGTCCGTGCCCGGGTCGTCCCATTCAATCACCAGTCCCATCGCCGAGGCGCCTGATGGTCCGGTCAAAACCGTATACGCGTCTCGGCCCCAACCCGCCCCGGCCTGTGCGGCTACAGCGGTCTCGGCCCCGAGAGACTCCAGCCACAGGCTGATGATCGCTTCTCCAAACACATCGGCGGAGTGAACAGCCCAGCCATCGCCCAGAATCGCAGTCAGGTCCGGCAGGATCAACGGGCCAACCGGGACCTCCTTGGCCAGGTACTTCTCTGGGTGGATCACCTGTTCCGTCGTCTCCGGCAGATCCCCCCAGGTGGCGTTGAGCGCGGCCATCCCGCCATCCACCCAGATGGAATTAGTGAAAGCAAAGCCCGCCGTGTACGGCCAACTAAGCGTCAGGATCAAAAAGTCAGGAGTCGCCTCGAGGACTGCAAGATCCGCCGGGTCGATGGCGATCAGCTCGTCCAAGTCTGCTGCCTCGAAATTCTCCAAGGCATAGAACGACTCAATGAATGTCGCCTCTCCCTCGACAAACGCCTGAAGTGCGCTCGTCCGTTCCGTATCCACTTTGGCACTCTCGAACAGCTCGCTCAGGTCAAAATTTACGTCCTGCAACAGATGAGCATACTCGTGGGAGTAGACTGCCTCTTCCTTCACAGAAACGTCCTCCCCTCCCCCCAGCACCATCAACTCGCCCGTATCGTGGTTGTATAAACCGACCACAGCACCCTCAAGTAGCGCAGTCTCAATCTCCAATAGGCTTGAGTCCTGAGGAATTAGTCCCAGCAGCTTGAACCAGACTTCCAGTTCAGCGACTTCCGCAAGCACCTCTTCGTCGTCCAGGTCTTCGGCGAGCTCCTGCGCAATACGTTCTTTGTCGACCAGGGACACGTTTGGATCGCCCACCACCGACAGTTCCCTGATTCTTGACACCTGTTCGCTAATAACGGCGAGTTGCTCGGCCTTGGTCAGCGGTTCTTCGGTCGGGATCGGCGGATCTGGAATCGTTGTCGTAGGGACGCCGGTGGCGCTCGGCGTTGGTGTGTTTGAATCCGGTTCGGAGGTTGGCGACACCGATGTCGCCGTGGATGAAGGCACGCCTGTCGGATCCGGTTCCGTGCCAGGTACCGCGGTCGAGTCAGGAGTAGCGTCGGGGGATGTAGAGGTGGCCGCAGCCGTCGGTTCAGATGTCCCGGACGGCCCGGATTCTCCTTCGTCCGAAGAGCAGGCGACCACAAATAGCGACACCAGCGCCACGAGGACTGTCAGCCAACTGGTACGGTGCCTGTCTAACCCGGCAATACCCGGCATGAAACGATTATCTACGACGGACTTCAAAAATGACTTCTCGCTGTGAATGGGCCGAAGGTAACGACCTGATGGAGCAGTACCACGACACGGAATGGGGCGTGCCGTCACACGACGACAGCCATCTGTTTGAGATGTTGGTCCTAGAAGGATCCCAGGCTGGGCTCAGCTGGC
The DNA here is from genome assembly GCA_018650185.1 of Chloroflexota bacterium. Lineage (GTDB taxonomy): Bacteria > Chloroflexota > Dehalococcoidia > Lucifugimonadales > Lucifugimonadaceae. Next base: position 17,836 of record JABIGL010000116.1, read on the forward strand.
AGACGATTCTCAACAAGCGCGAGGGATATCGTCGGGCATTCGCCAACTTTGATCTGGCAACTATCTCAGCTTACGGTGAATCCGACGTGGAGAGACTCGTGCAGGACCCCGGAATTGTGCGTCATCGCGGCAAGATCGAGGCCACAATCGGCAATGCGAACACGGCTCTTGAGGTTCAGGCTGAGTTCGGGAGTCTCGATTCCTACCTGTGGGGGCTCGCAGGCGGCAAACCAGTCAAAAACGCTCCTGCAACGATGGCCAACATCGAAGCGACAACCTACGCATCTGAGTCGATGAGCAAGGCTCTCCGCAAGCGCGGCTTCCGCTTCGTAGGTCCAACCACGGTCTACGCATTCATGCAATCCGCTGGCATGGTGAACGACCACGTGGTTACGTGCTTCCGCTACAACGAAGTATGATCCCGGTCCGGCTTCGAACCGGATCACACGCGTTCACATCAATTTGAACTTCAGGAGTGGCGGACTTGGACAAGCAGATCTTTGGCATCGGCGGCGACTTCTTTCCTGCGCAGTGGCGGCGGCCTCTACTTCGGGAGCACCTCCTGACCCTGTCCAACAAATCTCGACCAAAGGTCTGCTACGTGGGAACGGCCACCGGCGATCAGCCGGCCAATATCGCCACCTTTTACCAGGAGTTTGGCCGTCACGACTGCGAGACGTCCCACCTGAGCCTGTACTCGCCGCCCCAGAAGGACATCCGCTCATACGTGATGAAGCACGACATCATCTATGTCGGCGGCGGTAGCACGAAGAACCTGATTGCTCTGTGGAATGAGTGGGGCTTCAGCGAGATCATGCGGGAGGCGTGGGAAGCGGGAATCGTCCTCTCAGGCACCAGTGCGGGATCGATCTGCTGGTTCGACGACTGCATCACGGACTCGATCCCGGGCGGACTTACTTCGTTGAAATGCACCGGCCTACTGAAGGGCAGCAACTCCACCCACTACGGATCGCACCCGGACCGGCCGTCCACCTATCGCGCGCTGATCAGCAACGGTGAGGTCTCTGATGGCATCGCCACGGACGATCACTGCGCCCTCCACTACATCAACGACGACCTACACGAAATAGTCACGCAAGACCCCGACGCACGCGCTTACAGGGTGGAGCGAGACGGCAACAGCTACAAAGAAACAGCGCTAGAGGCCCGATACCTGGGCTAACTGGCTGCCATTAGTGCCTGTCTCACGCCCTCTCCCACTGGGAGAGGGCAGGGGGCGAAAGAGAATCTCACCCTGAGGCTCTCGAAGGGTCAGTCGCTCAAAGACGCTATTCCTCTCCCGCAGGGAGAGGGCAGTACGCCAGTGCGGTTCCTAATCGAAAGACAAAAGACCAACGTCATTCCCGAGTAGTCGGGAATCCAGTAACCCTCTCGCGCCATCAACTAGGTAAACGCCGTTCAACCCTTCCTGGATTCCCACCTGCGTGGGAATGACGATTCACAGGAACATCATCGTCACGCAAACAACCCACCCTGAGGCTCTCGAAGGGTCAGTCACTCAAAAACACGCCTAATCCAGAAGCGCGTCTGCCAGCTCGGTGAAATTAGTCACCGTCACGTCCGGGACATGTGGCGAATCCTCGTACGGCAACCCGTATCGATTCACAAACGCACCCCGCATGCCGCAGGCCCGAGCGCCCATCACGTCAAACGAATTCGCCGAGACCATCATGCACTCGCCGATTTCCAGACTGAGGATGTGCGCCGCTCTCCGGTAGACGCCCGGGTGTGGCTTGAAAGCGCCCACGACCTGGACCGAAATCACGGCGTCGAAGTCCCATTTGATCCGGTTCTTCGCCAGGTGGTCCAGGAAAATCGGCTCGCCATTTGAAAGCGCCACCAGCTTGAATCGTTCCTGAAGTCGCTCCAGCCCAGCTATGACCTCCGGAAACGGCGACAAACTCTGCCAAGCCACCATGAAATCTTGAATCTCGTCTCGACTAGCTTCGACGTTGTTGAGTTGCAACACATATGCAAACGCACGCCGCGCTACTTCCAGATACCCAGAGTGGCCGAGATCGACGATGTTGTCCTGGTACTGCTCAATACGTTGGCGATACCGCCACTGCGCCCAAAACTCGGCCGGATCGGCATCGGAGCCCTTCGCCGTCAGGAACCCGGAGATGAACGGCGTCAAACTGCCGCCAAGGTCCAGGACGGTGCCGAACAGATCAAATGTCAGGGCCTTGCAGTTCTCAAGCTCAGGCTTCAAGGGGGAACTCCATTCGGAATCCGGGTCGGTGTATCGCCGAACAATCCTACTGGCTTCGATCACACACCGCGGCCGCAGTATCCGCCACCTAACTGATGATCGGCAATCGGGCCAGGGCAAGGTCTGATAGCAAGGGCTCCCGTCCCATGATCCTGAGGAAATCGATGTCGTGCAGCATCAGTTCGCGGGTTTGACGCGGGAGGAATTCGACCTCGCCGCGATTGATCGGAACGAATGACCCGGGAATTTCCGGTGCATCAACGTCGTCGGGATCACTTCCATCGTTCATGCGTCCCAGGGCGCGGCTCGCGAGTCGCTCAATTCTCCGCAGAAAGTTGTCTTCCGATTGAACATCCTTGGCAAAACCTGGCCATCGTGTCTGAACCGCCGCCCACTTGGCCAGCACGTCAAGTTGCGCCGGATCGTAGCTCTCTTCCAGGTAATACAGCACAAGTAACTGGAGTCGCATGGCGTTGATGAAGCGTTTGACATCCCTCGGACGGTTTTCTAGGTACTCGATCGCTGCGTTAAACATGGCAGACTCCAGCCGTGGATCGTCTGCAAGAATCATCCGGGCTGCGACCCGGCGTCTGGCTTCCTGCAACGAAGCAGCCATCGTTGCCACATCTACCCGGCGCGTCTGCCGTTCCGTTCCGAGCACCATTTCGACTCCATCCGTCGCGATCTCGTCGTCCTGAATACGGTCTGCCTCGCTATCGACACCTTCAATACCGCCCGCCCTTGAGAAGATCTGCTGAGATAACTCTTCGACCACGTCGATATCTACAGGCGGAGATTCATCTTCTTCCGACTCAGGGCCGAGCACCGAATCCGCACCGGACGAGCCGCCAACGTGGTGCGCGACGAACTGTCTCATCGCATTTGCATCAGGCGTCGGGATCGCGAAAGACATCTGCACGATCTTGCCTAGGAAACGATGCCCGAACCCACTGGCGTCTACGAGACTACCCCTTGACCGTAGCTCCCGGACGAGGTCTCGATATGAGACCGCAAGACTCGCTGCGACCAGTTCACGGTCCATGCCGAGGATAAACATCGTCTGGCCGATGCCTCGGTTCGTAAAGAGCAGGTTTATCGCTTCGACCGTCTCCAGAACCCTTTCGGGAGTGCAACGGTCAAGATCGTCGATAAAAACCGTGAGTCGTGTGCGGTCACCGTGGGTCAAGAATTGAAGCATCCGGCCGATATCTTCGTCGGCCTGTTGGTGTACCGACGTGGTTGAACCGCCCTGACCCGCAATTGAAGCAACAAGCTGGGACGAAAACGGACTCCGGAACACGCCCCGAAAACCACGAAGACCTGCCAGCTTGATCCCGGTACCGACGGTGGTGACAAGCGCCAGGAGAGCGGTGACGGTCGGACCGAACTCCCACTTGTCCGGCTGGAGTTGAAGCTGGTTATCCGTTTGTTGAACCACTGCGATCGAGATTCCGATGAGTGACACAGCGACTACCGCAAGTCCGGATACCAGCAATGCGCGCCAGGTCTTCAAAACCCCGGCCCACGTCGGCTCCTTTGCGGAAAGTGTCAGCATCAATCGAAGGCGGATTCGTTCCCGCCAACTCAATTGGTTCCGGACCTCTTCGTAAATCTTCGCCGTGATCGCCGGCCAGATACGTTCGTCCTTCCCATATCGCCACGCATTGATCCACACCGTGTAGCTAGGGCGGGAGCCGTCATCAGGGGGTCGGACACGTGCTCGAGCACGGTGACCATCGAGCCGACGACGTAACTGGCGCATCAACGATGTCTTGCCGAATCCCCAGGGAGCGGATATGGCAATGGATATGGGCGGCTTGGACCTCCCAGCAGTCAGGAACGCGAATATGGAGTCCGAGTAACGGTGGAAACCGAGCAGGTCTTCGTCCGAAGCCTCATCGCTGAGGGCGACGCCGGTGGCACGCACTTCGGTCTCTGGTGGATCAGGGGGATCCGATGATCCGTCATCACCGGGTGAAGGTCCCCCCGGCGGGAAGCCAGAATCGAGCGTTTCCGTACTTTGGGCTATGTCGAACGGATCACCCACTTTGGACTGCACAACTTCATCCCACTCACCCTCCACTTGTGCCTGCTCCGCACTTTCGTTTTGTGCGGGTTCAGTCAGGTCAATGTTCGATAAGAGCAGACCAGACAGCACCCATTCATCCCAGCGGGCCGCCGCACCCCGGATGCCTTCGTTCGCCTCAAAATCACCGGAGGTGATCAGCACCGCGTCGAATTCATTGTTCCGCGCGATCCGTTCCAGACCGCTTTCACCGATACCCGTCCCGCGTGTGTCGCCGATCAACATCAGGCCCGAGTTACGTGCACGGATTATCGAATCAGACTGACCGGCCCATGACGCCAGCCCGCCAAGAACCAAGCCCTTCGCTCCCTCGGCAGTCGCGTAGGTAACGATCCCCTCCGACTCATCTTCGTCGGCGTCGTTAATCGTTACAAAGACCGGCTCATCGAGAACCTCCCGGACCGGTTCAGTGACGCTCAACCCTTCGGTGAACCAAAAATCCGGGCGGGGGTGTGCGCTAATGGTTTCGCGGTTGGAGAAGTTGGCGACCGGCACGTAACCGATGCCGAGATCCAATTGTCTGGCCCCGTCTGCGACATGTGCGACCTGATCTGCCGACGAGTCGTTCAAAAACGGTACAACGATCGTCCGCCCGCCGCTCTCAACGAACGCATTAAGAATCTTCTCAGGGTCGCGTTGATGCTCGGCGTCGACATAAAGCCAGACGCCGCCATCCGGGCCTTCAGAAGGTCCGTTGCCGACAGCCATTTGACCCTCCCCAGGGATCAACCAGGCGGGCACCCGATACCTCGGGTACCTACCACAGCGACTACGCCAGCGTGCCCCGTACTGCTGTGACGATCTTTTCCTTCGTCGGGTAGACCAGCTTTTCCAGTACCGGGCTGTAGGGGATGTGGACCTGCTCCGACGCTACCTTGGCGATCGGCGCCTGTAGTGACCAGAAGCCCTCTTCGGCCACGATCGACGCTATCTCAGACGCCGCACTGCACACCTTGTGCGCCGGGTCTGCGATAACCAGCCGTCCCGTCTTCTCGACCGACGCCAGGATGCTCGCCTTGTCCAGTGGCACCAGCGTTCGGGGGTCGATCACCTCGACGGAGATGCCCTCGGCCTCGAGCTCCTCAGCTGCGGCCACCGCGTGCGGCACGGACCCGGCAATGGCGACCACCGTTACATCGGTCCCCTCGCGGAGCGTGTTCGCCACACCAAACGGGATAAGCAACTCACCGTTAGGCAGGTCTTCGTTTGCAGGCACCTCGCCGCGATTACCGAAAAGCGTGCCGTCCTCAAACATGATCACGACATCGTCGTCCCGGATAGCCGTCTTCATCAGGCCCTTCATATCGGCCGGGTTCGACGGCGCAACAATCTTCAGGCCCGGCATGTTCATGAACATCGGGTACGAGCGGTCAGAGTGGTGCGCCGCTGAACCGCCGCCGTAATACATCGTCGCCCGGTACACCACAGGCAGATTCACCTGTCCGCCAAACATGTAGCGCATCTTTGCGGCCTGGCTTACGAGCTGGTCCATCGCGACCCACATGAAACTGGTCAGGGTTTCGACCACCGGCCTCATACCGACAGCGGATGCCCCAACGGCGGCTCCAAAGAAAGCGTTCTCGGACAGGGGAGTGTCCAGTACGCGCTTCTCGCCGAACTCCTCCAGGAGGCCCATCGTCGCTCCGTAAATGGAGCGTTTGATGTCCTCACCCATGATGAAGACCGACTCGTCCCGCTGCATCTCTTCCTGCAGGGCTTCGTTAATAGCGTTTACAAATACTGTTTCTGGCACGTTCTTATTTCTCGCTTTACGTCCGGTCGTTCCCGGAGAATTGCCGACTCAAGTTAGGGATTGCCTCGAACCAACTACGGCTGCGGTATCGCATTCGCAAACATGTCGTCGAACAGTTCTTCAGGTTCCGGGAATGGACTGTTTCGGGCGAACTCAAGCGCCTCATCTATCTCGCCGCGAACTTCCGCGTTGACCGCATCGCACTCTTCCTGCGTTGCGATCCCCTGCTCCACAAGGCGATTCGTGTGGATCACGATCGGGTCTCGCTGCCGCCACGTCTCGATCTCGTCTTCTGGCCTGTACTCGCCCCGACGGATACGGCCGAGACCCAGGGAGTGCTCTTCGTATCGGTAGGTCAAACCCTCAACCAGGCTTGGCCCCTCGCCTGCTCGGGCACGCTCAATCGCCACGCTGACCGCCTCATACATAGCGACCACATCCTGGCCGTCTACGAGCACACCAGGCATGTTGTAAGCGCTCGCGCGGTCGGAGACATGCTCCACAGCCACGGTGTCCCGGTACGACGTCGTGACGGCGTATTGGTTGTTCTCGCAAATAAAAATGATCGGCAATTTCCATACCGAAGCCAGGTTCATCGACTCGTGGCAAGCACCCTGGTTTGATGCGCCGTCTCCGAAGAACACGGCCGATATGAAATCCTCGCCCTTGATCTTGGAAGCCAGCGCTGCTCCGGTCGCTACAGGCAGCGAAGACCCGAGTATCCCGGACTCGCCCAGGATTCCAATCGAGAAGTCGGCCAGGTGCATCGAGCCGCCTTTGCCCTTGCAGTAGCCGTCCACGCGTCCGAGTAGTTCGGCCATGGCGCCCTTAGGGTCACCGCCCTTGGCAAGCGGATGTCCATGCGAGCGGTGGTTACCGGCGATGTAGTCGGTGTCCTGCATGGCAACACAGGCACCAACGGCCACGGCCTCTTCGCCTATGTACGGGTGTGCTGCGCCACCGAACTCGCCCTTGGCATAGATGTCGATCACCGTTTCTTCAAAGTGCCGAATCGTCCACATACGGCGCAACATCAGCATCAGGAGATCTTTATCGAGAGCCAAGAGCTGCCTCCTCAGGCAAAAAACGGTTTGAGATGTTCGCCAGGCGTATCCGCCAACGGGGCACAATTGCACCGGTCCCGTAGCCGTTTTCCCTGCGAAACGCGGTGATTATATCCCCGCAGCGAGAACTTTATCCGTAGAGGCGAACACCCGAGCGTTAAACGACCAGCCATATCGCAACGACCCACGCCCCGACGTGGAGCAGGACCGCCACCGTGTAGCGCCAAATGAACGATGTCTTCACGGTCTTGTGTCGCAGCCCCCTCATGGCCCATATCCCGCCAAAGAAGCCTCCGAACAAGGCAGACAGGTACAACGTACGTTCACGTATACGCCTTCCACCCTTCCGCGCCTGCCTCTTATCCCACCACACAAGTACAACCGACCAGAGATTCACGATCACCAGGTAGGCGCCGATAACGGCAATAACGGTCAAATTCGTCATTAAAAACACCTCACATCGGTGGACCTGCTAACGGCGTTTACCAGGGTCCAAAATTTTTGCTTCGTATCTACGATTGTGTTACGATTGGCGGGTCGTGCATCTGGATTAAGGCACACGCGTACGCGAGGCCTGATCCATACCGGCAATGGCACCCGCAACGGTTGTGCTTGCTCAGACGTCGACAACTTGTAATCACAAACCCAATCAGAACTGTCGCGCGTCCATTTTCGCCCCGGGATCGCACCCGAAGGCTTGCGACGAATGCACCCAACGACCGCTAAGGAGACTCGATGGCACAGGCCCCGGTCAACCCAGATAGTTATGACGCCTCCGATATCACCGTCCTTGAGGGACTGGAAGCTGTACGGCTTCGCCCCGGGATGTACATCGGCAGCACCGGCCCCACCGGTCTGCAACACCTCATCTGGGAGATCGTCGACAACGCTGTCGATGAAGCGATGGCGGGATTCTGCGATCACGTAGATATCACCATCCACCCGGATGGCTCCGTCACCGTGATCGACAACGGGCGCGGAATTCCGGTCGACAAGCACGAGACGACCGGTAAGACCGGTGTCGAGACCGTGATGACGACGCTGCACGCCGGCGGGAAGTTCGGCGGTAAGTCGTACCAGGTATCCGGGGGCCTTCACGGCGTTGGGGCTTCGGTCGTAAACGCCCTGTCCATATCCACGGTTGTCGAAGTACGCCGAGGCAACAAGGTGTATCGACAGGAGTATTCACGCGGCGGACCGGTGGGCGAGCTGGAGTCCCGGAAGCAGACAGAGGCCGACCCTGAAGGCACCGGCACGACCGTTACGTGGATGCCTGACATGGACATCTTCGACGAGCTCACGTACGACTACGACGCTATATCGAATCGCTTCCGTGAGATGGCCTACCTGAACCAGGGCCTCAGCATCCGGTTCCACTCGGACTATCACGAGGACCTCTGGCCGCACAACGAGGTGTCGTACCTCTTCGACGGCGGTGTGGAGAGTTTCGTTCGTACGATGAACCGCAAGCGGGGCGCCATCCACGACAACATCGTCTACACGCAGGAATCTGTGGACAGTGCGCAGGTCGAGGTTGCGTTCCAGTACAACGAGTCCTTCAACGAAAACTGCCTCTCGTTCGCAAACTGCATCAACACAATCGACGGCGGCAGCCACGTAACCGGCTTCCGTTCGGCGCTCACACGCGTCCTGAACGACTACGGCCGCAAGAGCAAGCTCCTGAAAGATGACGCCCCCAACCTTTCCGGCGAGGACGTTCGAGAGGGCATGCTCAGCGTAATCAGCGTGAAGCTGACGGACCCGCAGTTCGAAGGACAGACAAAGGGGCGGCTCGGCAATCCGGAGGTCAAGGGAGCCGTCGAGACGGTCGTAGGACGCCGCCTGGCGGAGTTCCTGGAAGACAACCCGGTCGACGCCCAGAAGATCCTCGAAAAAGCCACAACAGCGGCCCGTGCACGTGAAGCCGCCAAGAAGGCGCGTGACCTCGTCCTGCGCAAGAACGCCATGGACGGCGGATCACTTCCGGGCATGCTTGCCGACTGCAGTGAAAAAGACCCGGCAAACAGCGAGCTTTACATCGTTGAGGGTCCATCGGCAGGCGGCTCCGCAAAACAGGGCCGTGACCGAAGGTTCCAGGCAGTTCTTCCGCTTAGAGGCAAGATCCTCAACGTGGAGAAGGCACGCTTCGAGCGGATGATCGAAAGCGACACGATCCGTGCGCTTGTCACCGCCCTCGGCTGCAACATCGGCGAGGACTACGACGCTTCCAAGCTTCGTTACCACCGCGTCGTCATCATGACCGACGCAGACGTGGACGGGGCGCACATCAGGACGCTGCTACTCACTTTCTTCTTCCGGAACCTGCCGGAGTTGATTGGAGGTGGGTACCTCTACATCGCACAGGCACCGCTCTACAAGGCGTCACGCGGCAGGTCAGCCTCGTGGCTGTTCTCAGATGAAGAGCTTGACCGCTGGCTTGCGTCACGTGTCTATTCCAAGTTGTCCGTCACGTCACAGACGGACGAAGAAGTCTCCTTCAAGGGCGGACCACTCGGCGGCATCATGTCGCCGGTTCGTGACTTCGGTGAAGCCGTCGCTGCTATGCGGACGCTTGGTCTTACCGATGACGTGACGCTCAAGCTGCTCAGCGATCCGGAGCTCCAGAACCTGGACTTTAGGCCGCCAGCCGCGGAGTTGCCCGAACCAGTGCAGCCGACGATGTTTGATGAGTCTTCTGACCAAGATTCCGAAACAGAGACAGATGGACTGGCTGAACCCGTCGAGCCACCACCGCCACCGCCGGACATAACGTTCGAGATCGGCGATTACACGCTCACGCGGGCCATCTACGAGCACCCGGTGATGAACACTCTCCGACGATTGTTCCCGCGAGTCCAAAAGATTGTCGAGAACTCCCCGTACGGAATCGCCCGGGAAGAGGACGAGATCGCCCGAGACGTAACCTGGAACGACCTTGTAACGACGCTCGAAGAAAACGCAGACCGCGGAAACGTGGCCATCCAGCGTTACAAGGGTCTTGGCGAGATGAACGCAGACCAGCTCTGGGAAACCACGATGGATCCCTCAGAGCGTGTAATGCTGCGTGTAACGGCCGATGACGCCATCCGCGCCGACGAGCTGTTCAGGACGTTAATGGGTGACGATGTGGAGCCAAGACGTGACTTCATCCGGACCCACGCGCTGGAAGTAAAAAACCTGGACGTCTAGTAGGGTCGTCCGGACCTCAGGACGACGGCTAGAGGCCGTCTGAAATTGCGACGTTGCCTTCTGGGTCTGCCTCGAGCATGGCCCGGAAGCGCACACCGCGCCTGCGAACCTCGTCGCTGCCGCCCTGGTGCCGGTCCAGTACGCACAGAACGGCTACAACCTCGCAACCGAACTCCTGTATCGCATCCATAGCGATCAGCAAACTTCCGCCGGTGGATACCGTGTCGTCGAAAACCACGACCTTCGTCCCCGGTTTAATGGCGCCTTCGACCTGTTTGCGCGCACCGTGCTCTTTCACAGCGTCTCGTACGAAATAGCCGTCCATTGGAGTACCCGCCTGATGGCTTCGTAGCGCCAGTGCACCGGCGATCGGCACAGCGGCAACCGTTGGTCCTCCGACACCGGCCGCTCCGGCCTCCACAGCCATCGCAAGGAAGGCTTCCGACACCAGGTCAGCGCCCTCGGGATCAAGCGTCAAGACACGTCCGTCGAAGTAGTAGCTGCTTTTTGCTCCAGACGTCAGAGTGAAATCCCCGAATCTGAGAGCATCCAGTTCCTGAGCGCGTTCCAGTGTTCTTGTCGCAAGTTTCTTCAGATCAGCCAACTGTCGATTCTCCTCAGACGTCTTTCTTATACAGGCGCTTTCGTTCGATGTACCCCGCCACGAGGGGGCTAACCAGGCCATCGATCGATGATCCGGCAGCAACGCGGGCCCGGATATCGGTCGCACTGACCTGAAGCATAGGACCAGACACAAATTGCGCGCCACGCCCGGGGTGACCTTGCGGCAAATGCTCCGGCAAACCACTTCCTGGACGACCGACGCAAACAAGCGTGCACATGCTCAACAAGCGCTCCGGCTCGCGCCAACGTGGCAGTTCCTCAAGCGCATCAGCCCCCAGGATCAGTAGTAGTTCAGAGGCATGGCCGTACTGCTCACGAAGGTCTGTAAGCGTATTGACGCTATACGATGCACCGCCACGGTCGACATCGACGGTCGAAAGGCCAAAACCCTCCCGCCCTTCAGTAGCCAGCCGCACCATCTCAACCCGATGCTCGACAGAGGTTACGACTTCTCCCGAGCCTGAGTCCTTCATCCAGGGTCTGGCCGCCGGAACAAACAGGACCGTCGTTAACTCAAGAACATTGAAAGCCGCAGTCGCTATCGCAAGGTGACCGTTGTGGACCGGATCAAATGTTCCGCCTAGCACCCCGATACGACTTCGTATGCGACCCACCCTTGAGCTATTTGCTCCGGTCAGTTCCACTCGAGTTCGGCCTCCCCGACAAACACCGTATCCCCGGATTTGACCCCGAGATCCTCCAGCGCCTTAACAACTCCGAGTCGGCCCATCAGTTTATGCATCTGAAGTTGAACCTCGTACACGTTGAGATCGCTTGCACCGGCCACGCGCACCGCGCGGTCATGCAACACCCTGAACGAGGATCCTTCCGCCATCGCTAACGGGCGAGACGCTCGTCCAGTTGGCCTGAGTACCTTCACATCTCCGTCATCACGATCAGATTGCTCCAGGGCCTCCTGATCGACCCTGATATCCGCCAGTTGGCGGAACAAGACGTTTGTCAGCTCTTCGAGGCCGTCATAGGTCGCCGCTGATACACAGAACGCCTGCCTCGTCGAGACCTTGTCCGACAGGTCTTCTTTCATAAGTTCAAAGTAATCAGCGACTTCTGCGACGTCTGACTTGTTTACGACAGCTATCTGCGGTGTGTCAGAAAGCTTTTCGTCAAACGCAAGAAGCTCCGCATTAATTAGATCCATACGATCCTGAACGTCGTCTTCCGTTCCATCGACTAGATGAACCAGCAGTCGCGTTCGCTCAATGTGCCTGAGGAAGTCGTGCCCAAGACCAATTCCTTCGGCAGCACCCTCAATAAGGCCGGGAATCTCCACGAGAACGATCGAATCCAACCGGCGCGAAAGAACGCCGAGAGATGGTTCCAGGGTAGTAAACGGATATTCAGCGACTTTTGGATGAGCGCCGGTAAGAGCCGTGAGCAGGCTTGATTTGCCCGCGTTTGGCATTCCGATGATGCCTACGTCAGCCAGAAGCTTAAGTTCGAGCCTTAGCTCCCGTTCAACGCCTATCTGACCGCCCTCTGCAAGTAGCGGCTCCTGATTCTGAGCGGTCACATATTTAACGTTGCCCTGACCACCCCTTCCGCCCCTGGCAGCAAGCACCCTGTCTCCGTCTTCAGAGAGGTCCGCCAGAAGCTCATCTTCGACTTCTGGATCTGACGAGACTTGCCAGACCTCTGTTCCTACAGGAAGAGTGATAACAAGATCATCGGCACTCGCACCATGTTTCTTCTTGCTGGAACCGCTTCCGCCTGATCCAGCCTCAAACCTCTGTCTGTACTGAAACTTCTGGAGTGTGTTGAGCGACCTGTCAGCCACGAGATATATATCACCACCATCGCCGCCATCGCCGCCATCCGGACCTCCGTTTGGCGCAAACTTCTCACGGCGAAATGAAACGACTCCGTTTCCTCCGTCCCCCGCACTGATATGAATAAGAGTGGAATCTATCAATTCACAATCACCAGAAAAGATTTGTACTTTGTCACGTTCATCATCTTAATAAGGCGGTGGATAGCCGGGATACCTATTCTATTTAGGAGTGAATGGAGGCGGAACGGTTGAGAGGTTTATGTGGAAATCCTGTGCGCCCGGGGGTACTACGGGCCGATCGCCAATTTCTCGGCCCGTGACAAGACTGGTGTTTTCACAAGAAACCCCAGTTATCCACAAGATTCGGCAGACTTATCCACAACCTGACGATCAATAAGTGAATTGCGAGTAAACGCAAATATATGGCGTATGTCCGCAATCAAGGGCCCAAAAGGGCTACCAGATCGTGTGAAATCCGCCCTATCTGGGCTGGCTGGCCAGACGTTGCCGGATTGTAGCAATAACGCTTCTGAGCTCAGGGTCGGTCTCTATGAGTTCTTCGACCTTCTTCTGAGCATACAGAACAGTGGAATGGTCCCTACCGCCAAGCGCGAGACCCACCTGCGGGGAGCTAAGCGCGCTGGTCTCTCTGAGGAGATACATGGCAACGTGACGGGCCAACGAGACTTCTTTCGTCCTACGTGGACCCTTGAGCGTTTCTGAGTCCGTACCGAATTGTTCAGAGACGGCGTTGATAACGGCGGATGGGGTTCTCGGGGCTTCCGGCCGAGTGTTTAGAAGATCACCTAATGCTTTTCGGGCCACCTCGACCGTGACGGGCGCTCCGGTCATCTGAGCGTAGGCAACTATCCGGTTGAGTGAACCTTCAAGCTCTCGGACGTTGGAAGATGGGCGAGAGGCGACAACGTCCAGGACATCCCCCGGAAGCTGTACCTGCATCACTTTGACCTTCTCACGAAGAATCGCTGTTCTCGTCTCGTAGTCCGGCGGCTGAATATCGACCACCAGTCCACCCTCAAGACGTGACTGGATTCGCTCTTCAAGCAAAGACTGTCGCGCAGGCTCGTCGCCTGTTACTACAACCTGTTTACCGCCCATGTGCAGCTCATTGAAGGTATGGAAGAACCCTTCCTGGGTTTGCGCCTTCCCGGCGATGAACTGGATGTCGTCAACGAGGAGTGCGTCCGCACCCCTGTAGAAAGCCCGGAATTGCTCGGTGGTGCCATCCTGGATGGAGCGGATGTAGTCGTTGGTGAACCGTTCACTACTGACATAAATGAGGTGCATGCCGCGGGACTTGAGTTCATTCCCGATAGCCTGCAATAGATGGGTCTTGCCCAACCCAACTCCAGCGTACAGATATAAGGGGTTGTAAACCCGCCCGGGCTCTGCTGCGGCGCGGGTAGCGGCCGCGTGTGCCAGTTCGTTCGACGGACCGACAACAAACTCGTCGAAGGTATAGCGCGGGTTGAGAGGGAGAGATCCGAACTGGGACTCGCGCTCAAGATCTGAACGGCTGGACCGATTAGAAGAATCGGCCTGTAACTCAGATGTCGGTTCACGGGTAGCCGGAACCGTCGGATTGGCCGGATCTGCTATGACTTCAAATCGCACGGTAACTGGTTGTCCTGCGATACGCTCTACTGCCCGCGAAATGGTCGCGGCCAAGCGTTCTTCCAGCATTGTTGCTGCGAAAGCGTTCTCGGTGCCGATGACCAGAGTTTCATCATCGAAACGCAGCGCCTGTGTGCCCTTAAGCCAGGTTTCAAAATTTGGCCTGGGCACTTCTAGCTGTAGACGGCCGAGTGTGGCGGTCCAGAGTTGTGATGGCGCTTGAGTGGTCAGAATGGCGTCCTCTGGCGGGATCAGAGAGGCGGGTGCTCGATGAATGATCCCGGGTCAAAACAGGGACCGAAAATATGCTCTCGGTGTCGGTCCGCGCTGCACCTGCGCACCACTCCGAAGCCGCAGTAACGTTACCATGTACCCCGGGAAACACAACCCCCGCAGGGACTCAATTTAGAGTCGACAGATGGGGAAATATTTTGGCGGCTCGATTGACTCAAATATGCCGACTGCAGGTTGGGAAATGATCCGGAACCGTGTAATAAGCTCCGTGGCACCCGCGCGTCAACCCTCAACCCGATTCAGTTTTGGTGAGGACCAACAAAATCTGGTGATGAGGGGGTCAGCTCAGTGACCCGGATCGTTTTTTTCGGGACCCCTGATCCCGCGGCGAAAGCCCTCCGCGCTCTGGCCGAACAGGGCCATGACATTGTCGCGGTTTACACGCGACCGGACCGGAAATCAGGCCGGGCCAAAGAACCGCAACCGACCCCGGTAAAAACGGCAGCGCTGGAGCTTGGCCTGCCGGTTCACACCCCTGCGAACCTGCGCGGTGATGACATCGTTCAGGCATTGGCCGCTGCCGCCGCGGATATCTTCGTCGTCCTCGCTTACGGGCGGCTTTTGCCCTCCGCAGTCCTGGAAATCCCGCCACGCGGCGTTCTTAATGTTCACCCCTCTCTACTGCCGCTGTACCGCGGGCCAAGCCCCGTCGTGTCGGCGATCCGTGACGGTATCACCGAGACAGGAGTCTCGGTCATGCTTCTCGACGAAGGCATGGACACCGGACCCGTAGTCGCCCAATCGCCGCCTATACCGATCAAAGAGACCGACAACGCGGAAACGCTGACCAACGAACTCTTCACGCTGGGGGTCGATCTGATGGTCGAGAGCATCCCCGCATGGGAGCGCGGAGACATATCTGTTACGCCGCAAGATGACTCCGCTGCAACGGTCACAAGCCTGATCGAGAAATCGGACGGCGAACTAGACTTCAGCAAGCCTGCGACCGAATTAGCGCGGCTTATACGTGCCTATCATCCATGGCCGGGAACATTTACCCGTTGGAACGGCAAGTTACTCAAAATTCTTGAAGCTGTTGCCTCGGGTAACACTGGGTCTCCCGGGGTTGTGAGGATCTCGGGGGATCAACTGGTGATAGGTACGGCCAAGGGAAGTCTGGATGTTCAGCGCCTCCAGTTGGAAGGACGTAGCGCCGTGACCGCTCAGGAGTTCCTTAGAGGTCACGGAGCCATCGAAGGCGCTTCGCTCCCATCGGATAGCTGACCGCTCGGATTACAAAACACACAGAAGAGGACACATCGACTTGCGTTCTACCATCACCACCGGCGGCAATCTTGAATCGGTTCTTGGAACGGCCACCCTCGCGGTAGTCGGGGACCGGATTTATTCGTCCGGATTGATCCCATCCCAACGGGGCAGCGCTGTGTCAGAGACGCGGCAGGTGTATCAGGCGGCGGCCGACGTGATGCACAGGGCTGGTTCATCACTCAACGACGTGGTGCGCGTGCG
>JABIGL010000129.1 GCA_018650185.1 Chloroflexota bacterium
AGAGTTCGGGTTAGCGTTTAGGGGCCTTGCGCTCGACAGAGAGTTCGTCCGCCATACGGATCAACCTAGGGTCGATCCCGGTGTCCAGTGTCTGTTTGCCCGCGGCGGCCTTCTGGATTGTCCGGGAAAGGCGGAGCGGATTTTCTGCACTTGTCAGCAGAAGTACGGACCAGTGTCGACCGATAACGACGGCGACTTCATTAGGTGGCCGGAATCCGGCCGGATCTGCGAGCAACACAACGGGAACCTGTGAGAGGACGTCTCCGCTGTTTAGCACCGGTGCACGTCGTGCCATCTGCTTGCCGGACTCGCTGTCGACAATGACGACGCCCGTCGATGGGTGTTCCGACACCATTTTGTGCGTCACCGGACCCTCGTGCTCAAATGCGAGCGAAACCTGCGGAATCAAGTTCAGGATGGAGTGCACCTGCTCGCGGAACATCGGCCGGCCGATCACGCCTACCGTCGCGTCGGCAACCGGTTCGTTAATGATTGGAAGTACTGCAGGCCTACGCTGTTTGGAGGCATCACCCACGATTACGGTCGGCCCCTGGCCATTGCTTCCTGGGATCGCCATGTACAGGGCTGGTCCCGACGAAGGTTCGGATTCAGACACTGGATCCGGCACTATCGCCTCAGGTTCCGGTATGGCCGGGGCGAGCGCGATTTTCGCCTGCGGTTGGTTCTGCCCCGATTCGTCGTGATCGATGCCGGGCGTACCGGCTTTTCGCCGTTTCCGGCGGATCACACGTCGTCGTATAACTCTTCGCACTCCAGCCTCACGTTCTCTTGCCAATGTATGGCCAATATCAGGAGCTTACTGGGCAAGAAATGGGTGATACAGGGTGCAATCCGACACATCTTGTTGTGAAATCGGACCAGATTTGTTCTTTGTCCCACAAATACAGAACCCGTATTAATACTGGGGTGCACATTTCGACCCGCGGCAATATATAGTGCGGACGAACCCTGAGGAGGTTGGCTAATGCCGAAGAAAGTCCATCACGTTGTTCGACGTACTGGCACCACTCTTGAATCTCCGGTCGTTGAGATACCGGTCGCTGAGGATATTGCCGGGGTACCGGGGATACCGCAGATCGAAAAAGACGTGGCTTTTTACAGCCGCGAGTATCCGCTCGAATCGCAGAATGTAGAGAAGGCCGCTGACCGCGAATGGTCATGGTCTGTCTACACACCTGAGGTTTACGAGTATCGAGAGCTCCACGAAAAGGCGAACGCGCCTTTCGTAGCGGCCGCCGCTACGACGGGAGAGATCGAACCAACCGCAGAGCCGGTCGATAGAGATATAACCGAAGACATTCGACGCAAGGCGTACGAACTCGGTTTTGGCGACGTCGGTTTCACCCGATACGACCGCCGATACACCTTTCAAAGCAAGAAGCGCTGGGTGAAATTCCCGGGCGCCATCTGCGTCGCTCTGGAACAAGACTACGCGCAGACGCAAAGTCTCCCGAGCCTGGAAGCGGAGTTCGCTCACTTCGGGACGTATGAGACCGAGAACGAGCAGTGTCTCGCTCTCGCAGACTTCATCCGTTCACTCGGCTACCACGCACAGGTTCACAGCCCGAACGACAACAGTTCGCCGTTTCTACCGATGTTCGTGGCCGCCGGAATGGGCCAGCTTGGCGCAAACGGCCAGCTGCTCTCGCCTCACTTTGGCTCACGAGCACGCCTGGCGATCATCACGACAGACGGCCCGATGACCTACGACGAGCCTGTCGACTATGGCGTCCACAAGTTCTGTCAGGAGTGCCTGGTCTGCGCAGACAGGTGCCCGGCGAGGGCCATCACCCGGGACAAGGTCTGGTACCGGGGTGTCGAGAAGAACAAGCTCATATATGACCGATGCCGTCCGGTGATGTCCACGTACGAGGGGTGCGCCGTCTGCATGAAGGCCTGCCCAATTCAGCGCTATGGCATGAAGCCAGTGATGGAGCATTACGTCGAGACCGGCGAAGTGCTGGGCAAGCGCACGCACAACCTGGAAGGCTTTGAGCTAAGAGAAAAAGGCTACTTTGGGCCGGGCGAGCTTCCGTCATTCGACAGGAGCCTGTTCGACTTCCCGAAAGGGACCAAGGACGAGTGGCTTTTCGCTGAGTTCAAGGACAAGGTTGAAGACGGAAACGGGGCAACGCCGGAAGAGACGGCTGCTTTCGTTAAGGAACTCAGGGCTATCCTCGATAAGGGTATCTCGACCATCGGAGACGAATAGTTCTTGAGGTGTGGTCCAGGCGAGCTTCGCTTGAGCCACACCCTGTCCGCTAACCGGGAACAGATACAGGAGTTAATAGTTGTTCGAGAAGTCTGATCTAGACGCGCTTTTCGGTGACCTGGAAGGGTCACACGGAAGTTCCGAGGATTACGATCGCCTGCTGAAAGAGACGCACCTGGCGGTTGCTTTATCGGACGCTCAACGCCCACTGGACGATCAGTTTGACTCGGTCGTGGTGGCACTGGTTGAAAAGCACAAGCCCGCCGACTGAGCAAACTCAAATCTAGATAAACGAAAAGACCGGGACGTCATGTGCGTCCCGGTCTTTTTGTGTCAGAGGGGTTAGTTCAGCGGTTGAGGAGGGGGAAGTGGCCGTAGCGATGCCTCGCTGTGATCGGTGGACACAACTACCTCACCTGCTTTGATGACCGTTTCAAGCTGCTCGAACGCCGGTCGTAGTCCGTCCAGCGGGTTTGCCCCGAGTACCAAAAGGTCGGCTCGCTTCCCGGGCGCCACCACCCCGGAGTCGTCCAACCCACAGATCTCTGCGGCCACGCCCGTTGCGCCACGGAGCACGGACTCCACCGGCATTCCGTAGTCGACGAGCGTCTCCATCTCCTCCAGGACGGTAAACCGGGAGTCTGTTCCGACTCCGACCCGAACACCGCGATCGACGGCTTCAAGAACGCGGTCCCTGTGCCCAGCGCTTTCAAGCAGCTCGGCCAGGGCAGGAGGGGAGTTGCGGGCCATTCGCCATGCGACCCGAGCGGTAGGCACGAAGGACACGCCGCCGTCCGCCATCGCAGCCACACCGTCCGCTGTTGTCAGGAAGGCGTGTTCGATGGTATCGACTCCGGCCTTGATGGCCCGCCTGACTGCTGAATCAGACATGGCGTGGGTGGTGATGAGCTTGTTGAACCGGTGCGCTTCATCGGCGCCCGCCGTCAACTCTTCAAGAGTGTACTCATCGGTGTCCGGGCTTTCGTGCGGATAGTTGGCGAGCCCGGCGGTGGACATAATTTTGATGCAGTCCGCACCGCCCTTGAGCTGTTCACGGATTGACTTTCGGACCTCGTCCGGTCCATCGGCTTCTCGAACGCCGTACCAGGGCGTTCCGTGGCCGCCTGTCATGGCGATGATGAGTCGGCTTGCCAGCACGCGCGGTCCGGGCACGCGTCCAGCGGCGATGGCGTCACGGATGTCCACGTTGGTGAACATCTCCTGTCCGATGGCCATTCCCGGCCCGCCAAGCTCCCGCACCGTCGTCACACCTTGTCTCAACTCCCAGGTGGCGTTTCCAGCGGCCTCGAGTGCATTTGTGCCGGGGGTCGCGTTACGGCGTTGTAGGCGAGCCGACTGGTAGTCAGATGCCGGCGTGGTGCGGAGCCACTTGTTGCAAAGATGGTCGTGGCAGTTGATGAGGCCGGGCATCAGCCAGCGGCCCGTGCCGTCTATCGTCCGTGTGCCATCTGACGGGGCAGTTGATTGATTGGCGTGCGTCACGCTCTGAATAGACGAGCCACTTACGACGACCGTGGCGTTGTCAGTCACTCCGCCAAGCCCGTCGATTACGTTTACGTTTGTGATTGAGATATTTGGTGTCACGTGCCTGGGTCTCCGGGGAGGCTTACAAGCCCCTCAATCTCATCAATCGAAATACGTCCTAGCAGGTTGAGGTCCACAGAAAGGTCACCGCCAACTCGGGCCACGGTCAGACGCCCCGTTCCGGCGTTACCGATTGTCACATCCCCACCGATATCGGAGATTCTCGCAGGCCCACTCTGGTTGGATCCGATGTTGACGTTGCCGGTGATTGCAGTCAGGAATACCTCACCGTATCCCTTTAGATCGTCGACCTCCACGTCGCCTCGGATATCGATGAGCGAAATCGATCCTATAAGCTCGTCTACGTCAACTGCTCCACCTATGTTTGTGGCGTCCAGGTTTCCAAAACCGACAACCGCCTGAAGCTCTCTGACATTGGCTACAAAAACCGAACCGTCTCCATTGTCGATCTCTACTCGGGGGAAATTTTCCGGGACGAGAATCTGAACATCCATTCGGATGTTGTCTTGCAACTCGCCCAGGTTCGCCTTGCGCGGCAACTTCACGGCGACAATGATCTCGTCGTCTGTTTTGGACGTAGTGAACACAATCGATTCAAAGTGTCGTCTTGACTCGATTGTTCCGCAACTGCGGCCAACAACGCTGATGGACGATCGGCCTCGTCGTCCCTCTACGGCCAGATCTCCCCGGTCGCCGATTATTTGCAGCACCGTCGCATCCCCGATGTCGATGTTAGCGGTGTGGACCGGGCCTCGCTCGCACGCGTCGTTGAAGATGGACCTAAATATGGCCTCTCCAGGCGGGAACAGGATCAGCAGGGATACGACTCCAACGCCAGCGACCGAGATGAACATGGCCCAGCCAAGCAGGAGGTTGCGGAATATCCGCAGCCTTAGCGAGCCTTTTTCCTCTTCCGGGTCTTCGTAAAAGATCAAGTCATTTGCCTGTACGCCCATTCGGGCGGTTATCCGCGGTGTTGGCCATCACAGTTGCTGATCAATCGGGGCAGTTTGCCACCTGGTTGGTGAACTCGCGTGGCCTAGATCACCATCCAACGTCCCTGAGGCATACGATGCCCGAAGGGTAGAAAGGTTTCTGGGACCGCAGATTAGCCTGCGTTATCCTGCACCACGCGGCCTTCTGTGGCACCCGTCGGTAATCCGCCGGCCAGCGCAACCTTCCCGTTCACCAACACTTCAGAGACACCGGTCGAGTACTGATGTGGATCAGAGAATGTGGCGTGCTCTCGCATTGACCCCGGTTCGAAAACGGCGATATCTGCGAATTGTCCTGGTGCGATGCGGCCGCGATTTTCAAGGCCCAATCGTTGGGCGGGCAGGGAGGTCATCTTTCGGATCGCCTCCTCAAGCCCGACTACGTTGCGCTCCAGGACCATGCGCTCGATAAAACGTGCGTTCGTTCCGTAGCTTCGGGGATGCGGCTTGCCGGTGGAAAGCGGGCCCTCGGTGCGTAGCGACATGCCGTCCGACGCCACTGATATGAACTCACCTGCGGCGATGGTGTCTACGTCTGAGTCGCACATCGAAGTGAGAACCACCGACACCTCGCCTTCCTGCAACAGCTCGAACGCCGTGTCGATAGCGTCACCGCCACGGGAGTCCGCAATCTCCGCAAGTGTTTGACCCTCCAGTGAGTGATCGGGGTCGTACCCCGAGATCACGCAGCCTTCAGGACCCTGGAATCGCACCATGGCGTAGTCAGCCTCAGAACGGAGTCGTTGCAGCAGATCCGCGTCGCCAATTCGCTCTAGCAAAGCGGGTCTGCCGCCATCGTGTGCCCATCGATTAAAGATCGCCCCGCTGAGGGGAGTACCACACGCGGTGTACGGGTACTGATCTCCGGCCACATCAACGCCATCCCGGCGGGCATCACGCATCGTCTCCAGTATCTGCGCCGACCGATCCCAAACGCGCGGACCGTGTGCCTTCACATGCGATACTTCAACACGCCCGCCGGTGCGTCGACCGATCTCTATGGCTTCGTTCAGCGCCACGAATAGGCCCGGAGGCTCATCTGATTCCGACCGTGTGTGGCTTGAGTACAGTCGGTTGCGATCTGCCGCCTCCTGGTTGAGGGCGATGATTTCATCGGTCAGAGAGTAGTAGCCGGGTGGAAAGTACAGCCCGGTGGAGAAACCCATAGCGCCCGCATCGAGGGCCTCTGCGACGATCCGTCGCATTGTCTCTAATTCTTCATAGGAGGGTGCTCGGGCGTCTGCACCGATCACCGCACTCCGCACCTGGTTGTGACCTATTTGAGTCGCTACGTTGATGGCCGATCCGGACTCGGACAGCGCGTCCAGGAATCCGCCGAATTCCGTCCAGCCGGGATCGCTCTCAGACGGGTCGCCACCGAGGCGCGACTTCCATCCAGCGAAGGTTCCCATCGTTTTGTCGTTCAGGGGCGCGCAGTAGCTCATGCCACAGTTGCCGACCAGTTCCAAAGTCACTCCTTGACGCAGCTTGCTGTCGGCATGGGGATCTAACAGGAAGGACAGGTCGCTATGGGCGTGCAGGTCGATAAAACCGGGTGTTACGACTGAACCGGAAGCATCGATGACCTTCTTGGCATCATCTCCAACTTCTCCGATAGCCACAATCCGGTCACCGCGTATCCCGATATCAGCGTTGTACCCCTGCGCACCGGTTCCATCCAGCACGAGACCGTTTTTGATTACGACATCAAACATCTGGACTCCAATTTGAAAAACAGGGGACGATCAGGTTGTGGGAACGGTATGATGTGGCGGCAATCCGGCGGAATTTCGCCACATCCTCGTATCTAGATGGGAAAGAGCCTCGAATGAACAAGTTGACCAAGGCGGTCCTGACGTTGTGGTTGGTCGGTGGAGCAATTTTCCCGCTTGTCGTTGCGTTCTTTGCCTGGCAGCGAGGCCTCGGCAGCACCCACTAGGCTGCCCCTTTTGAGGGCCTCAGGGAGCGGCGAACCGGAACGGGCTTCTCCCTCACCCTGATCCTCTCCCAACGGGAGTGGGGATCAGCGGTGTTTCATATCTAACCCCAGTTGATTCGATCTGCATTCACGCAGTTCGGCGGAAGTTTTCCGTTGAGCGTGGCGAGAATGTTTTCTACCGTCATCTCCGACATCTTCCGGCGCGTACCGACCGTAGCCGATGCGATGTGTGGAACGATGGTCACGTTTTCCAGTGACACCAGCGGATGATCCGGGGCGATCGGCTCCGGGTCCGTGACGTCTAATGCCGCGTAGGCGATGTCTCCGTTTTGAAGTGCGGTTGTTAACGCTTCTGTGTCCACAATTGGGCCACGTGCAGTGTTGATAAGCGATGCTTCAGGCTTCATACGTTTCAGTTCAGCTGCGCCGATCAGCTGGTTTGTCTCAGGTGTAAGCGGGCAGTGGATTGAGACGAAGTCGGACCGCTCCAACAGTTCATTCAGGCTGTTCACGCGCTCGCAGCCATAGTCTTCCTCTGGCTGGCTGCGTGTCAGGTAGATCACGTTCATCCCGGACGCCACTGCTCGCCTTGCGACCGCGCTCCCGATGCGGCCAAAACCGACGATCCCAAGCGTCGACCCGTAGATGTCCACGCCCAGAAGGTCCAGCGGCTCGAACCACTGCCACTCACCTCGTCGGACAAAGCGGTCGCTTTCGGCGATCCTCCGGCCGGCCGCCTGGATCATCGTGAACCCGAAGTCTGCCGCGGTCTCGGTGAGAACGCCGGGCGTGTTTGCGACGGCGATATTGCGCTCCGAGGCGACGTCTACGTCGATGTTGTCGTAGCCGACGCCGAACTCAGCGATGACCTTGAGATTGGACCCGGCGGCATCCATCACAGATGCATCGATGGCATCGGTGATGTGGGCGAAGATGCCGTGTGCGTTTGTTGCTGCGACTCTGAGTTCATCAGGTTTTGCAGGGGCGGGGCGGTCCAGGACGAGGGCATCCGAGACCTCGTTAAGTCGGTCGACCTGATCCTGAAACTGACGGCGGGTCACAAGGATCTTCGGGCGGGAACTACTTGAGGATGTCAATTGCGGGGTGGTCTCCCTCGTCGATATTTGGCAAGGTATTTATGAATCAGTTGCCGATCATGTACGAGGTCGGGCCGCTCGGCAAGTGTTTACCCGGATGACTGTCGTCCAGGGCCTGTATCATCCCGAACATTCTTAAACGCTTAACCACGAGAATGGCCAACGACATTCGCAACCCGGTGTCGACCGGGAGTGGGGGAAAGATTGCTTAAACAAGGCACGCACGACACCGGTGAGGTAACTCTGAATTATTTCGAGGTCGGCGAGGGCGATCCGATTGTCCTGTTGCACGGGTTTACGAGCGACTGGCGGGCATGGTCGCAGGAGATCGGGTTGCTGTCAGGTCGGTGGCGCGTTCTCATTCCGGACGCCAGGGGTCACGGTGATTCCACTGGATCAGAAGATGGCGACTACGGGTACGGAGCACGGACCCGGGACGCGGCGTCGTACATCAAGGCTGTTGTCGGCGGACCGGCCGTCGTGGCCGGGCACTCCATGGGCGGGGCCACGGCTATGGGTGTGGCCGCGAGACACCCGGAGTTGACGAGGGCGGTCGTGCTGGAAGACCCACATGTTTCGGGCGGACGTGAAGTGGTGACCGAAGCGCGGGTATGGATGGAAGGGGCACGTGACCTCCTACGGACCTCGCCGTCTTTTCACGAAGCAATCGCCGGTCTGGACGGTAACAGTCCTACCAAAGACGCAGCGGCCCAGCGTCTGGACGCATCACAAGCCATCAAGATGGATCCGGAAACGTGGAATCCGTTTATCGATGGGGCGATGTTTGACGATTACGATCCGGGGACCGAACTATCAAACATCAAGTGCCCGGTACTTCTCGTGCAGGCAGACCCCGATCAGGGTGGTGTGGTCAGCGACGAGGCTGCGGAGCATATTCGGGCAGGGGTGTCTGACTGCACGCACGTCAAACTAGACGTCGGGCACAGCGTTCATAAGGACGCGCCGATCGAGTTCCGCCGATCGCTTTTCGATTTCCTGGACGCTATCTAGATCATTCACGAAGGAACTAAATGACTGACTCACAAACACATGAACGGTTCATGCGAATAGCGCTAGAAGAGGCGGCCCGATCCGCAGAAGAGAGTAACCAGGGCGTTGGCTCAATAATCGTTCGTGACGGAGAGATCATCGGTCGCGGGAGAAACCTTGAGAATACAGAACACGACCCTACCGCCCACGCTGAGTCGGTAGCGATAAGAAATTACGCTGCGTCCAAGTACCATCCCAAAGCACAGGAATCATGGAATCAATACTTTTCCAACGGGCCTGTCCTGACAGGAACAACCCTGTATTCGACGTTTGAGCCGTGTCCCATGTGCTGCGGAGCGATCCTCGCTACCGGTATCTCGACCCTGGTCCTCGGAGGGCGTCCAAAACCCGGCACGTCAAAATGGGGCGACTACACGCTAGAGCGCCTCGTGGAGCTAACAGCTCGGGGAGAACGGGTTGAGGTTATTACCGGCGTCCTACCAGATGAGTGCTTCAACATACGGAACACGTAGTGCCGGAACCTGGCCGCTCACGCGCACACCTCAAATCCGATAGGATTCCGGCCAGTTGGTCCGGCTATGTCCGGGCTTTGTGATGAGAAGGTCTCAACAGGACGGAGATTTCTAAGCATGTACACACTTGAGGTACAGAATCCCGTAGCGGAGCAACGGGGCGTGGTGAACTCGTTCACGACCACCCCGCGCCCGAAGTCGCTCGATGGATTGACCGTCGGGCTGCTGTGGAGCGGCACGCATGGCGGTGATGTTGCGCTCAACACCGCGGGTGATCTGATTAAGCAGCGGTTCAAGAACGTGAAGGTCAACTTCTACAACGGGAACAACTACCCGGCCCCGGAGCACATCCGGCAGAAGTGCGCAGAGGAGAGTGACGTCGTTATCGGCGCCACGGCTGACTGAGGGACCTGCGCGTCGTGGATGTGCTACGACATGATCGAAATCGAGAAGACCGGCACCCCTGCCGTTCCTATCGTCTCCGGCCGCTTCGTTGAGGACGCGGTTGCGAGTACACGAGCGTTTGGCATGCCTTCCCTGCAGTGGGTGGTTGTGCCGCGTATCTACCGAAACCTTGAGCACGACCTGTGCCGTAGCCAGACGGCGGACGTGATCGACGAACTCATCGGGCAACTGACTTCTGAGATGGACGCCCGAGTATCCGACATCGACACGGTCGGCGGACGTACTTACGAGGCAGATGACCGGTATGAAGCCGTGTTGGCGATGAATGACGACCTGATCAGCGAGGACCTCGGTGACGGGTTGCCTCTGTTCCCGGCGACCCAGGAAGCCGTGGCGGAGATGCTGACCGGCACTAACCTCCCACCGGATCACGTAGTCTGTGACATGCCCCCGGGCTTCGGAATTGCCACGGTCGAGAAGATCGCCATCAACTCCGTAATGGCCGGCGCAAAACCAGAACACCTTCCGGTGGTGATCGCTGCTGTCAAGGCGATCTCAAACATCCAGGCGGACGGCGGCAAGTCTTTGCTCATGTCCACCAGCCCCCAGGCACCGTTCTTGATCGTGAACGGTCCGATTATCGACGAACTGGGATTTAACCCACGTTCAGCGATTGGTCCGGGCCGTGATAATCAGGTGAACACGGTCGTCGGTCGGGCCTTTGCGATGTGCTTCCGGAATATCGGCTACTGGTACCCGGGCAAGATGGATATGGACACCATCGGGACGACCCGTAAGTTCATCCAGTGCATAGCCGAGAACGAAGATATGAGTCCGTGGGACCCCTTCCACGTGGACCAGGGATTCAGCCGTGACGAGAGCACTGTCAGCCTCTTCATCACGGACGGAGAGCTGGATCAACAGGACCAGGGCAACACGACCGCAGAGGGCCTCCTGAAGAACCTCGCATACGGATGCGTGTTCGGAACCAAGAGCATCCAGGATAAAGGGCACACCCAGCGCCTGATCCTGATGCCCCCGGACGTCGCTGGACCCGTGGGCAAGCAGGAGTTCACCAAGCAGGCCGCCAAAGAGTTCATCCAGCAGAACGCCAATCACTCGCTCGGCAAGATGATCCAGTACATGCCGCTTGAGGGAGAGGCCCGGGTGTCAGAGAAGTGGAAGTGGCTGGAGAACTTGACCGAGGAACAGCGACTAGAGATCGAGTTTCCGGTGATGGACTCAGCGGACGACTGCTACATCCTGGTTGTGGGTGCCGATAGGGCGAAGACGGCGATCTTGCCGAGCGGTCCTGCACCGGTAACGGAAGGGATCGATCAGTACAGGGCTTGAAGTTAAGACTGAGCTGAACTTAACGGTAAAATCTAGATCGCCGCCCAATGTAATTGTTGTGGCGGCGGTCTTGTTTCAGACAAGGACAACTTTTGACGATTATCGGGCTTGTGACGACAGACCAGGGTCCGAATCCTGAGTTTGTGGAAGCGTTTCAGGCGACCATGCCCGGTGCGGAGGTGCGGCTCGTGGGTGCGCTTGATGGTTTGTCTATGAATGAGATCGATGATGCCGCCGGTGGATCGTCCGAATACCCGATTCAGACGATTCTTGCGGACGGGTCAACGCGCGATATCGATTTGTCGTTTCTGGCACCTTTGCTAGGTGTACGGGTTTCTGAGATGGCGGGGCAGGGCGCTGAGGCTATAGCGATCTGCTGCGCAGGTGACTTTCCGGATTTCGACTGCGACGTGCCGGTGCTGTATCCGGGACGCTTGCTATCCGGGATGGCATCTGCGGTAACGACGACAGGCCGGATAGGCGTTGTTTCTCCCATCGCATCGCAGATGGAGTCAGCGCGGGCCAACTGGGAACGGGATGGGTTCGAGGTGAAGATGGCTTTCGCATCTGCGGTTAAGAGGGATGAGATCGAGGCCGCGGCGCTCGAGATGTCCGATCCTTCATTGGAACTTGTGGTGCTGGATTGTATGGACCACACGGCTGCTGATCGAGATGAGTTCGCACGGCTTTGTGGCAGGCCGGTGCTCGCCGCGTTACCGCTCACAGCGCAGCTCGCCAGCGAGATTGTGTTTGGTTGAGGCGGGGGATCGAGTACTCCGAGCGAAAGTGGTTGGTGTTCAAA
>JABIGL010000008.1 GCA_018650185.1 Chloroflexota bacterium
CGTTCTGTTGGGGGAGTGGCCGGAGTCTGGTCGTTTTATACCGGGAACCTCGGCCCGTTAGGCCGGGGCTGCATGCCTGCTGTGCGGACGAGGCAGCCGATCATG
This sequence comes from Chloroflexota bacterium, assembly GCA_018650185.1. Lineage (GTDB taxonomy): Bacteria > Chloroflexota > Dehalococcoidia > Lucifugimonadales > Lucifugimonadaceae. The sequence continues at coordinate 106 of JABIGL010000008.1, forward strand.
CCGTAGTAGCCCATCAGGTGTGATATTTCGATGGCACCGCGGTCGCCCCACCGAGCTTTGGCTCGCTCAAAAGTGGCGTCGGTCAATTTGCGGTCGTACATAAGCTCGTTGCCGAACTCGATGACGATCTGCTCCGTCTCATCCAGGGCAGAAATGTCCTCTGTACGTCGTCCAATGGCGTCCACGGCTGCATCGCTAACCCCGGCTTCCTGAGCCCACGGCACGTGCTCGGACCATGTGAACTCGTTGTCTGCTGCACGTGCACCGATGATGATGCTCAGCTCCAGAACGTTCTCAGGGAGCGACGAGTTGAAACGCAGCTCATTGCTGAGCTGGGTTGTGCGCCAGGCCATTTCCGGCGAGTGCAGCATCATCGCCATCGGGCCACCGGTCAGCTTCTTCCGGGAGCCCATGATCCTGTCGAACGCTTCGAGTCCTTCCGGGGCGACCTGGTGACGCTCGTTAAGCGGCTCAATTCGTGTCATTTGCCGTAATCTCCGGTTACTAAAGCGCTTCCGTGTGACCCCAGACGACTCCGAAGATCGTCGCACCAAGAGCGGTACTCACCGTGTGCACGGTGCCGTTTGGACGGTAGCTCAAATTGCCAGGAGTAATCCGGCCACCCTCGTCCTCACTGGCGCCCTCGATGACGAAGATCAACTCGTCGCCGTGGTGCTGATGCTTCGGTATACCGGCACCTGTCGGGAATCGGTTGATAGCAGCGGTCATTTTGGCGGCTTCGTTGGCAACGAGCCGTTTTGTGTAGGTACCCCTCGGAGTCGTCTCCCACGAAAGGTCTTCCGGCACATGAATATCCGAACCCGGAGCATCGCCTATCTCGGTGGCATCCTCATTGCCGCCTGCGATAATGGCCAGTGCGATAGCCCCGTTGGGGCTGGAGTTGGAGTGGACACAGCCGTCGGGCCGGTACGCAACGTTGCCCGGTCGGAGCGTGCCGGACTCATCAACAAGCGATCCCTCGATCAGGTAGATCAGCTCGTGTCCGACATGCCGATGTAAGGGCATTCCCGCGCCCGGTTCGAACTCGACGATATGTGCCTTGCGGTCGGTCGCCGGGTCTTCCCAGAGCGGCCTTGTTCGCATCCCGGGAGCGCCCTCAACCCAGGGAATTTCGTTCACCAGGATCGGTTGAGATCGGATCGGATCATTCGATGACGCCACGGTCGGACTCCCTCTGCTGGAACCACGATGGATTTGTACCGGTACCGGATTCGGCAGCCTGCGAGCCGCAAGCTATCACAGGAACCGGGTAGGACGGTTCACGATGCGGGGCTATCGTAAGCGTGATCGTTCTCGGCCCGGTCTTGCGGTATAAAGCCGATCACGTCTCTCGCATGGTCAATATCGACCCACCGGTAATCATTGTTGGACATACCGTAGAACACATCAAACCGGACGTCCGCCGATGCGTTGATCGATTTCTCGATAACCTGAACGATATCTCGCTGGCTCACGTAGATATCGGCACCTTGCCGAGGTCGAGGTCGGTCGCGTTCAACCTGTCCGATACGTATGCATATGCAGGAAATGCCGTGCGTATCGGAGTAGACCCGTGCCAGTGACTCTGACCACACTTTGCTTGCGCCGTAAATTCCGGTCGGGCGCGCCGGAATGTCCGGCGAGATCATCTGGAACTCATCAGGGATATCATCCATCCGCCGCTCCGTCATCGCCTTGTACGGCTCAAGTTCCCGATGCCCTTGCGAAACCATGATGCTGCTAGCCGCTACGATCCGTTTTACACCGGCGAGACGCGCCGACTCAAAGACGTTGTATGTCCCGATGATGTTGTTTTGGAGAACGCTGTCCCACTCATCGCCCTCAGGATCAGCTCCGAGATGCGCCACTACGTCCATCGACTCCACAGCAGCTCGAACTGCCTCGAAGTCGGACAGGTCACAGACCGAAAACCGGTCTCCCGGAAGGTCTAGATTCCACGATCCGGGCACGCGCTCCGATGGTGCCTGGTTGACGTCGAGACCATAGACCTCATAACGATCAGGTTGCTCAAGCAGACGCTTGAACGTCATGTAGCCGATCTGGCCGCTCGCGCCGGTGACCAGAACTCTGATTTTTGACATCTTTCGCCTCAAGATTCGGATTCGACTTGAGGGGACAGCCTACACTTTGACCGTGAACAATTAAGATAACCGTCCACGAGCAACCATGAGGGGGGAGGTGCCGCCTTGCGAGTAGGTATTACGGGATCAGAGGGTCACATCGGGACGCTCCTCCGGAGTGGACTCCGGCCGGAGTACGAGATCAGTCCATTCGCGTTGGCTCCACAGCCATTTGAGTCGGTCGCAGCCGATCTATCTGACGCGTCTGCCGTGCAGGGCCTGTTCGAGGGCCTAGATGCCGTAGTACACCTTGCGGGGGACCCGGACCCGATGGGCTCCTGGGAGAGCATGTTAAAGAACAACATCTCGGCTACCTACAACGTGCTTGACGAGTGCCGACGTGCCGGTGTCAAAAAGGTTGTTTTCGCTACAACCAATCACACGCAGCACGGGATAACGATGGGCGACGCTCCTGATGTGCTAGATGAAACAAAGCGCGTTATGCATCGCTTGGATGATCCCCTGAACGCCACATCGCTATACGGAGTCTCCAAGGCGACCGGGGAGCAGCTTGGTCGCTACTTCGCCACCCATCACGGAATTCAGTTCGTCGGATTGCGGATAGGAGCTACAGGCAAATCAGATACGCCGAAGGATTATGACGGACGACCCAGCGCTAGCTACGTTCAGGCGATGTTCTTAAGCTATCGAGATTTGATAACGGCGTTCACGCTGGCGCTGAATGTAGAGACAGAGTTTATGCTGGCATACGCAATCAGCAACAATGATTCGAAGATTTTCGATCTGCGCGAGACAAACGACCGGCTTGGATTCTACCCGGAAGATAACTCCGCGGACTACTAAGCCGGAGCTGGTGAGCGCCCTTCGCTCACCGGTCTATGTGTCGGCGGTTTTCCAGCAAATAACGCGGCAGCACCACAGAGTGGTGGCAACACCATGTATGCGATGAGGCCCGGCGTGTACGAGCCGGTGATGTCCAGTGCGAGGGCGAGCGGTAGTGGCCCGAACGCGGCGGAGGTCATCATGCCGAAGTTCGTCACGCCTCGGATGCTGCCCAGGTTCCGGCGTCCAAAGTAAACCGGCCAGATGGCCTGGTTGATGTTCATCAGGAAGCCCATCGTGATTCCGAGCACGGCTCCGTACAGGTACGCCTGCCACAACTCCGACGCGTTTAGAAGCAATATCACGGCTACTACGATCCCCATCTGACCGGCGGCCAACAGGTAGCGGGCTGGAACCCTGCCAGACAAGTACCCGGAGATGAACTGGCCGGTAATTGCAGTTGGAGCGAAGACAGCGAACACTCCGGCGGCGGCGGAAGAGGAGAGCCCCTTGGAAGACATTATCGAGACCTGCTGAAACATGACACCGGTTCCCACCAAGGACTGGGCAGACCCTGCAAATATCAAGAGCCAGAGCGCACGCGTACGCATCGCCTGGCTGACGGTCCACGCGCGTTCATGGATGGTGGGTGTTGCAATATCATCATCATCTTCTGGAGCGGCGTCGCCATCGGGGAGTAGACCGACCGATTCAGGACTGGTCCTCACGAAGAGGATCGCCGGGATGATAAGTAGACTCCACGAAGTGATAGCTATTGCCACCCAGGCAGATCGCCACCCCACACCATCGATCAATGTGTCGGCGTAAAGCGGGAACGTTCCTCCGGCGATTGATCCCCCGAGGGCCATCAACGCCAGGGCCATGGCGCGGCGCCGTACGAACCAGACTGACACCATCGTCGCCGGAATCAACTGCAACGCACCCTGACCGAAGGTCCGCATGATGGCGAAACCTATGTAGAGCTGCCAGGCACCATCAACTCGTGACAACCATACAGCGCCAAGTCCCAGCGCGAGGGATGCGACGACGAGCATGATCCTCGGACCGAACCTGTCCAGACCTCGCCCCACAAAAATCACCATTCCTGCGGCAGTCAGGGAGCCCAGCAGATAAAGACTAGAGACAGTAGTCGACGTCACGCCCAGATCTTCGATAAACGAGTCCTGGAATACGGAGAATGTGTAGGTCTGTCCGGGCGCTGAAGCGAAGCTTGCGAGGCCAGAGATCACCAGGATCACCCAACCGTAGTAGAACGGCGTCCGGGCGATGCGGGGCAGACTCTCCTGGCCGGGTCGAGAAGTTGAACTCACGACGATGAAGTGTACTTAGGGTCGCTCGTCGTGTCCCGGATAACAGTGGTGCGAATCAGTCCAGGATCCGGATCAACCCTGCGTCGCCATCTACGAGAACCTGTTGACCGTCTTTGATGTTGGACGGGCCGACGCCCGTACCGACCACCGCCGGTATTCCGTACTCACGGGCAACAATTGCGCAGTGGCTCAACACTCCGCCTGCATCCGTGACCACGGCGGATGCGATACGAAACAGCGGCGTCCACGGAGGTGAGGTTGTTGGCGCCACCATGATGTCGCCGGGGGACAGCTTTTCGGTGTCCGCGAGCGTGATGACGATCTTCGCCATGCCCTCAACTGTACCGGGGGACGCCGGAGTGCCGTGGACCGTCGCCGGGTCATCGTCCTGCTCGACCGGCGTCCCGAAGAATCGAGCCTGACCTCGGGATGTAGCCGTGTCAGGTCGGGCACCGGTTGGACGCACTCCGATCTCGACGGGCGCATCGATCTTTGACCAGTATTCCAGGTCCGCAGTTCGTTCCTGCACCAAGGAATTGAGGTCAACGCCATCACCGGCAGCCAGCCGGTCCAGCGCTTCCAATATTTCGTTCAACCCAAGGTGATTTACGTCTTCAGCCGCCCCAATCGCGCCGATGTTCACAAGTCGTCGGCCTGCCTCCATCGTTACGTAATGAGTTCGAGCGTTCGTCTGCTGGTCTATCCAGTAGGCGTGGTCTTCCTGCAATCGGCTGCCCTGCTGGGCCAGAATCAGGGCCTGGTCGAACTGCTCTCTAACTGACTCCGGGTAACCGGCAAGGTTCTCCCGGGCTGTGTCGATCAGGCGATCCCGGTCCGCGAGCCGTTCAGAATGATCCAACCTTGGGTCTGGACTGTCCGTACGGGCGTAAGCACGTATCGTCGCAAGTACCGGAGAGGGCTCTTCAATCCAGCTCAGACCGGCCATCCCGCTGCCATCGCCACTCCGGTGGCCGTAGGTCATGAGGAACTGATCCAGACGTTCACCAAGCAGTTCCCGTAAATCTTCGTCATTCCCGGTATCTACGACTGGCCGGAAGTTTTCAAGGCTTCTCAAATATTGGCTGAGAACCCAGAGTTCTCTGTCTGTCTCCAGGCTTTTGTTGTCCTCCGCCAGGGTTAATCCATGTGATTCCAGACCTCGATCTTCCCCAAAAAGGTCCGTATAGAGATCCCGGAAAATGCTGCTGGGACCTGAGATTAGTGGCGCTAGTAAGAAGTGGATATGCCAGCACCGGGCTGATTTCTCGAACGATTCTGAGAGATGGTCTCGGAGTGATTGGACGCTCGCACCGACAAGATCGAATCCGTCCCACGCATCCAGGAGTTCTTTAACTTCCGGTAACCACTCGGATTCCCACCGTTCCCAGATGGTTGGTAACGCAGCGAGAGTATTTTGTTCTCCCTGTCGTCCTGCCTTAGGAATTTCGGCTGGTGGTACGGCCATACGAACGCTGGCGAACATGTAACAGTTGATCAAGCTCCGATCCATTCGGATGGGACGTCCGTAGTGCTCGTGCGCCAGGTTCATTCCAACGCCGGTGGATAGTTGGAAAAAATCACCTGCCAGGATCGGCATGGCGAATGGCTGGTGCATGCGATCGCGGGTCCAGTAGCGGTTCGCGTCTTCCGGTGCATCCCACTCGACCGGAAAATCATTCGGGAGCGGGATAGCCTGGGGATTAGAGTTCATCTAGATCGTCCGTTCGTACGTTCACCCTGACCGGTGCGGAAAATAACAGCGGTACATCTGGATACGCCGGATTAACTCACCGCGGGATGGACGATAACATCACTCAGGATGCACCGAACCGAAATCGCGCGATTATCGTGTGCGTCGCCGTCCGTAGAGGTATCCTTGCGACGCTAAGCCCAACCGCATGATCACAGGTAGCAGAAACGCCAGATGACACTGTCCAAACTTCTCGTAGCGAACCGTGGAGAGATTGCGGTCCGCATTATTCGCGCCGCCGCCGATATGGGGATTTCGACCGTGTCGATCTACCCGTCGGATGAAGCCGAGGCCTTGCACGTTCACAAGGCGGATGAGGCGGTGCTGTTGGAAGGGCGCGGCGTCGCTCCCTACCTGGACATTAAGCAGGTCGTAAACGCAGCCCGGGCTTCCGGATGTGACTCGGTCCACCCCGGCTACGGATTCCTTGCAGAGAACGCCGACTTCGCGCAGGCCTGCCACGACGCTGGCCTGATCTTCGTCGGTCCACTCGTCGAGACTCTGGAGTTGTTTGGGGACAAGGTTCGGGCGCGAGATGTGGCTGGCGAGAACGATGTCCCGGTCCTGACCGGTTCAGGGGAGCTCGGCTCGGTGGATGAGGCCGAGGCCTTTTTTGGGTCGCTGGGCAACGGCAGCACGATGATCTTGAAGGCGGTCGCTGGGGGCGGTGGACGTGGCGCACGTGCTGTGAGCGATGTGGCAGATCTGAAGACCCTTTACGCAGAAGCCACCGCAGAAGCCATGAACGCCTTCGGCGTCGGGACTCTTTTTGCTGAACGCCTGATCAACCGGGCGCGCCATATCGAAGTCCAGATCCTCGGCGACGGCTCCGGTGCCGTATCCAACTTTGGCGAACGTGAATGCAGTGTGCAGCGTCGCTACCAGAAGGTGATGGAGGTCGCACCCGCGCCCAACCTTCCCGATGGGCTCCGACAGAGGATCATCGAATCAGCACAACGCCTGGCCTCCGCCGTACATTACAGGAGCCTGGGGACCTTCGAATTTCTGGTGGACGCACGAGATCTAACAAACGAGTCCGGGTTCTACTTCATAGAGGCCAACGCGCGGTTGCAGGTCGAGCACACCGTTACGGAAGCGGTCACGGGGATCGACCTCGTGGAGGCTCAATTGAACGTGGCGACCGGCGCTACGCTGGCGGACATCGGCCTCGAACAGGCGGACATCCCGGAGGCACGAGGCTTCGCCATCCAGGCTCGCGTGAACATGGAAACCGTCACCCCTGACGGGAGAACCTTGCCCTCCGTCGGGACGCTCTCCGCATTCGATCCACCTTCCGGTCCGGGCGTCCGAACAGACACGTTTGGCTACGCCGGATACTCCACAAGCCCGTCATTCGACTCGCTCATCGCCAAGGTGATCGGCCACTCCAAGTCTGACGACTTCGGAGACGCCATCAGGCGTACCTACAGGGCGCTCAGCGAATTCCGAATCGAGGGCGTTGAGACCAACCTCGCCTTCCTGCAGAACCTGCTCCACCACCCCGATTTCGCCAGTATGCAGATCCACACCCGTTTTGTGGATGAACAGATAGCAACGTTGGCCGCTTCAAGCAACGGCTCACACCCGAAGCGATTCGCAGAGATAGCGGCTTCGGCCGTTGTCGCAGCGCCCGTCAACGTTGCAGAGGTGGAAGTACCCGAGGGCACGATCGCCGTGGCATCTCCAACGCAGGGGATCGTCGCCGAACTGACCGTGGCCGTGGGCGATGCCGTGCGGAAGGGCGATCAGATCGCCGTGATGGAGGCGATGAAGTTCTTCCACACCGTACGCGCTGAGATCAGCGGTGTCGTTCGAATCCTCGCCGTCGCTGAAGGTGATACGGCACTTGAAGGTCAGACACTTGCGGCTATTGAAGTGTTTGACGAAGCGGATGCAGTGTTCTCCGAACGTGGCGAGATCTCAGATGCGCACGATCGATTCCAACGCAATATTGGCTGGGATGCGGAACTGGATGAGCTTGAGCTGCGTACTAGCCTCGCCCACCAGATGGGCGGCGAGAATAACGTCGCATTCCACAAAGGACGTGGCAAGCTGACGGTCCGTGAGCGGATCGATGCGCTGGTGGACCCCGGGAGCTTCGAAGAGATCGGAACACTTGCCGGGTCGGCCACATACGATGCCGACGGCAATCTGACCGGGTTCACGCCCGCAAACACGGTGGTCGGCGTCTCAAAGATCAACGGCCGCAAGGTGATGGTCAACGGCGGAGATTTCACGATCCGCGGCGGTGCTTCGGATGCGAACGTCGGTAACAAGACGGCTTACTCTGAACGAATGGCAATCGAATGGCGGGTGCCTTTCATCCGCTTGCTGGACGCCGCGGGCGGGAGTGTGCGGACCTTCGAACAGATCGGCCACACGTACCTGCCAAACGGCCCCGGCCATGACATGTCTCCGCACCTGCTCCCGGTCGTGCCATCCGTAGCTGCCGTCATGGGATCGGTCGCCGGACTCCCCGCCGTCCAGGCAGCGCTGGCGCACTTCAGCGTGATGGTGAAGAACACGTCCGTATTGTTCGCCGGTGGTCCGCCGGTGGTGAAGGCCGCATTTGGCATTGACATCACCAAGGAAGACCTCGGCGACGCCAGCGTGCAGGTCTACCAGAGCGGTGTGGTGAACAACCTGGCCGAGTCTGAGGAAGAGGCGTTCGACATGATTCGCCAGTTCCTCAGCTACCTCCCGGACAGCGTTTACGAGATGCCGCCGTACGAGGAACCGACCGACGACCGGAACCGGCGTGACGAGTTGCTGAAAGACATCGTCCCCCGCGACAACAAGACCGTATTCGACCCTCGGCCAATCCTGGAATCGATCCTCGACAAGGACTCGATCTTTGAGATCGCCCCGCACTTCGGCGCAGGGCGCATTACCGTCCTCGCCCGGGTCAACGGGTACCCGGTTGGCGTGATGATTAACGACTCCCGGGTCGATGGCGGCGCTACGGACATCAAGGCGGCGGAAAAAATCATCCGCTTCATCGAGATGTGTGAGACCTTCCACTTGCCGATCATCAACCTCGCAGACGACCCGGGCTTCATGATCGGCCTGGAGTCGGAAAGCTCAGGGATGCTACGGGTCGGTGCGCGCTTGCACGCAGTCATGGCCGACACCAAGACGCCGTGGCTGACCTTCGTGATACGCCAGATCTTCGGCGTCGCGGGCGGGTGCCACATCCGCCTGAGCGGCATGCACCGCCGCTACTCATGGCCGTCCGGCAACTGGGGGTCGATGCACATCGAAGGTGGCGTGGACGCCGCGTACAGGAGAGAGATCGCGGACTCCGACGACCCGGACGCCAAACGGGAAGAGATTCAGAATCGGTTGAAGCAGTTGGCTTCTCCGTTCCGTACAGCACAGACCTTCCTGGTCGAGGAGATCATCGATCCCCGGAACACGCGACCATTGCTGTGCGATTTCGTTGAATCAGCGCAGGCGGTGATCAAGACGCAGCTCGGTCCGGGCCAGGCAGCGCGATGGCGGCCGTGAGCGACTCCAATAGCGGCGCTCTCTCGGAACTAACGGTCCTGGACCTTTCACAACACGTCGCAGGGGCCTACACAGGCAAGCTCCTGGCGGCTTTCGGTGCAGAGGTAATCAAGGTTGAACCCCCCGGCGAGGGCGATGTTGCACGTAAAGTCGGGCCGTTTCCGGATAACGAAGTTGATCCTGAAGCAAGCGCACTCTACCTGTACTTGAACACAGGCAAACAAGGCCTGACTCTGGACATATCTTCCGACGAAGGCGCCTCAGTGCTTAAAGAACTGGTGGCGCAGGCAGACGTGCTGGTCGAGAACTTCGTTCCGGGAACCATGGAGTCGATGGATCTGGACTATTCCACCCTGAGTGCCATCAACCCACGATTGGTGATGGCCTCGATCTCCAACTTTGGTCAGACGGGCCCGTACCGCAACTACAGGGCCGACACGATGGTCGAGATGGCTCTCAGCGGTCA
>JABIGL010000007.1 GCA_018650185.1 Chloroflexota bacterium
TGCCGACTCCGGTAGTCGAACGGAACGGCGATACCTACCGCCTGGGCGCCCCGGAGAAGACCGTGGGGCGCGTCAACGGGTTCCACGGCAGTTTCGGCGTGCTGGTACGGGCCTACGCCTATATTCGGGCGATCGGTGGAGACGGCATGCGTGAGGTGTCGGAGAACGCCATCATCAACGCAAACTACATCCGAACAGCGTTGTCAGACGAGTTTGGCATCGCCGCAGACCGGGTCTGCATGCACGAGTGCGTGCTGTCACCCCAGGCGCAGAAAGCCAAAGGTGCCTCTGCGTTGGATATCTCCAAGCGGCTGATCGACTACGGAATTCACCCGCCAACGATGTACTTCCCGTTGATCGTTCCAGAGGCCCTCATGGTTGAGCCGACGGAGACGGAAACTAAGGACACGCTGGACAGATTCATCGCGGTGATGCGGCAGATCAACCGGGAGATCGAAACCGATCCGGAACTGCTGCACAATGCACCGCACGACACGCCAAATACAAGACTTGATGAGGCCAACGCAGCACGCAACCCGTACCTGCGATGGCAACCAGATGAGGATTCACAGGCCGCGGATTAGGCCCGGCTTCTACTCAGCACGGAATTACGTGGGAGGAACACTGACGAATGGCTGTCGAATCAGGAGTAACGGCGCCGGACTTTACGCTGGCGTCACAGGAAAATGAGCCGCTCACGCTGAGCGAGCTTCGTGGCAATCCGGTAGTGCTGGTGTTCCACCCACTTAGCTTCACAGGCGGCTGAACGAATCAGCTGAAGCGGTTCCGTGAGAACCAGGACGACTACAAGAACGCTGGTGTTACGATCCTCGATGTGAGTGTCGATTCATTCGCCTCCCAGAAGGCGTTTGCTGAGGCGAACGGCGGCATTGATTTTTACCTGCTTGCCGACTTCAACCCCAAAGGGGCCGTGGCGCAGGCGTATGGCGTGTACAACGAAGAACGAGGCGTAGCTGGTCGGTCAAGTTTTGTGATCGATAGCGATGGCGTCATCCAGGACGCACGCACATACCCGCCAGGCGAGCTGCCCGACCCACAAGAGTTGCTTGGGATCGCGCAGAGGTCTTGAGGCTGGAGCGCGCGGGCGGATAGGAACCAGGGGCTATGACGACGGCTGTTCGTCCTCGCCCAGCAGTTCCGCCCAGGTTGCGGTGAACTCACTGCCCCCGCCGCCGAAGGCGTCCGGATAAGCGCCTGCGGCCACGTCAAAATGGCTGTCGTCTCGCGGCAGGGTGACGGGTGGCAGCAACGAAGCGTTGTGACCTGACCCGCGGCTGTCCAGTCCGATCGGGGTACGTGCCTCGACGCCCTTAGAGTGGAAAGCGACCTTGAACCGACCGAGGCCATCCGGTCGCGCTAACCACAACAGAGGCATACGGTTTCTTTCGACTTCGCTAGCTGGAAGCCCTAATCCCGGCAACTGCGCCAGGAAAGACCGCATACCAAGTCGATCCAGGAACGCGGTCTGGGTGGTCAGCCCAAGTGCGCCAAATCCTACCCGGGACAGCTCGGCGTCCACCGCCGTGAAGTCGACGTGCGCAGTCAGATCCTGATCTCCAACGTGCTGGAACGGGTTCTGCGACAGCGTGTGACGGTAATAGGCCCGCAAGCTGCCTTCGGCTCGACCCGGACGATACAGCTCCGGGGCGTGCTCGCCGTAATCGATCGTCAGCACGTAGCCACGATCCAGTGTTCGACCCACATCATCGGCCCACTTCGTCAATCCCAGGTTGACCTCTCCACGATAGCCATCCGGTAGCCGTTCCAGCAAAGGCCCAACGCGCTCGTTAATCTTTGGGTCGGAAACTGGTCCGGTGACATCGGTCAACGCGTCTTCACCGAGACCAACGAATAACTCCCGTATCTCCCCTTTTTCGACTACGAATCGGTGGACCGGAAAAGCATCCAGAAGCTCGTTAGACAGCACACAACCGGTGATGCCCCCAGGCACAACCTCGGACTCGTCAGAACTACGATCGAACTCGGTGTATTTAAGCGCCTCGTTGAAGGGTCCTCCCAGTAACCTGGCGTAACCGACAACATCACGCGCCAGCGTCCCATCCCCAGATCCAAGCTCCACCGCATCGAACCCCCCCGGTTGCCCTAGCAGCTCCCAGAAATCACGAAGCTGGACCGCGATCAACGCACCGAACCCGGGGTGTGAAGTCGGGCTGGTGAAATAGTCCCCCTCGGGGCTTATCCGGCGCGGACGCCTGTAATACCCGTCCTCGCCATACAGCGCCTCTTCCATAAACGCCGAGAACGTGATCGGCCCGTCGGATTCGATCCGATCACGAATCCGTTGCTCAGGCTGACTGTATGGATTGGAAGAAGTCATCGGTCACTCAGGGGTACGTAAACGAAGAGGGACGCCGTTACGACGTCCCTCTTCAAAGAAACCTGGATTGAGATTACCCGGCCGAAAGTCTTGACCTAACGGTCAGACATCGGAATGTAGGGCCGCTCGTCTGGTCCAGAGTACTGGAGCAACGGGCGGATCAGGATGTTGTGCTCGAACTGCTCGATAACCTGCACCGTCCAGCCGGGAATTCGGCCGACTGCGAAGATCGGCACGAACAGGTCGTGCGGGATCCCGTTCAGGTAGTAGATCACGCCTGCGAAGAAGTCCACATTGACGTGAATTCCGCGGCGTCCGTAAGGCGACATCGCCTGCTGGACGGCCTCAAGAATTCCGTACCACTTCGGCTCGCCTTTCTCGGCGCTGAGCTTGCGTACGCCTTCACGAAGGTGTCGTGCCCTGGGGTCTTCCGCACGGTAGACGCGGTGGCCGAAGCCCATCACACGCCCGCCACCGGCGAGAAGATCCTTGACGTACTGCTCGGCGTTTTCCGCTTCGCCAATCTCCAGCGCCATCGTCATCACGTTCTCGGCGGCTCCACCATGGGAGGGGCCTGAGAGCGCGCCGATGCCGGCGGTGACAGCGTCGTGCAGGTCAGCATTTGTTCCGGCGACCGCTCGGGCGGTGAAGGCCGAGGCGTTGGAGCCGTGGTCAGCGTGGAGGACAAAGTCGGTGTCCATCAGCGCAGCCGTCTCAGGATTCGGCTCTTCGCCGTCCATCATGTACAGGAAGTTAGCGGCGTGGCTCAACGTGGTGCTCGGCGCCACAGGCTCCTTGCCGTTGCGGATGTTGTGATGCGCCATCACGATAGTCGGGACCTGAGATGTCAGGCGAATGCCCTTGCGAAGCGTGGCCTCAGACGAGTTGTCCTCTGACTCAGGATCGAACGCCGATAGGGCCGATACTGCGGTCCGCAGCACGCTCATTGGGTGGTCGTCCTTGACCGCGCGGATGATCCCCATAACCTCCGACGGAATCTCACGATTCTTTTTCAGGTCGGAGTCAAAATCTTCCAGTTGCGCTGCGGTCGGAAGTTCCCCGTACATCAGGAGGTAGGAGGTCTCCTCAAATGTGGAGACGCCCGCAAGGTCATGGATGTTGTATCCGCGGTAGAGGAGTTTGCCTACTTTGCCGTCGATGAACGTCGTCTCGGTACGATCAAAGTAAACGCCGGCTAGACCGCGATGGAGGGTGATGTCGTCTGTGCTCATATAAAGGTTGCTCCAGGCACGCGGCTGAATCCGCCGCACACACGCGTCGTGACAGGTGTCGTCGGATGTTTCCGGAGCAAAGCTCGAAAATTCCGACTATGTGAGGTCATCTTACCTGCGTCTTGCCCGTTCGTGCGTGTAGGGAGCATGAATTCGTGAAAATTAGAGACAAATTCCTGAGGCTGGCGGCGTTCGAAAGAAACAGACTTCGTGTCGAACGCCGCCGGATGATCGTTATCAGGCCCTTGTATTGATCTCTTCGGCCACACGAGTCACGAACTCGTCGACATCCATCGCACCCAGGTCTCCGCCGGATCTCTCCCTGACGGCGACCTTGCCAGCCTCCTGCTCACGGTCCCCGACCACGAGCATGTATGGAATCTTCTGGACTTGTGCGGCACGAATCTTGGCACCCATCCGGTCACTACCGGTGTCTACCTCTGCGCGCACACCCGCCGCCCGTAGCTTCTGTACGACCTCTTCCCCAAACGGGATGTGACGGTCGGCGATCGGGATCAACGTCGCCTGCACCGGAGAGAGCCATATCGGCAGTGCTCCGGCTGTGTGCTCGATCAGCACTCCAAGGAAGCGCTCCAGGGATCCCAGCATGGCCCTGTGGATCACAACCGGGCGTTGCAGGCTTCCGTCTTCGGCTGCGTATTGAAGATCGAATCGTTCGGGCAGTGAAAAGTCCAACTGCACCGTCCCGAGCTGCCACTCTCGGCCGAGTGCGTCCGGTACGAAGAAATCGATCTTTGGACCGTAAAAGGCGCCTTCGCCCTCTTCCGCCCCGTATTCACGACCTGTGGATTCCATGACTTCAGTCAGCGCGGCTTCAGCCCGGTCCCACATCTCCTCGGTGCCGACTCGTTTTTCCGGCCTGAGCGAGAGCGCCATGCGAATCTTCTCAAAGCCCAGCACGGCGTACGCCTCGTCCAGCATCGCGATGAAGGAATTGACCTCCTGAGCGATCTGGTCAAGCGTGGCGAAGATGTGTGCGTCGTCCTGCGAGAACGTGCGTACGCGCATCAGGCCGTGCGTTACACCGGAGCGTTCGTACCTGTGTAATCGGCCGAAATCGGCGTATCGAATCGGTAGCTCACGGTATGAATGCGTATTCGCCGCATACAGCACCGCATGGGCCGGACAGTTCATCGGCTTGACGCCAAACTCCCTGTCGTCCACGTCCATCATGTACATGTTTTCGAGGTAGTTATCGTAATGCCCGGACTGCTTCCACAGGTCCGTGTTGAAGATTTGCGGAGTGGTCACTTCCTGGTAGCCGTACTTCACGTACAGCTGCTTGACGTAATCCACCAGCTCGTTCAGGACGATCGTGCCCTTGGGCAGGAAGAACGGGCTTGCGGGGGCAATAGGGTCGAAAAAGAACAGGTCCAGTTCTCGGCCAAGTCGGCGGTGGTCCCGTCGCTCCGCCTCTTCGATCCGCTCCAGATAGGCGTCTAGCTCTTCCTGTGATTCCCAGGCCGTGCCGTAGATGCGTTGCAACATCTCGCGATTCTCATCGCCGCGCCAGTAAGCCCCGGCGACCGAGAGAAGCTTGAACGCGCCAATCTTGCCCGTAGAGTCAGCATGACGTCCGGCGCACAGATCTTCCCAGGACTGGTGGCTCCAGACCGTGATCTCCTCGTCATCAGGGAGATCGGTGATCAGTTCCACTTTGAACTTCTGCTCCGAGAACCGTTCGAGTGCGGCGTCCCGGTCAATGGACACGCCGCTGAATGGACGGTCAGCCTTGATCGTTTCCCGCATGAGTTTCTCAATCTTCTTGAGATCCTCAGGGGTGAAGGGGCGTGATACCTCGAAGTCGTAATAGAAGCCATCGTCAGTCGGCGGGCCGATGGCGATCTGGGCTTCCGGGAAGAGTTTGATGACCGCCTCCGCCATTACGTGAGCGGCGGAATGCCGCATTCGATAACGAACGTCGACGATTGCATCAGCGGATGCTTGCTGGGTGGACATGGTGTGACTCCTGTTGATAACGGCCGGTGCGTGGGCCGATATCGAA
>JABIGL010000006.1 GCA_018650185.1 Chloroflexota bacterium
CTCGCCGGTCCCTTTTAGTGCGTCTGCGGCGTTTTCGAGCAAGTTGGTCCATACCTGATTAAGCTCGCTGGCATACATCCACAGGTCAGGCAGATTCTGCTCGTAAACCCGGGTCACCTTGATCTCAGCGAGTTTGCTGCTCAAGACCGTTACCGTACTGTCGATTCCGGCCGTAACGCTGGCGGCCTGAACGGGAGCCTGGTCCAGGAACGCGTAGTCCTTCATGCCGTTCACAATGTTGGAAATGCGTGCCGTGGCCTGGCCGATTTCTGTTACGAGTCGATCCACCGAGATCGTGCGCGAGATCACGATGGCTACCCGCCCCGAAAGTACCTGACCTAATTCAGAGTCAATCTCGTCCAGCGTGTTCTTAAATACGCCTCCATCCACGAGGCCAGGGGCGATAGCCCACGCGTCTTCGACCTCGTGGGCCTCAAGCCAACCTTCCAGCTCATACTCGAGATCGCTGCGGGTCATCGCATCACCGGTGAAAGAGTTGTTCAAACATGCCGCATGAACGAACGCCTTGATCTGGTCTAACTGTTCAGGAGTCGGTCCAAGTCCAGCAAGATCCTGGTAGGCCTCGGCAATTTTTGAGGCCATCTCAGACAGCTGGTCCGCGCCGCGCTTTCCGGCCGCAGCCGGATTGTTCAGCTCATGCGCCACACCTGCAGTGAGAGTACCGAGCTGGGCCATCTTTTCGCTCTGCCTGAGCAACCCCTCGGTGGACCGTAGCCGGGCCATCACGATGTCAAACATCGCACGGGCCGCCGACGCGCTCTGCTCAAGCAATGCGTCAAAAGTATCTTTGGACAGCACGTGAAGGGTGGTCTGTTGGGTGGCTCTCACGCCGGCCATTCGTGGTGCTTTGTCCATGAGTGCCATCTCGCCGACGATGTCGCCGGGTCGTATGACACTTAACAAGATCTTCCGATCCCCGGACGACTTGAGTACTTCCAACTCACCGGTTTCGACCACATAGGCCGCGTCACCGACGTCACCCTCGGCAAACAGGTCTTCACCCTTCTCAAGACGCTGCACGGCGATTGCTGAGGACAACATCTCCATGTCGGAGTCCGAAAGTTGTTCGAACATTGGCACAGTACGAAGCGCGTCGTTCAGTGATCGACCGGTGTCACCCACGTTCATTGCGGTGTCGCCGCCGGCGTTAGCGTCTGTAGTCATAAATGTTGGGATACGTTCCAGGATTGTTAAGGCGTCGGGTCGTCATTATCCGGTCGAAGAATATCAGTGACCAGCGGCGGGCATCTCCCAATCAAGTCGAAATCTTGTTCCAGTGATCGATTCCGGTGTGCGTCGCATGACGCGACGGCATAGAATCCCGGCGTCGGCAGACCAAATAACCAGATGCGTGCTCCGAGGATCGTTGAATATGAAGATTAAGTCCGTTCGCGCCGTCGAGATCGATGTGCACCCGCCCATGAAGACGACGCCCCGTGTGCCGCAAATACCCGGCGATGGGTTCATTAGTCCCATGCGTCGGTATCCTGAGCTGACCCGGGCCGACTGGTCCGCAAAGTGGAAGCGGACCGGCGTCGTGGTCACTGCGGAGGACGGCACCTGGGGATTCGGGATGACGCTTCACAGCGGACCGACGGTAAGCATCATCAACGGGCACCTGGCCGAGGTGATCGAAGGCGAGAACGTCATGGCCACCGAGAGGCTGTGGGACGTCATGCAGCGCGCAGCCGCGCCGTACAGCAGCGCGGGTCTGGCAAGCTTCGCGATCAGCGCCGTGGACCAGGCGCTGTGGGACCTCAAAGGCAAACTACTGGGAATTCCCGTTTACGAGCTGTTGGGTGGACCTCAGAAAGAAAAGATCTTCGTCTACGCCAGTAATACAGACATTTCGTACGGCACAGAACACTCCATCGACTGGTTCTTGGAGCTCGGTTTCAAGGCCGTGAAACTGTTCCAGCGCGCCGGGCCTGAGGACGGACTTGACGGTATCAAGAAGACGGAAGAACTGGTGGCCGCCACACGCGAGCAGGTCGGGGACAACGTGGAGATCGCCCTGGACGCCTGGATGTCGTTCAACACCGACTATGCGGTGCGGATCGCTGAGGCGCTGCGACCCTACCGGATCAAATGGCTTGAGGATTACCTGATACCTGAGGACATGGACAGTTACTTCCGAGTCCGTGAACGCATCCCATTCCAGACGCTGGCGACCGGCGAGCACTGGTACTCGATCCACCCGTTCGCACTGGCGGCATCACACGGGCTGGTGGACATCTTCCAGCCAGACCTGTCATGGGTCGGCGGAATCACCGCGGGGGTCAAAATTTGCCATCTTGCCGAGGCCCACGGGATCACGGTCATCCCTCACGCCAGTTCCAGCTATCCCTGGGGCCAGCACCTCGCCATGGCGATGCCGGCCGTGATGTGGGCTGAGAAGTCAGAGGGAGTGGCCCCTCCGGGGGTGCCGCTTGAGGAGATGGTGCTCCTGCCGGGAACGTCAGTCATCAAGGACGGTTACGTCACACCATCCGACGCACCGGGACTGGGCCTTGAGATCAACCTGGAATGGCTGGAGGAGCGGACTACGTAAGCAGGCTGCACCGGCGAACATACGTCGCCTTTGTCCGAAGGGTTAAGGAGTCACACGCCCAAGAATCGGTCGTACCTGAAGTCTTCCAGGAAGTCGACGCGGGCGTTGTCCAGGATTTCTAACGTTGCTACCTCACCTACGAGGGCAGAGAGCGACACCCCGCTGTGCATGACGCTGAAATAGACGTTTGACGGGCCATTATGGCTACCGTCGGAGTCCGGATATCCAATGATTGGAAGGCCATCACCCGGCATTGGACGCATGGCGCGTCGCCACTCGTCTACAGATGCACCGGCGATGGCGGGCACAAACTTTTCGAGTTCGGCGAGCATCCACTCTGCGTCTTCGACCGAGTTGTCCCCTACCGATCCGAAATGGGTACCACCGTGGACCTGTACGCGACCATCCGGCATCTGCCTGAAGTTCATCTGCGGGTCCGGCAAGTCGCGCGGCGTGTGGACGCAAGCGACGGTTTTGAAAATCGGCGGCATTGGTGGGGTAAAAAGCGTCGCTCCCGGGCTTTCGATCTGCGGGAAGTCCAGTCCAACGTCGGCGGCCAGTTCTCGGGTTGAGTATCCGGCTGCAAGGACGACGATGTCTGCCGGGACATGGGCCTCTTCTGTCTCGACGCCAGTGACTTTGCCCACTCCATTTTGAGTCTCAACGGTAAGGCCCTTCACAGCGGTTCCCGTAAGCAACTCAGCTCCCCGTTCCCGGACCAGCGTGAGTGCCCGGGCAATAACGGCCGCGGTATCGACGTGGCCTTCGGTAGGGGCATAAGTCGCTGCGGTAATGGGATCCGTTACGAGACCGGGTTCCATCTCTGCGAGTTGATCCGGAGTAATGAGATTGACCGGGTAGCCCCATGACTGCATCAGGGACACTTCATCGCGCATTTCAGAAGCGCCGTCGCCCGTAGTAGTCCATCGCAGCTCACCGCCCCACGTGATTCCGACGTCGCCACCAAGATGCCGCTCCCAACGCGACCAGACGTCCATCGAGCGGCGGTTCAGGTCGTGGTATGAGCGAGGCGGTTTCGGATGAGCGTTGATCCAGGCGTAAGACGCGTGCGATGCGGCCATTCCGGGCGTGCTGGCATCTACCACCGTGACATCCGCATCACGCAACGACAGGTTGTAGGCGATGGACGCGCCGACTATTCCCGCGCCGACGATGACGATCTTTGGTTGAGCTCTAACCACGGGCGTTGTACCGGTAGTGGGGGTCACCCTGCTCAAGCTCCCAGTTTGAGAACCATGAATTGACGTGGGGCAACAGCGCTTCACTTAGTTCCACGCGCTGCTCCTCATGCGGTTGCAATGGTTGCGCGAGTGTTGCCTTCAGTTCTGCATGGACCTCGGCTTTATTCACTCGCGTCAACTCCCTTCCGCTCATGAGAACCTCTCCGTCCACCATTACCGTGTCGACATCTGTCCCCTTCCCCCGGTAAACGATCGCATCCACGATGTTTGTGTCCGGATCCATGTAGGGCTCTGTGATGCGGGACGAATCCAGCAATACGATGTCTGCGCGCTTACCGACCTCGAGTGTTCCGACCTGGTTCCCGAAGAAGGTCACCTCGGCACCCGCCCGGGTCGCCATATCGAAGATCCTGTGTGATGACGGATTTGGCACTCCAACGCCCGGTTCACGGTGGATCTTCTGCGCAAGACGCATTTCTTGCAGGATGTCGTTGTCGTCGTTAATCCCCGCCTCATCGATTCCGATTGCGACCTCGATACCCCGTTCCAGTAGCCGATTAATTGGTGCAATACCACTGCTGAGTCTCAGGTTTGAACCGGGGTTGGTGGAAATCATCGTTCCAGTTTCTGCCATGAGATCGACATCGGACTCGGTCAGCCAGGTACCGTGGGCTATCGACACTTCAGGGCCAAGAAACCCGAGATCATTGAGGTGTGCCAGCGGCGTTTTGCCCCAGTGGCGGATGCCGTACATCTTCTGGTAGATCGTTTCCTGCACGTGGATGTGAACGCCTGTTTGATGTTGCCGTCCGAACTCGGAAACTTCAGTGAGCATTTCATCGGAGCACCAGTGGACGTTATGGGCGCTGATGAAGATCCGAACCCGGTCTGACTCATTGCGTTTGATTAGCTCGGCGGTCAAATCAAGGTGGTCTTTCGAGGATATCGGGCTGAACGAAAAACCTTCTTTTATCTGTGCGACCAGAGGGGCGGGCAAAGAGCCAAGGAACTGATCGTTGTCCTCGTATACGA
>JABIGL010000037.1 GCA_018650185.1 Chloroflexota bacterium
AGTTTGATGACAGCCTCCGCCATTACATGAGCGGCGGAATGCCGCATTCGATATCGAACGTCGGCGATTGCATCAGCGGATGCCTGCTGGCTGGACATGGTGTGACTCCTGTTGATAACGGCCGGTGCGTGGGCCGATATCGAATAGTCGCCGAATACTTACGGCGGTTCGGGTGAACTGACGGGCGTGCGCGTTCTATCGACGCGTACGCGGCGGGGATGGCGCGGAAACCGCTAGGCGGTGCGCGCCTTCGTAGTCAAAGTTCGGCCCGAATAAGGAGTCATGATCTATCTAATTATACGTCCCGGGCTCGAAGGAGACCCGAATAGAGTAGTGGTGGGCGATGGAGGGCTCGAACCTCCGACCTCAGCGATGTCAACGCTGCGCTCTAACCAACTGAGCTAACCGCCCGTGCTACCGGTGCGAACAGGGATTGTAAACGACAGGGGGCCGGGCAGTTAAGCCCGGCCCCCTGCAATTTCTTCTATTTAGGAACCGAATATCCAGGGTAGACGATTAATCGTCGCCGCTGGGGGTCTCCGCTTCCTGGTCTTTCTTGGCTTCAGACGAGTCATCATCTCCACCCGTAAGGGCGGCGAGCAGTCGTGACAGTCCATCGCCTTCGCCGGACGAGTCATCACTCACGTCTACCGTGACCGGGCTGCCGTTAGCGGGAGCTTCCACTCCCGCTGCGGGCGCAGCATCCGGGGCTGGTCCGCCTGAGACGATGGCGTCATCCCCGCCGAATGCGCGGAGCGCCTCCTCAAAGGACGGAGGGGCCTCGGTTGTACCGGTGAGAGTTCCCTCGATCCGGTGCTTGATCTGATCAAGCCCGAGCTTCTGGCGACCCTCTTCAGACCTGTCAAGTCGTGCCGGGATGAGCCGACCGATGATCACGTTTTCCTTGAGACCCATCAGATGGTCTACTGATCCGTTCACCGCGGCTTCCGTGAGCACCCGGGCCGTTTCCTGGAAGGACGCGGCTGCGAGGAAGCTCTCGGTGTTCAGCGATGCACGGGTCACACCCAGCAGTACCGGGCTGGCCGTTGCGGCGTCGCCCGAGTTTGCCATGATCTGGTTGTTGATCTCCTCGTAGATGAGCCGGTCAACGAGCTCACCCGGCAGCAGGTCAGTGCTTCCGGGCGTGTCCACGCGTACCTTACGCATCATCTGTCGAATGATTACCTCGACGTGCTTCTCGTGGATCGGCACACCCTGTGAGCGATACACGCGGAGCACTTCCTGGGTCAGGTAAGCCTGCGCACCCTGGTGGCCTTCAATCCGCAGGATGTCCTGCGGGGATTTCGGGCCATCGGTCAGCGCAGTGCCGGCCTCTACTTCCTCGCCGTCGTTAACCATGATGTGGGCGGCTGCGGGGATGGCGTACTGCCGTTCCTCGCTGTCTTCCCACGTCACGGTCACCACGCCCTTGGAGACGGATGCCGTGCCGCCGGCCTCGGAGACGATCTCGTCCGGGAGTGCCAGCGCCATTTCATCTTCAGTTTTCTTGACGGTCTTCTTCACGCCGATGATCGGCGTACCGGCGTCCACCCAGGTCCCGGACTTGATCAGGGCCTTGTGGCTGGACGGAATGTCGTAGCGTTCGCTGAACGTGTCCGAGTTTCGTATCGTTACGAAGCGCCCGTCCGACGTTTCTGACACCTCAACAGCGCCGTCGACCTCGGTCAGGATGGACATACCACGTGGCTGACGGGCTTCGAAAAGCTCTTCAACCCTTGGCAGACCACTCGTGATGTCCAATGCAGATGCGACACCACCCGTGTGGAACGTACGCATCGTCAACTGCGTGCCAGGCTCGCCAATGCTCTGGGCTGCAATGATGCCAGCAGCTTCTCCCAGGAGCACCTGCTGACCGTTGGCCAGGGAAGCGCCGTAGCAGCGCTGGCACAGGCCTCGCGGCGCCTCACATGAGAGAGGGGAGCGGACCAGTACGCGGTCTACCCCGGCTTCAATGATCCGGGCGGCGACGGCTGCGGTGATCAGGGTCTCGATGTCCACCATCTCTTCTCCCGTCTCCGGGTGAAGTACGGGCATCGCCGGGTACCGGGACACGATCCGCTCTATGAGCGGGATGTCCAGGTCAGACTCGGCAGCTTCAAGCCACACGCCGTTACCGGTTCCGCAGTTCTCAAACAGAACGATAACGTCCTGCGCAACGTCTGCGAGACGTCGCGTGAGGTAACCACTGTCTGCGGTACGCAGTGCGGTGTCAGCCAAACCCTTGCGGGCCCCGTGAGTCGAGATGAAGTACTCGAACACGGACAGACCTTCACGGAAAGATGATCGGATAGGCAGCTCGATAATCCGGCCCTTCGGGTCGGACATCAATCCACGCATTCCAGCCATCTGCTTGATCTGCTGAATGTTTCCCTTGGCCCCGGAATGGGCCATGGTGTAGATACCACCGTAGTTCGGCAGCTCGTCCTGAACGGCGTCCGTGAGCTTGTCGTTCACGCCCATCCAGATGTTGACGGCTTCCTGGTAGCGGCTGTCTTCGTCGATCATGCCTTGCAGGAAGAGATCGTCGAGTTTTGCGATTTGGGAGTCGCCATCCGCCAGGAGCTTGCCTTTTACGGCCGGGACCTTGACGTCGTTAATGGCGATCGTCGTACCCGACTGCGTGGCGTATCGGAAACCGAGGTCCTTGAGTGCGTCAAGGAACTCTGCGGTGCGCTCGTTACCGAGCTCGCCGTACGCCGCACTGACCAGTTCACTGATCTCGTTCGAACCGATCAGTCGGTTCTGGTATCCGAGTTCCGGTGGGACCGTCTCGTTGAAGATGATCCGTCCTACGGTTGTCTCGAAGGCCACTCCGTCCTCAGGACTTCGGACACAGATCAGCTCACGAAGTTCGATAACTCCCAGGTCGTGCGCAAGTCGTGCGTCCGCAAAGTCTGAGTACACACGTTTCTTGGCCTGATCTTCTTCTGAGGAGTCGGTAACTTCGGTTACCTCCTCTGCTTCTTCTTCGACGTCATCTGCGTCTTTGGCTTCCACGTCCTCGCCGTCAACGCCGGTGAGGTAGTAGTTGCCAAGAACCATGTCCAGCGTCGGGGAAACGATCGGGTCGCCCGAGCTCGGTGCGAGCATGTTGTATGTGCTCAGCATGAGTCTCTGAGCTTCCAGAACCGCCTCACGAGACAGTGGCACGTGTACCGCCATCTGGTCCCCGTCAAAGTCGGCGTTGAACGCCTTGCAGACGAGCGGGTGGATCTGGATCGCCTGGCCCTCTACCAGAGTCGGCTGGAAGGCCTGGATGCCGAGTCTGTGCAGGGTTGGAGCACGGTTGAGCAGCACGGGGCGGTTCTGGATCACCTCTTCGAGGATGTCCCAGACCTCCGGGCGTGTTCGCTCAACCATTCGCTTGGCGCTCTTGATGTTGTGCGCGTATCCGCGAACCACAAGTGCGTTCATTACGAAGGGCTTGAACAGTTCAAGCGCCATCTTCTTGGGAAGGCCACACTGGTGCAGCTTGAGCTGCGGGCCAACGATGATGACCGAACGACCGGAGTAGTCGACACGCTTACCGAGCAGGTTCTGCCGGAAACGTCCCTGCTTACCTCGGAGGAGGTCGGTCAGCGACTTTAGCTTGTGGTTGTGGCTTCCTGAGATCGCCCGGCCGCGACGGCCGTTGTCGATCAGTGCGTCGACCGCTTCCTGCAACATGCGCTTTTCGTTACGGACGATGATGTCCGGCGCCTGCAGTTCTAGCAGCCGCTTCAACCGGTTGTTCCGGTTGATGACACGTCGGTACAGGTCATTCAGGTCTGACGTGGCGAAACGGCCACCGTCGAGCTGCACCATTGGGCGGAGCTCAGGCGGGAGGACCGGTAGCTGTGTCAGAACCATCCACTCCGGCTTGTTGCCGGATTTAACGAACGCTTCGATTACGCGCAGGCGCTTGATGGCCTTCTTACGACGCTGGCCGGACGTGGTCCGGACCTCGTCCTGCAGGCCATCACGGAGTCCTTCCAGCGAAGATGAAGACAGGATTTCCAGCGCGGCTTCTGCACCCATCCCGGCTCGGAATACCTCGCCGAACCTGTCCCTGAGTTCCCGATATCGGGACTCGGTGAGCAGGTCCAGGATCGCGATATGGTTCAGCTCATCGATCTTGGCGCCGATCTCTTCTTCGACCGCCGTGCGTTCCTCGGTGAAACGGTCTTCGACCGCCATCACCTGTGACTCAACCGGGTGCGCTGCACGGATTGCCCGCTCAGCTTCCAGCTCTTCCGCCATCTGTTTTTTGGTCTTCTTACGTGGCTTTCGGACTTTCTTGGGCTTTGCGTCCGGGTCCACTTCTTCTTCGACCTCGGCTACCGGCTCTTCTTCCGGCTCCTCAGGTGCGGCGGCCCGGATGACGCCGATGGCCTCTTCCGCCGCTGCATCGATACGGGTTGTCTCTGCGATGAGATAGCTTTCGAGCTCTTCGAGCGCACGTGCGCGCGCTTCCTCATCCACGCTGGTGACGATGTACTGGGCAAAGTAGAGGACGCGCTCAAGGTTACGCGGTGAGATGTCCAGCAGCAGTCCCAGCCGGGACGGTGTGCCCTTGGAGAACCAGATGTGCGCTACCGGAGCGGCGAGCCTGATGTGGCCCATGCGCTCACGTCGCACCTTTGCGCGTGCGATCTCAACGCCGCAACGGTCGCAAACGACGCCCTTGTAGCGGATTTTCTTGTACTTTCCGCAGTAGCACTCCCAGTCCTTTGTCGGACCGAAAATACGCTCGCAAAACAGTCCGTCCTTCTCCGGGCGGAGCGTCCTGTAGTTGATGGTCTCTGGCTTGGTTACCTCGCCAAAGGACCATGCTCGAATCTGCTCTGGCGATGCCAGGGAGATTCGTATTGCGTTGAATTCTGGGCCTGCCTGTGTGGTCATACGGTTACCTGTCCTCTCCACTCCATCTCGTCTGAACGGTCAGGGGTGTCTCAGGTTCTGCCTACTAAACGTTGATAAGAAGGAGTCCCTTACTCCTCAGACTCTTCCTTTTCGTTGTCTAGCTCGTCTGTCGAGGGCTCACTGTTCTCGTCGTCTTCCGACTGTTCTGAGAACCCGTGATCCTCCGGTTTTTCACCATTGTCATCTGAAGCCGTCGGCGAGTCCGTCCAGCCATCTGCGGCCAGAACTGCCTCGTCCTGTACTTCGCTCGTTTCCGCAAGAAGGCTTGCCGCTGCGGCGAGAGCTTCCTCGTCCACGCCGGCGCCTCCGCCCCACATTCCGCCTTCGATCCCGGCGGTGAGGCCGCCTGCCGACGCTATGTCACCGCTGAGCGCAAAGTCGTCCTGCTCCTGGTTCAAGAGCTCGACCGACAGGCCAAGACCCTGCAACTCCTTGAGCAAGACGTGGAACGACTCCGGAACGCCCGGGTGGATCACGTCTTCACCCTTAACGTTCGCTTCATAAGTCTTGACCCGTCCGTCAACGTCGTCCGACTTAACGGTCAGCATCTCCTGCAAGTTATAGGCGGCGCTGTACGCCTCAAGTGCCCAAACCTCCATCTCACCGAACCGCTGGCCACCGAACTGGGCTTTACCACCCAGGGGCTGCTGCGTGATCAGGGAGTACGGACCCGTAGACCGGGCGTGGATCTTCTCTTCAACAAGGTGGATCAGCTTGAGGATGTACATCCGACCGACCGTGATCGGCTGGTCAAATGCCTCACCGGTCCGTCCGTCGATAAGCTGCATTTTGCCGAATACCGGGGCTGACTTGTGGGCCTCCTTGTCCAGCAATCGCGCTTCATCTAGCAGCGCTTCACGGCTCTGCCCGTTAACGTCCAGGTCGCTGTTTTCAGAGAGCCAGATACCGAGGCAAGCCTGGCTGGCAATTCCATCTTTGTTCTCGTTGAACACATCGTCGTACTTGTGTCCGCGTTCGTCCAACCACTCCCGGACCACTTCATCGTCGATCGTTCCGTCGTCCAAGTTGCGCTGGTTCTTTGCGCCGGACTCGGTGACCATCCACGCCCGTGCGAGCGCGTCTTCCAACGCCACCTGTGTGGTGCCGTCAAATACCGGTGTCTGCGCATCGTAACCCAGGGTGCCTGCCGCCCAGCCGAGGTGAGTCTCAAGGACCTGTCCAAGGTTCATACGAGATGGCACACCGATCGGGTTCAGGACGATGTCCATAGGAGTGCCGTCGGGCAGGTGAGGCATGTCCTCACGGGGGAGGATCTTGGCGATCACACCCTTGTTGCCGTGGCGACCAGCCATCTTGTCGCCCTCGGTGATCTTGCGTGTCTGCGCGATCCACGTGCGGACAAGCTTGGTAACACCGGCCGGTAAGTCATCGCCAGCCTCCTTGGTGAGTACCTTCACGTCGATGATCTTGCCGCGCTGGCCGTGCGGGACCCTCAGCGAGGTGTCTCGTACGTCACGTGCCTTCTCACCGAAGATCGCTCGAAGGAGTTTCTCTTCAGCCGTAAGTTCAGTCTCGCCCTTGGGTGTGATCTTGCCGACGAGGATGTCGCCCGGCTCGACGTAAGCGCCGATCCGGATGACCCCCTCTTCATCCAGGTCACGCAGGCTGTCTTCGCCGACGTTCGGGAGGTCACGGGTGATCTCTTCAGGGCCGAGCTTGGTTTCCCGCGCTTCAGCCTCGTGCTTGCCGATGTGTATAGAGGTGAACCGGTCGTCCTTCACCATGTCCTGGGACAGGATGATGGCGTCTTCGTAGTTGTAACCCTCCCAGCTCATGAACGCTACGAGGATGTTCTGGCCAAGGGCCAGGTCCCCGCGGTCCGTGGAGGAGCTATCGGCCATCGGCTGGCCGATTTCTACGATGTCGCCCTTGTTTACGATCGGTCGCTGGTTGATGCACGTGCCCTGGTTAGAGCGCACGAACTTCGTCAGCGGGTATTCGATGATCTGGCCGGTCTCGTCGCCAAGGACCTTGATCTCGTGTCCGGTCGACTCGATAACGAGCCCCGCCTCTTCGGCGAGTACGACCTGACCGGAGTCACGTGCGACACGTGCTTCCATACCGGTGCCGACGACCGGGGCCTGCGGCCGCAGAAGCGGAACCGCCTGGCGCTGCATGTTTGAGCCCATCAACGCACGGTTGGCGTCGTCATGCTCAAGGAACGGGATCAGCGCGGTGGATATCGAAACGATCTGCATCGGCGAGACGTCCATGAACTGGACGTTTGCCGGATTTTCCAGTGCGAACGATTCCATGATACGAATCTCGGCCTGATCACCGACGATCTGCATCTTGGCGTCCAGTTCCGTGTTTGCCTGGCCGATGACGTATGTCTCTTCTTCATCCGCTGACAGGTATGCAACGTCATCCGGGTCTGAAGACACAAACGCCTTGACCCCGACGACCTGCGCAGGCATCGCCGCTAGTTCCTCTTCCATGCGCCGTGGGATTCGACCGCCGGCTCGCATGATCTCGTTGCCATTTTCGTCGTTGAGGGCTTCGAGTACGTTCCGGCCGATGAAGTCCGGGTTGTCCGTCGATATCTCGTGCAGCACCTTACGGTACGGCGTCTCAAGGAAGCCGAAGTCATTGGTGCGTGCGTACGTAGCCAGCGAGCCGAGAAGGCCAATGTTTGGTCCTTCAGGTGTCTCGATCGGGCATATTCGGCCGTAATGGGAGTGGTGAACGTCACGGACATCGAATCCGGCACGCTCACGTGACAGACCGCCAGGACCCAGGGCAGAGAGGCGACGCTTGTGCGTCAACTCGGCCAGCGGGTTGGTCTGGTCCATGAACTGCGAAAGCTGTGATCCTCCAAAGAATTCTCGGACGGATGCAACAACAGGACGGATGTTCACGAGGGCGGCCGGCGTTGTCGTCGCCGGGTCCATCTCCGTGGTCATACGTTCCTTGACGACGCGCTCCATCCGGAGCAGTCCGATACGGAGCTGGTTCTGGATCAACTCACCAACGGCCCGGACGCGCCGGTTGCCAAGATGGTCGATGTCATCCTCACGGACTTCACCGTTGTTGATTCGGATCATGCGCCGGATAAGAGCGACCATGTCCTCTTTGACAAGGGTTCGTTCTTCGGTCGTGGCTTCATCCCCAAGCTTGCGGTTCAACTTGTAGCGACCGACACGACCAAGGTCGTACTTTCGCGGGTTGAAGAACAGGCTCTCGATAAGCGCCTTGGCGTTTTCGACGCTCGGGGGCTCACCCGGTCGCAGTCGGCGGTAGAACTCGACCAGCGCCTCGTCCTCGTTTGTGACTGCGGAGTCACGCGCAAATGTTGCGTCCAGGAATTGACGGTCGGGGTTGATATCTACGTCTTTGAACAGCGCCTTGATATCTTCATCGGTGCCATAGCCAAGAGCGCGTAGCAGGGTGGTGATCGGCGTCTTGCGCTTGCGATCCACCTTCACTGATAGAAGGTCTTTGTTGCTGGTCTCGAGCTCCACCCATGCGCCCCGGTAGGGAATCAACTTGGCGTTGCTGAGCGCACGACCGCTTGCCGGATCTACGTCACGTGTGAAGTAGGCACCCGGTGAACGGACCAGCTGGGACACGACAACGCGCTCTGCGCCGTTGATGACGAAAGTTCCGTTGCGAGTCATCATGGGAACGTCGCCCATGAACAGCGTTTGCTGCTTCTTTTCACCCGCGGCCTCACCGGACTTGACCTCAAGCTCCACTGTTACGTAGAGCGGGGCCGAGTAGGTGATCTCCCGCATACGGCACTCGCGTTCGGTGAACTTGGGTTCTCGGATCTCGTGTCCGAGGAAAGCCAGGGCGAAACGGCCCCCGCTGAAATCCTCGATCGGCGAAATCTCTTCGAACAGTTCTCGAAGGCCGTCCGTCGTGAAATAGTCGAACGATCGCAGCTGAACCTGAATCAGGTTCGGTACGTCCACGATGTTCTGGATGTGGTTGAAGCTCTTGACGTTCCGGTAAAACGTATTACTGGGACGAACGTCAGCTACGACCATGTTTACTCTCCTGATTCAACCGAAACCACGAACATTGCGTGGTTGTTATCACTGTCCAGGCTGCACGCCACATACGCGGGTATGCGCGAGCACCAGAAAACGCCCGGCGCGAGCGCGCGCGGACGTATACTTTGGGAATTACAAATTAAAATGTACGGGTGGGCGATCCGAAACAGTCACACCTCGACAGGTGATGAGTGTAAAGCTACCCAATCGTAACGTCAAGCTATGTACTTAACGCCAACGGGAAAATCGACCATCGGGGAATAGCTCCACACGAATCCGTAAACAGGCCGTGATCAGGTCAGAGCAATAAGAACCAGCCCTCCGACCACCATGCCCGCGGCCAGCAGTTTCTGTGATATAGCACGCCGATCAAGCACCTCGTCTCTCA
This sequence comes from Chloroflexota bacterium, assembly GCA_018650185.1. Lineage (GTDB taxonomy): Bacteria > Chloroflexota > Dehalococcoidia > Lucifugimonadales > Lucifugimonadaceae. The sequence continues at coordinate 9,328 of JABIGL010000037.1, forward strand.
AGAGTCGGGTTTTCCAGGCAAGGAACATGGTGGCGAAGAACACGAAGAGAGGCGTGGTGCTGGCAAAGGCGTTCGCAAGCGAGACGGGGCCGGTCGCAATGGCAAATGTGATGGCGGTCATAGCAATAGTCGCCGCCGCCGCGTCCAGGGCTAGTGCGATGAACCTTGCGGGTGACCACATGAACCGCCCCAACTCGACGAGTATCGGGATTCTGAAGTTCATGAGCATAAGTACGAAGGACATCCCGACGCTTCGTAGTGCCATTGCGTGCCAGAACGACAGATCGTCGGTCACGGTCTTGAGCAGTATCTGAGCCAGGGCAATGACGACCACGGCGATCCCGAGGAACGCGAGTGATCCACTTAACCTGATCTGTCCGGCGTCGGATAGCCTGACCGCTGCCAGCACAGCCCCGCCGATCGCCAGAGTCGCAGCGACGGATTCCAGCAGTGACAGGCTCTCGCCCAGGAGTACGACCGCGAATATCACGACCAACAATGGGTGTGACTGGGAGATAGGCGTCACTCTGGACACCTCTTCGCGGCTCAGAGTCCACAGGACCAATGGCGCGCTCACACCCCACATTAGCCCGACACCGACTCCACGTACGTAGACCTCTGTATCAGCAGAAGGAAACGGGTTGACGATCGCCACCGTCACCGCCGTGATCAATGTCTGGAACCCGATGAAAAGCAGGAAACCGCGCACCCTCAGTCCCATGCCGGTCATGATCACCTTGTCGGTGATGCTGACCACGGCAAACAGGGCGGCGCTCATGATGGCTGCTGCCGTCCAGTCGATTGCCGTAACTCCCTGGGATGCTGTACTGCTGGTCACGTGTCCGGGTTCGGACCGGACAAGGGTAGACCTGTTCCGATCAAGTTGTGGACGGAATTTAGCCGCAGCTGAAATCCGCTCACGGCCCTGTAGCCCCGGCAATGCGTCTGGCATACAGTGCCGCCATGCACTACAACACCGTCATCGTTGGTGCCGGTTCGGCCGGCGCAATCATCGCTACCCGGCTCACTGAAGACCGAGATCATACGGTCCTTTTACTCGAGGCAGGTCCGGACTACCCGACCCTGGACCGAACGCCGGGGCCGATACGTGACGGCCTGACCAATGCCGGGGATGTCATCATCCGGGAGCGGCACAACTGGAACCTCACGGCGACCGCCTCGCCGACCGCACCGCCGATGTACGTCCCGCGGGGGCGTGTAGTCGGAGGATCGAGCGCAATCAACGGACAGATATTTCTACGCGGCGCTCAAGAGGATTACGACGCGTGGGCGGCGGCGGGGAACGATCTATGGTCGTTCAGGTCTGTACTTCCCGCGTTCAGACGGTTAGAGACGGATCAGGATTTCCATGACGACTTTCATGGCGATGCCGGGCCGATATACGCTCGTCGGTTCCCGCGTGATGAGTGGCTCCCGGCCGCTGATGCTTTCTACGAGTCGGCGCGTGACGCGGGCTTCCCTGACTGCCCGGATCACAACAATCCGGACATGACGGGCGTGGGGCCGGTGCCGCTCAATAACCGGAATGGCGTCCGGATGTCCACGGCTGTGACCTACTTAGCCGAGGCCCGGCCAAGACTTAATTTGACGATCCGTGGCAACTGCGTAGTACGCCGGGTGCTGTTCGACACATCGGGCGATCGACCACGGGCTGTCGGGCTGGAGGTTGAATCAGGTGGGGAGGTGTTCCATGTTGATGCGGACGAAATCATCCTGTCCGGCGGGCCCGTCGGGTCGCCACACATGCTGATGCTATCCGGCGTCGGTCCGGAAGATCAGTTGAGTGAACACGGTATCGAAGTGATCAGAGACACTCCCGGAGTTGGACAGAACCTCCGAGATCACCCGACCGCATGGGTGGAGCATCGGTTGGCGGATGACTACCCGGACAACGCGTTCGGGATACCGGATCAGGTCTGTCTGAGGTGGACCGCTAATGGCTCTGATCTGGTTAACGACATGATCTTGTTTGCGACGCCGTACGACATCGGTATTTCTGAAGGTAGATCACAGACACCTACCGGCGAGATGGGGTTGCGTTGGAGGTGCCGGGTGAATCTGGCCTACGGGGCCGGAGAATTACGGCTCGCCTCATCAGATCCAGACGTACAGCCTGATCTGGACTACAACTTACTCTCGGACGAACGGGACGTTGTACGCCTGCGGGAAGCGGTCAGGTTGGCCCTGGATATGGCGGAACATCCATCGTTCGAGGGAATTCTCGGGAAGCGTATCGAGCCGACCGAGATGGACATTGAGTCGGATGATTCGCTGGATGCCTGGATGACGAGGCGAGCGCAGACCGGGCATCACATATCGGGTACATGCAAGATGGGTCCGGATTCAGATCCGACTGCGGTGGTCGATCAGTACGGGCGGGTTCACGGCATCGTTGGCCTGCGTGTGGCAGATGCCTCGATCATGCCGGACTGCATCCGCGCGAACACTAATCAGACGGCACTTATGATCGGTGAGCGAATCGCAGAATTGATGTAGCGCGACTGCTTCCCTTACTCATCGATGAGCGAAATTACCTGCATTCAGCCGATCCGACAAGATCCTCGGTAACGTCCAGACCGATTAGGTCCAAACTGCCCTCACGGAGTTGTCGAACCAGTCGCCCCGTACGATCCAACTCTCTCCGGCCATCGTTTCAGCCGAGTAGAGCGTCGATCCGTGTCGCCTTGAGTAGCCAACCTGCTTGACCAGGCGCATTTCGACTCCGCGTAACTCGACCGGGATGTCACTGGTCACGCTGTCCGAAAGTAGTATCCGGTCCCCAACACCGTTCGTCCCCTGCAACTCGTACCCTCTCCTTCTAACGGAATCTACGTTAGAGATTTCCGACGGGGATTCATGGACACCTTTCGGTGTTTATTAATCCTTTTAGAAACATCGACCCGATTGATGAGTTTGACACGCGTCAATCCGGATTCTAGAAGAGGTTACGCCGGGGGAAACCGTCCTGGTGGGGACCTTGCGCACGAAAAATCTGAACCAATTCGTGCCGACCACTGGCTCGATGGTGGTTCCGGTTGATTCGGGTTTATTCCTCGTCACTGGAAGCATCGTAAATCGGCTCATTGAGCCGGATGTCTCCGTTCCTGATTTTGAGGTTGAACCCACACCGGGGGTTGGTACACACCCAGGCCTTGAACTGGATGTCCGAACCCAGAGTCCCAAAATCAGAAAGCGGTACTAAGTCGCCGGCGTTACATGCGCGACAGGCCCCAGGCTGGCAAACGTTGACTCGTCCTCTGCGACTTCACATTCGAGATACTTGTGACATTGTTCATGGTTAATCGAGGGAGATTACCTTGGCTAAGAACCATGGACTACTGGTGTACCACCTGTTCGCGTCATCCACCCGGGTACAAATGTGCAGGGGATACGGTATGCAAATAAATAGGCCCCGCATTGCGGGGCCTATTTAAGGTTTGCTATGGAGGCGACGGGCGGATTCGAACCGCCGAATGGAGGTTTTGCAAACCTCTGCCTTAGACCACTTGGCTACGTCGCCGTTACTGGTGCCGAGGGCGGGACTCGAACCCGCACGCCCTTACGAGCACAGCGCCCTCAACGCTGCTTGTCTACCAATTTCAACACCTCGGCCCGAAATATATCCCTGAATCAAACTTGTGGCAGGGGCGGAGGGACTCGAACCCCCGGCCTTCGGTTTTGGAGACCGACGCTCTAGCCAACTGAGCTACGCCCCTACGTCACCGGCTCAGAACAGCACGTTTGAGGTGTCCCGTGTCGCACGATTCGCCGACTCCAAATCATACATCGGCGTTTGTAGGCCGGACAAGCAGAATTTGGACAAAAGCGGGACGTGATCAAACCGGGTTGTACTTGGGGTTGTGGTCAAAGAGATAAAAAAGCGGCCAGCCCTGTGAAAAGGCTGGCCGCTTTTTGTACTTCCGAATTGCCGTGGAGGTCCCGGAGTTACGTAGTTAGTCTTCGCTGCTGGCGGTCAGAGCGTCCAGGTCGCGCTCACGCGTCCTTACCCTGACAACCTCCGCGACGGCTGATACGAAAATCTTGCCGTCGCCGACCGCACCCTCTTCCGAAGACCGGGCTGACGAGACGATCGTGTCCAGGACCTGTTCTTTCTGGTCTTCCGGCACAACCGTCACCAGGAGCGTCTTGGGCAGTGACGATCGATGCGTCAGCGCCGCGCCACGACCGGTGAAAACCTCGACACCTCGTTGCTGTCCCTGGCCGGTTACGTTGACGAAGTGGAATCCGCCGCAACCGATTGCTTCCAGCGCTGATGTGACGTCGTTGACTTTCTCAGGCCTGACTATGGCCTCAATCTTGACCATCATTTTGAGTGCACCCCCTTAACAGGGATCGTTTGGAATCGCGGTACGGAGACTCACCACAGTGTAGCTCCGCTCCGTACCGCGCCCGTTTTCAGGTTGATCGCCCGTAAAGGGCTATTAGTCGGCTCCGTCCGAGACGTACGCACGTTCTCCGTGGTGCGAGATGTCCAGACCGGTGCTTTCGTCGGCTTCCTCAGCCCGCAGACCAAGACCTGGGATTATGTCCAGGATCTTGAGGATGATGAGCGTGACGATGAAGGAGTAACCCATCGTGGAAACGACGGCTACAACGTTATCGCCGAGGAGTCCAAACTCTCCGTCGACAACTCCTACTCCACCGACGGCGAAGATCGCCGTGGCAATTGCGCCCCAGATGCCACCGATTCCGTGGACGGCGAACACTTCAAGCGCATCGTCGAACCCGAATTTGTGGCGGTACAGGACCGCTATGTAGGTCAGGAGGCCTGCTCCGAAACCGACAGCCAGTGAGCCCATGGGGCCAACAGAGCCGGCTGCTGGAGTTATGGCCACAAGGCCCGCC
>JABIGL010000005.1 GCA_018650185.1 Chloroflexota bacterium
ACTCCACCTGAAACCGGCGCCGGTAGTCGGCAAAACATTCGCCGTTTCGGTAGGCCAGACGATCGCAAATACGGAATCGTTCGGTGAGTACTGGGACGAGGTCGATAACAGCGTTAACGGCTTGAACGTATCGGGGGCAAGTCTTGATCCTCTGCCGTTGCGCTCCACTGAAGGATCTACTACCCATACCGTCAAGCTCCCTTCTATAGGGGAAGGTGAAGTTTTTGGGTACTTTTCGGTCCCCAACGGTGACGGTCCGTTCCCCGGACTCCTTGAATCACCGGGTTACGGGAGCGTGGTGCATCTCTCGCCTTACCGGCGTCGCCAGAAATATGCCGTTCTGACGCTTGTGCATAGGGGGCAACGTCTTGCAGATGAGAATTTTGCTACCGCCTATCCGGGACTGCTGACAGACGGCGTAGAAGACCCACCGTCGTACAAGTACCGGGGCATCGTGGCGGACGTCCTCACAGGGCTTGACTGGCTCGCTGGACGACCTGAAATAGACGCCGCGAATCTGGGCGTGGCGGGCAGCGAAGTCGGGTTGATGGCTGCGTCATTGCGTTCCGATGCTGTCAAAGCGGTTCTTTTGTCCGGGCCGTTGATATTCCGGACCGCTTCCGGCCGCAATCAGTGGCCTGACTACTACCCGTTTGAAGAGTTGAACGACTTCGTTCGGGCTAACTCAGACAGCGCTGAGGACGTTTCGCGCACACTGTCGTTCTTCGACCCGTTGAGATTTGCGCCGGGTTATAGCGGCGTTGCGCTAGTGGCCTGTCCTGAATGGGACAAAAACGTCGCGTCGCCGTTGGTGTCACGGATCGGAGGTGAGTGTGAGCTATACCTGAATACCGGTCGTGGACGTGCCGACCATACCTATACCGAGACGTGGTTGGATAACCAACTAACGGGGCAGCTGGAATAACTAGAGGATGGTTATCCGTATATCGTCCGGGAGTGCGAGCAGGTTGTAGCCCTGGGATGATAGCCAGCCCGCTGGTAACTCTAACGCGTGGGTGTAGCTTCGTTCGGGTGCGTAGTCCTTGGATTCCTCCAGGCAACGGCTGTGCCACTGGCTCTCCGGTTCGCCTCCCTCCCGTGTGCACGGGAGCATAGCCGCCGTTCCGGAGACTGATCCGTCTACCTTGAAGTAGATGATATCCAGCGGCACATACGTGTTGAACATCCAGAACGGCCCGGTCGTGCGGCCTCCCAGATCAAACAGCATGCCGGTCCCTTCCGGGATCTCCGATCGGCACATCAGGCCACGTGATCTCGGCCCTTCTGTGTCAGCCACTTCAACGCTCACAAGGGTCGTGAACCCGCCTCCTGAGAGTCTCACCCGAGTTTCAGCTAACGGTTCCGCTTCAAACCGCTGAACAATCGACTCACATTGGGCGTTGTCCACGAACACCGAAGCCCCGCCACCGGTGCATGCGGCGATAGTCAGTAACGCAAACAACATGGCGCGCCTCACGTAGTCACTCCAGTGCTACATTTGTGCGCCACATTCCACCCCCCAGTTGGGTATTCGTTATCGCTGTCAATCGACTGACGGATTCACCATAACCAATGGCAAGGAATTAAGCATGGCCAAACTAAGAAATGTCCTCATCACCGGCGGTGCCGGCTTGATAGGCGAGGTCTTGAACAAGAACTTGTCTGACCGGTACAGCTTATCCTCGCTCGACCTGAGAGAGTCCGCAGGGATGCCGTCGTTTGTGGCTGATCTTTCAGATCTGGACGCAATAGCACCAGCTTTCGAGGGGCAGCACACCGTTGTGCACCTGGCTGCCGACCGACGGGCCTACTCTGACTGGTCATCGACTCTCGACAACAACATCGTCTCCACCTACAACGTCTTTGAGGCGGCTAAGCGGGCGGGTGTGAAGCGGGTCATCTTCGCCAGCTCAAACCACTCACAGGGGGGCTTTTATCTGGATGCGCCGTGGAAACACGTCGCTGCCGGAGAGTTCGACAAACTTGAGCCGGGGTATCGACTGGTTGACGAAGACGATCGTATCCGACCCGATGGCTACTACGGCGTCTCAAAGGCTTTCGGTGAGGCGATCGGAAGTTATTACGATGACTATCACGGAATCAGTTCAATACACCTGCGCATCGGGTGGGTGATATCGGACGACGACCCGACCTTTTCTCCGTTCGCACTATCACTCTGGCTGAGCCACCGTGATACAGCTCAGGCGGTCGCTAAAGCGATTGATGCGCCGGAATCGTTGCGTTACGCGATTACCTACGTGACTTCCGACAACAAGTGGAAAATCTTCTCAATCGACCGGGCCCGAGAGATCCTGGGTTATGAACCGGAGGATGCAGCCGGGAGCGACTGGGAGGATCGAGATCCTCCGGTACGGGACCGGTAGTCAGCTGGTGATTAGCCGGAAATCACAGAGACGCTCACCCTGACTTTTCAGACCAGCGCCTGATCTCATCTTCATCGAACTCGAGTCCCAGTCCGGGCCCGTTGGGTACGGTGATGTGCCCGTCTACAACTTCTAGCGGCGTCTTGAGGATGGGGCGGTCGTCACGGATAGATACGGGCTCGATGTTGTACTCCTGGGCATAAGGCACATCGTTGCGGGTCGCTATCCAGTGCAGGTGTGCTGCGGTCGAGATGATGGGTTGCGTGTTGTGGACGGTCATAGGAACACCGTGGGCATTGGCAACGTTTCCGACCTTGATCAACTCAGAAATGCCGCCGATCTTAACCACATCGGGTTGGAGGATGTCAGGGCGGCCGTTCAGGATAAGGTCCCGGAACATCCAGCGTGTATAGGCGTTCTCGCCCGATGCGACCGGAATGGTCAACGCGTCCGCCACCTGCGCTAATCCTGAGAGGTCGTGAAGAGCAACGGGCTCCTCGAAGTGGAAGACACCGTAGTCCTCCAATTGCTTACCGATCTCTATGGCGTGATGCACGGAGTAGGCACTGTTTACGTCCACAAGGATGTCAAAGTCATCCCCGGTTGCGGCCCGCATCTCACGCACGTGATCAATCGTCTCGTCAGCAGGGTGGTCTACCGCACCCGGTACAGCCGAGTGCATCTTGTATCCGGTGAAACCGTTTGCCTGGAACTCCGCAGCGCGCTTCGCTTCATCTACGGCAGACAGATCGCGCAACAAGGAACTGGCGTAGACACGAATCCTTTCGCGACCGGGGCGCATACCGCCGAGTAATTCGTATATCGGAACACCCAGCGCCTTGCCCTTGATATCCCATAGTGCGATGTCTATTCCGGAGGCTGCTGTTAGTAGTGCGCCGGGAGGGCCGCTGACAGAACCGGCTTTGAACATCTGATCGAATATGGCTTCGGTGTGGAAGGGGTCTTTACCAATCACGAGCGGCTTGAATATGGCATCGATAGCCGTCTTAGACACTTCAGGCGAGCGACGAAAACACTCGCCGTAACCGGTGATACCTTCATCTGTGCTTACGATTACGAATGGATAATCACCGTCCAGAATCAAGCACTCAACGTCGGTGATTTTCAATATCAACTCCCGTACGCATCTGCGAATTAAAAGCGGTCCGAACTGGCGAGTAGAAGAAAGCTCTAGCCCTCTTCACTGCCGGTCGCCCATGCGCTTGATTTGCGCGGTGGAACGGCGTCTCGCATCTCGACAGGTAGTGTGAACTCGATATCTTCGCTTGCCAGTCCGAGGTGCTTAACCTCATGCGGCTCAAGGGCAGCGCACACGGCCTGCACCAATGATTCCGGGGTAGAAGCACCGCTGCTGACACCTACCCTGGTAACGCCGTCGAACCAGCCTTCTTGAAGCTCGTCCGGGCCATTGATCAGGAAAGACGGAACACCCGCCCTCTCCGCAACTTCCCGAAGACGGCGGCAGTTCGAGCTGGTCTGTGACCCAACGACCAGTACGACCTCCACCAGTTCAGCCAGCTCTTTAACGGCGGATTGACGATTCGTCGTTGCGTAGCAGATATCGTTTCTGACGGTGACGTTTGTGAATGCAGAATTGATGCGGTCGACCATCGCTGCGGTGTCATCCACAGAAAGCGTCGTCTGGGTAAGGACCGCAACTTCGGTGTCCGGGTCCCAATCAGGCGGCTGCGGGTCCTCCTGGTCGTCCATCAACGCCATCTCACCCTGACCGGTCGTCCCCTTAACTTCCTGATGACCGCGATGGCCGACGAGGATCAGCTTCTTCCCCTCGTTCTGGTACTTCTTGGCTTCGTTGTGTACTCGCGTGACCAGGGGGCAGGTGGCATCGATAACCCGTAGAGATCGCCTTTCTGCAGCCTCGAAGTCTTCCGGGGGAGAGCCATGCGCGGAGAACACGACGACCGAGCCCTCCGGAATATCGTCCACCGTCTCTACCGTGATCGCACCCTGTGCTTCGAGGTCTGCGACAACGTGCGGGTTGTGGACGATCTCGTGCTTCACGTAGACCGGAGCGCCGTAGCGTTCCAGAGCGATCTCGACGATATCGACCGCTCGCACGACGCCAGCGCAGAAACCTCTTGGGGCGGCCAGGAAAACCTGCAAAGAACTTGCCTCAGTGGGGAACGATTGTTCAGCGATCACGAATTATACGTAGAGAGGCTGTCATCCGCCCGGGTTCCACTTGTAGCAGAGCGCACTCGGGAAAGACTGAGTCCGGCCTGTCGTAATGGGTAAATAGCCACTACGAGTAAGAACACGATGCCGATTATCAGAGCGTCGTATCCAAGATTCTCAGATTGCCTGTTTAACGCATCGATGCCGAATCCGGACAGCCGGGCGAGGCCGGTGCCAGCAAGTGTAGAGAAGGCGGTAAGGCCAAGGGACTTACCGGCGCCTTCCGCTGGCACGAGTTCAGTGATGAGCGCCCAACCGCCGCTCAGGAACATCCCGGCCCCAACACCGATGAACAGCCCGACAATCACAACCGGGATTACCGAACTGACGAACAGCATAGGTAGCGCTGATACAGCTATCACGGTAGCCGCCCCGTAAAGTACACGCATCCGGCCAAACCTGTCAGATACCGCTCCTGATGGATAAACGGCTATCGCAGCTCCGATCACGATGGTTGCGGTAAGCGCGGCGGCTGCGCCGGTCGGGTTGTCGAGACCGACCTTATCCCGCAAGAAGAAAAGCGCAAATATCTGCATCGCCGTCAGCGCCCCAACCATCATCGCCATGGCGATCAGAAACCAGTAATAGCCCTTCATCGCGTGGGAGTCTTCTGCAGATGCGGCCGGAATGGTCTCGTCAGGGGGTGCGACCAGGGGTTCGATCTCAACCCCTCCATGCCCCGGTTTTGGCCGAAGCGAACCGAACGTCCACAGCGTAGTAAGGGCCAGAACGGTCATGACCAGCCCTATCGAAATCCAGTACCAGGAAGTCGGCCCGTCGCCTGTACCGGAACCACTCATCAGCACCATTACGATGACGGTGGTTAAACCTCCGCCAATTACACGTGAGAGGTTCAGCGCTCCCGCACCTGAGCCTCTTCTGTGCGCCGGGACGTGATCGATGAGCAGGGCATTCGCAGGACCCTGTGAGACGTGGATGAACAGCTGTATCAGGGCGATGACGATGAGTAAAGACAGGAAAGAGTTGGCGATCCCAAGGAACGGGACGGTGATTAGCAGCCCGAGGTTTCCGGCCACGATGTAGGGCACGCGCTTGCCCCATCGGGAGCTCGTCCGGTCGCTCAATGCGCCCATCAATGGCTGAGAAAGTGCGGCGACCACAAGCCCCACCAGTGCGATAGCACCAAGGATGCTGTTTTTCTGGTCTTCGTCCGCGATTTCAAGCACGCGTAGTTGCAGAAGGACTGTGTTCACGGATATCCACAAGGCGGCCAACCCAAACGCGTACACACTCAGGTTTGTGAAACTTTCAGGGCCGCGCCTGTACACACGTCTGGCAGAATCCGGGAAGTCCCGGATACGAACAGCGATACTGCTACTGGCGGCTATGGGGTTAAGTGAACGGGCCACTGTGCGATGCTATTGCCTCTAAAGACGACGGTTTAACGGGTTTGCTACCGATCTGGTGCTTCGGACACCGGGCGGGACAACCCGAGACAACAAGGATAAATCGATGGCGGTAAAAGTTCGGTTCTACCACTGGACACGTTGAAGTACCTGTAAAAAAGCGGGGGCGGCGCTCTCGCAAGCAGGAGTTGAACTGGAACAACGGGACTTCTTCAAAGATCCCCTTTCACGGGAAGAACTACAGGAACTGGCCGATGTGCTTACCATCGACGAGCTTTTTTCGTGGCGTAGCCCCAGTGCGAAGCAGTATCGCGATCAACGTGGCGAGCTTAGCGAGTCCGACCTGATCGATTTGATGATCGGAGAGCCGCGGTTGATTCGCCGCCCCATCACCATCCGCACGGATGACCCGTCGCGACATGTTCTCGGTGGGAAAAAGGCTGACATCGAGGCTATCGCACAGGCGTAGCCGATTGAACTGATTCGCACATCTCGTGAGTGCCTACCCCCACGCAAAATTTCGTGTCTGCCGGGTATCTAACCCACACCTGCCTTCCCAGACTTGCGCATGACGCACGTATCTGGCGGTGCGAGCAGGTTTAAGGAGCAACGAAATGTTGTTATTGAAGTCGTGCCCCAAATGCAAAGGGGACATAGAACTGGGATCTGGCATGGATGGTGATTTTTTGAAGTGCCTGATGTGCGGTTTTTCCCGGTACATGCCGGAGAAATCAAACTCCGCTTTCCGGTACTCAGAAAAATCCGATCTGGATACGGAACTACCGAAGGCTAGCTAGCCAGTTGTCCTCATCTGACCGTCCCGTCCGTAATTCCACAGAGTAAGACTCGGACAAACACTGTCAGGATTTCAGCCACCCGGTGCTACAATCCAGCTAGTCGCCGAAGGGCGACGGCACAATGGTGTGGCACCGTTATTCGGTCGCTTTCGTCGGTCTAAGTACCCGGTTACTCCGTCCGACGACCCGTTCTCGGCCAGAGGAGCGCGTCCTCAAGCCGTGCTGCACTGATCTCGCATC
>JABIGL010000003.1 GCA_018650185.1 Chloroflexota bacterium
CGATCTCTTTTGGTGTCGAGACGTAATAGTCCAGCGCGGCCAGCCATCCTCCAAAGCCTGCGCCACTTTTTTCCATGTACTCGCGGACCGAAGTGAGATTTGTTTCCGCCGCTGCTCGGTATGACGAATCGCCGGTGTGGGTTGAGAGCCTGAGCAGCAGGTAGGCGGCTGACGATCCTCCGCAGGGAATGGCGTTGTCGAACACGTCTCGGGGCCGGGTGAATAGTTCAGAGGCATCGGTACCTGTGTCGTAGAAAACACCGCTGGCTTCGTCCTGGAACAGCCCGATCATCCGGTCGGCAAGTGAAACGGCCTCATCCAGCCAACGTTGTTCGAATGTCGCTTCGTAGAGGGTGAGCAGCGCTCCGCCCAGTGAGGCGTAGTCTTCAAGGAAGCCCGGGATTTTCGCGGAGCCCGGGGAATCGGAATCAGGATCAGCCTTCCACGTTCGCAACAACCGCTCACCGTCGAATAGGTTGTCGAGAATGAACGTGGCGTTGCTGGCAGCGCGCCGGATCCACTCCGGTCGGTCGAACGCCATCCCGGCTTCGGCGAATGCCGTCAGCATCATGGCGTTCCAAGACACGATAATCTTGTCGTCGAGGCCCGGCGGGATGCGTTTCGCTCGCTCCTCGTACAACTTTGGTCGGGACCGTTCCACCACTGCCAGAACCTGGTCGCCCGATATCCCTAATTCGGCGGATACCTCATCGAGGTTCCGTGGAATCCACAGGATGCTGTCGCCCTCAAAATTACCGCCGGTTGTAACGTCGTAATAGGCGCACACGATCCGGCCATCAGACTCGCCCAGCACCTCGTTTACCTGTTCGGGCGACCACACGTAGAACTTGCCTTCAACACCCTCGGAATCGGCATCATAGGACGAGTAAAATCCGCCGATATTGTGCGACATCTCACGATCCACAAACGCCAGTGTTTCCTCAACAACCCGCGTGTACAGAGGGTTGCCGGTCGCCTGGAACGCGTGCGAGTAAAGGCCGACCAACAACGCGTTGTCGTAAAGCATCTTCTCGAAGTGCGGCACCAGCCACTTCTCGTCGGTCGAGTACCGTGCGAATCCGCCGCCGATCTGGTCGTACATTCCGCCGCGGGCCATCTTCTCCAACGTTGTCTCGACCATCTCGAGTGTTAGCGAGGCGCCTGTGTGTGCGTACTGGCGTAGAACCACGTCCATGACGAGCGGCTGCGGGAACTTGGGTGCCTGTCCAAAACCACCGTTCTCCCAGTCGAAACCACGTGCCAGTGTGTTGAACGCCGTAAGGAATAGCTCGTCGTTCAGTGGCTCATCTGACTGCTGTGGAGACGACATCTGGGCGAGTCGACCCGTGATCTCAGATGTCGCCTGAAGGACATCGCCTTTTTTGTCCCGGTAGGCGTCAGCCATCGCACCCAGGACACGTGGGAAGCCTGGCATCTGGTGTCGATCCTCTGGCGGGTAGTAGGTTCCGCCAAAGAACGGTTTCCCGTCTGGCGTGAGAAATACGGTGAGAGGCCATCCGCCGGAGCCGGTCAAAGCCTGCACGGCGGCCATATAGATGCCGTCGACATCCGGACGTTCTTCACGGTCGACTTTGATGCATATGAACGCGGAGTTCATGATCCGAGCGATCTGCTCGTTCTCGAACGACTCGTGGGCCATTACGTGGCACCAGTGGCAGGCGGAGTAGCCGATGCTCAGGAGGATGGGCTTGTCTTCGGCCTTCGCACGCTCCAGCGCCTCGTCACCCCACGGATACCAGTCCACCGGGTTGTCGGCGTGCTGGAGGAGGTAGGGGCTGGTCTCCTGGGCGAGTCGATTGGGCATTTAGCGTCCTGTTCTAAGTTACTACTTGCTATCCGTCGGCAAACGCCGAAATCCCAGGTCGATGATCTCCGGGAATCCTGCGTCGAGATCGTCCCAGACCCTTTCGGTCACACGCTCCGGCCATATCTCTTTGCCGATCAGTTCGTACTGTGAAACGAATCGGGCGTCGAGGATGTTTTCCTGCGCTTCGATATCCGGGTTCCACGCGCCCAGTTCACCACCCGTGACGTTGCACAGAAAGAAGAATTCGGCGTTCTGGTTGTCGTTGTCGTCATCTACGCTCTGGTAGACGTAAATGAGGCGTTCTGCTTGGACCTGAAGGCCGGTCTCTTCACGGACTTCCCGCTCCGCACATTCTTCAAGAGATTCGGCCCCCTCGACTTTACCTCCGGGCCAGAGCCAGTGAGGTTTATCTCCCAGTAGTGGTGTTTGGACGCGTGTGGCGAGTATTCGATTTCCGTCCACGACGATGCCGACGGCTCTGGCACGGTGCTCGTAGTTCTTCAAATCGCCATTGGGCATCACTGGGCGACCATGCCGAGGTGAATGGGAGACGGAAATCCGGCTTCTAGATTGGGCCAGAACTCAGTATTACGTAGCGGCGCGGGCCACGTTTGGGTGTTAGAAACTTCATCCCGCTGAACGAACCGGATCTCGCTTTGTCGTGCGTCGTAACCCGGATCTCCCGGGCCCGCC
>JABIGL010000002.1 GCA_018650185.1 Chloroflexota bacterium
AAGCATCTCTTTATCCAGGGCGAGATCGGCCACTAGCTGCTTCAGCCTGCGGTTCTCATCCTCGAGCAGCTTCAGGCGCCTGAGTTCGGCTACGCCCATGCCGGCGTACTTGCGCTTCCAGCGGTAGAAGCTCCGCTCGGTAACGCCCATCTTCCTGCACACCTCGGTCACTGGCGTGCCCGACTCCGCCTGTCTCGGGGCGAAGGCGATCTGCTCCTCCGAATATCTCGTTCTCTTCATCAGGAAGATTCTCCATCTAAGGCCGGAATCGTCTTGGAATCCTAACCTTCGGGCTGGCGCGAGATTCGGGGTGAAGGTCAAACGTCCAGTTTCTAATTTATTGACTGGTACCGTCTAAGGGGCCTAAAGGGGGCAGGCCACGATGACTTGGAGTTCGCAACGCTGGAATGTGTCGACTGACTCAACAACCGATAGATCGGTTACGTCCCGATGGCCAAGTATGAAGCGAACTGCTACAGTTCACGCACCCCTGATATGGAGGGGATTCAACTAAACGAGTCTTCATCCGACCCGGGGCGGTTCAACTTTGCTGCCATGTAGATTCCAAAGGGATAGATCCCGGCTCCGTTGAGATATCCGACGAGGCGACGTGACAGACTGCCGGTACCTGCAAACGTCGCCCCGGGGACGTGCTCCGGTTCCAGCCCACTTCTTACCAGTGCGTCTTTGAGAGTAGCGCCTGTGAAATAGTTGACGTGAACTCTGGGGGTCCAGAGATGTTTCCGGCTCCAGGACGGTACGTGTGAGCGAATGTCCTTCCTGTTTGGCACCACCACCACAAGCCTTCCGCCATCGCCCAGGAAGGCTTGTGCGGTATTTAGCAAACCGACCGGATCGATGACGTGTTCCAGCACATTGTCAATTACAACAAGGTCGAATTTCAGATCTGCGGGCAACAGTTCGAGGGGAGTCGTCCGGACGTCAAGGCCGGCGTCTTGACAGGAAGCAGCTCTCGACGCATCCGGTTCTACACCGACGTAACCAATTCCACGCTCAGTCAAGAGAAGTCCTAGCTCTCCAACCCCGCTTCCTACTTCAAGAATTGACCTTGAACCCGTCATCTCAGCAAAATTCACTAAAACTGTGTGACGAGGCCTGATCCGGCGTTTTTTCGCCGCACCGGAAATCTGACTCCGGCTCCAATCGATAGGGTTGCTGACGTACTCGAATCGACAATTCTTGCATGTGACGATCGAATGCCCGTCCACCGTACGCCGCAGTGTCGAGTCGCAAAAGTCACAAAGCGGACAGGTACGCCGATCAACTGTGACGATGGTTGTGGACATAAAAGAGGAGTCAGAGGCGGATTATTTGCGGTGGCGTACAGGTGCGGTCACGGGACGACCACTGGAGTCGAGAGATCAAGAAGTATACCGATAGAACGCAGTGAACCCGCCGCGCCCAAATCCCGGTGGGAAGTAACGCTTCAATGGCCAGGCAAGGGTGTCCCTGGGACCGTTTATCGGCCGGACATCCACCACGTTTTTGATGCGTTTGAGTCCATGCTGTCCCATAAGTCGATCAAGGGTTTTATGGTTCGTGTAGTTGATGTGCTCAATGGGCATAACTTTTGACCACCAACCACGCTTACGTTCCATCTTGATTCTTCGTGGCGTGATACCTGACAGGAAAAATATCGATCCCTTCCGTGCCCATCGTGTGAGCGACTCCAGGTAATCGTGAAGGTTGTCGACGTGTTCGATCACAGCCTGAGAGATGATGATGTCAAAGGGTTCGTCAAAAGACGAATCGTCGTACTCAGGTGGGGTCAGCACATTTAGCCCTTTGGCGCGACTAAGAGTTATACGCGCGTCGTCCAGGTCCACTCCAACCGCCTCGATACCTAGAGCGGTTGCAGTTTCGATGCAGTATCCAAATCCAGATCCGAAATCAAGAAGTCGAACTGACCGATCCTGATCCCAATCGTCACGTGGCAACATATCTACCAGGGCGAGTACCCATCGTGCATGCTCTGCTGCCGTCGTTGTGTATCGATGCGGGGAGAACGATATGAGGCCATCGCCATCATCATCAATGGTGTATTTACCGATCTTGGCTTCGTTATAAACCTTCGGATACAGATCGGCCCTGAATCTCGGATTGACGAACGCTAATTCGCAGTCCAAGCATTTGACGATGAAGAACGGGGTGTCGAAATCGATGCCCAGGACAGAGAGATCGTAGTACTTCTTGCGACGCCTGCTGAGAAATTCATCAGGGGTGAACGTGATCACCTCCTTGAACTTCTCCCCCCCGCATATCGGGCAATCAATCAGCCGAAACGAGGGGTGGGTAAACTGATTAAATGGTCTCATCGATCGTTTAAAGTCTCTTTCTTGGTCGTTAGGTCACAGCTTTGCTATACGCGGATACGTGTTGCGTAGTGTGCATCATTCGACAATCAGAATCGAGGTTAGAGGTGGTCCCGGAAAACTGGACAGTGGGATAAGTGGAATCGCTGCCTTGAGATGGCACTATGACGCCATCTGATACAGGAGCGAGAGATGAGCAGACGACCACGCCGAAACCAATTCGGCCCAGTTCAAGGCGAGGGTGGCCCTTGTGGCGATCCAGGGCGAGAAGACGCTTGCGGAGTTGGCCAGCCAGTTTGATCTGCACCCGAACCAGATCACGCAGTGGAAGACGCAGCTTCTGTGACCTGCCCCCTGAAGCGATACCAGGGATTATGTTAGTCCTGCGGCCTCTGGGACGGTCGGCATGAATGTCTCTGGAGCTG
>JABIGL010000166.1 GCA_018650185.1 Chloroflexota bacterium
ATTTGTCTGGAGAGCGTTGGCTAAGTCAGCCGCCACTCCAACTCCAGTTCCGATGTGATGTCCCGGAACCAGTCGATCACCTCCGGGTGATACGGGATACCGTTGGCCTCACGGTCGATGTTGTCCTCGTGCTCCGGTAGCCCGGCGTATACGACTCGGTCGTGCCCCGGTGCGGGCTTCGAGTCTTTCAGGGTCTTCATGAAGTTATCCATGTCGTCCTTGAAACCTTCGAGGTCCGTGAACGCCTCAATCTTGTAAGCCGTGAAGTGGTGCGTCGCAGCGCCACCTGAAGCCTTGCCCTCCTCTGCCCGGCCTTTGACCACGAAACCCGGGCCTGTGCCGGACAGTACGCCACACAGGATGTCGACCATGACCGATAGGCCGTACCCCTTGTGAGAACCCAGCTCACGCGTGCCGCCGACCGGGAGCATGAATGACTTCTCGGGAACGTCCGTCTCTTCCATGATCGGTGTGCCGTTCTCGTCCGCAATCCAGCCCGGCATCATCTTGACGCCCAAACGTTTGGCCAGAGTCGCCTTGTTCCCGGCAACGGAGCTCATGGCGGCGTCGAATACAAACGGAGCTTCGTTACGTGTGGGGGCAGCGAATCCAATCGGGTTTAGTCCGATAAGTGGCTCAGAGCTCCACGTCGGCAGGACGTTGATACCACCAACGGTCATTGCCACGCCGATCATGTCGTGCGGCAACGCCATCATGGCGTGGTACGCAGCTGCACCAAAGTGACGGCCGTTGCCAACAGCGACGGCGCCGATTCCGGTCTTCTCCGCTTTCTCGATGGCCATCTTCATAGCGAGAGGGCCGATAACGAGACCGTGCCCGGAGTCGCTATCGATGGTCGCCGTGGACATCGACTCGCGCACAACCTTCCAGTTTGGCCGGGGGTTGATATCATCAGCGGCGAAACGTTCCATATAGGAACGCATCATGTTCGACACGCCGTGTGTCTCGATTGCGCGCAGGTCAGCAAACACCAGAACGTCGGCAGACTGCGCTGCGTCCTCGGGCGACATACCTACGTGCTGGAACATGTCCTCAAGCGTGGCCCGCATGTTTTCTTGCGGGACGCGTATGGCGATATCTTCCGGAACTCGAAACCGTGGCAGGACCATTTATCTGTTTCTCCCGTTATGCTCCGCTCCCCGGACGAACCAGGGGGAGCGGACTATTAACACCGTATAAACGCCGCCTCGCGGCCTAGTTTCCAGCCTGCTCCCTGTACTCAGAGAACCGGGCGTTCACAAAGTCGATGCCAAATCCGAGCGGGCTTCCGAGGTTCAAGAACTTGTATCCCCAGTCAACCTTCTGGCGGATTTCTTCCGGGTCGCCGAGCGTGGTGCCGATGATCTTTCCGCTTCCTTCGGCGCGCTTGGGCATCTCTTCCATAATGCTCTGCACCTTGGGGTTCTGCATGTCCGTCATGACGCCCAGTGATGCGGACAGGTCCATCGGGCCGACCAGCAGGATGTCGAAGCCATCCAGCGCCAGGATGTCGTCCACCTGCTCGTAATGCTCGACCGACTCCATCTGGAGTATCAAAACCGTCTCATCGTTTGCGGAGTTGATGACGTCGATGAAATCCTCACCGGCGAGCGCCGGCCAGGTCGGCGAAATACCGCGGTTGCCCATCGGAGGGTACTTGGCGTACTCGATCGCCTGTTTGGCCTCTTCGACGTTCCCGATCTGCGGGACCATGATGGAGGACGCGCCGGCGTCTAATGCCTTCTTAATGTGCGTCGGGTCGTTCCACGGCACACGGACCATAGGAGCGATGCCCTGCTGACGGAGGATGATCGGGATCATCTCCATGTCACGGGGACCAAAGGGAGAGTGCTCCTGGTCAATCCAGATGAAATCGGCCGTGCAGCCGTAAGCGATGGCGGCAGCGATACGGATGTCGTGCGTCGGGAGCGCCGTGCCCAGAACGAGTTTTCCGTCCTGGATTTTCTTCTTGAGGGGATTCGGGTACATCAAAGTCCTCTATATATACAGCGCCGCCGAGAAACATCGGTCTGTGCAATCGGGGCGGACGAGCGGCGCAAATCGTCCACGGGAACGGGGCGTCACGCTACTACTTCGGGCCGCGATGTCAAGGTGTGAGACATGATCTAGTGGAGTGGATAAAACCCCTGCTTCATTCCGGACCGGCCACGATTTTATAAACGCCACCATCGAAGCCGGTGACGTACAGCTCACCATCCGCATCCTCCCCAAATGAGGTGATCTGGACCTCGGTATCGACTAATTGCAGGTTGGACACGACCACGGGTTCCGCCACACCGCGGCCGTCGAAATACTTGAGCGCCCATATCCGTCCTGAACAAAAGTCACCGTACACGTATATCCCGCGTAACCACTCGATCGATTTTCCGCCGTACTCGTGCCCGCCCGTGATCGAACATCCGAACGTGTGGTCATACTCTGCGAGTGGTGAAATAACGCCCTCAGTGTCACATCCACGTTTCGGGGCGAAACACAGGCTCCCTTCAAGGCGGTTCCAACCGTAATTTCCGCCTCGTTCAACGAGGTTTATCTCCTCACGGCCGCCCTGGCCCACGTCGCCAACCCAGAGGTCACCCGTTTGTGGGTCAAAGCTGAACCGCCAGGGATTCCTTAGCCCGTAAGCCCACACCTCGGGCCGTCCTCCGGAGACCTGAACGAATGGGTTAGTGGGAGGGATCGAGTAGCCGTCGCCCTGCCGCGCCGTCCTCGGGTTGATCCTCAGGATAGAACCAGGGAGTGTGTTCGGGTTTTGACCGTTGCCGTTCGGGTCTCCAGCACTCCCGCCGTCCCCTACCCCGACGTACAGCATTCCGTCCGATCCGAAAGCGATCATCCCGCCGTTATGGTTCGAGAACGGTTGTGGAATCTCAAGCACAACGGATTCGGTTGAGGCGTCTGCGTGACCGGCCCCGTCTGCCTTGAACCGGCTGAGAACTGAGCGACGTGGGTCAGCCGCCGAATAGTACACGTAAAACTCACCCTTGTCCGAGGAATCCGGGGCGAACGCCAGCCCGAGCAATCCTTCTTCATTGCCGTCTCGACTCACCCGATCCGATATATCCAGAAGGACATCGAAACTATCGACCGCGGGATCATTCGCAAACGTGACGATCGTCCCCCCCTGATTGACCACGGCCAGTCGGTCCGCATCGCCCGGAACTACCGTCAGGAAGACCGGCCGGTCGCCGAACGCCGCCCCGCGAATACCGGTAAAAGTTTCGACAAGCTGGACTTCGCCCGGCTTCAGAGGAGCGTAGTCTCCCGGCGTTAACAGGCTTCCGCGAGGCGCGGATGTAGGCATTTCAGCAGGGATCGGCGTTGCATTCGCGGGAACCCGTGGACCACAGGCACCCGCCAGCCCGGCAAGCAACGCGAGCACGACACCTGCACCCACAAGAGAAAATCGTCGGTACACACCGCTCCAATCACTCCAAGTACGTGTCGCGATTTGCCCACCGGCTAACGTGCAGGGACACCTGCCCCGCCTACTTGACCGGGTCCGAGCCCCGGAACATCGCAGGTTGCGGCATTCGGCCGACTGGCACCTCGATCAAAACCGGGCGGTCCAGTTGGATGGCGTCCGCAACGGCGGCACCCACTTCGGTTGGTTCGTCAACCTTCATCCCCTTCACACCGTAAGCCTCTGCCATCTCGACAAAGTCCGGGTTGTGCAATTCAGCGCCGTAGGTCCCGCCCCACATGTTGTCCAGGTCACGGGATACGTTGCCGTATGCGTTGTCGTTGAAGACCACGACTACGGCGTTGATGTTGTGCTGCACGGCGGTCGCAAGCTCCTGCGAGGAGTAGAGGAATCCCCCGTCTCCGGAGGTGATGACTACCGGCTTGTCCGGCTGTGCGACCTTCACGCCGAGTCCGGTCGGGAAGGCGTAACCAAGGTTCCCGGAGTAGCCGGAGGTGAAGAAGCTGCGCGGGTTGTAGGTCTTCCAGTGAGATCGACTGTAGTAGCCGACCTGCGTCATGCCGCTGACCATGAGCGTGTCGTCCGGCGTGTGATCCCGGATGCTCTTGAGGATGTCGCCCTGCGGTTGCGTGTTGGGTGCAACTGCGTCCGCAGCGTCTCGCACGGTACCGATAGTGTTGGCCGCTGATTCGCGAGGCCCTCCACTGTCCTTAAGTCCGTCCAGCACGGAACGAAGCGTCGCAGCTGCATCACCGGCAAGCCCGTGAGCGTTTTCGTAGTTACGACCAATCTCGTCGGGGTCGATATCCAGTTGGATGACCGTCTGGTCAGGATTGATTCCAGCGCGGACGAGTCGTGACCCTACAGCCAGCACTACGTCGGCCGTCTGGAGGTACTCGACGGTCGGGCTGCCCGGGCTGAGCGCTGAACCGATCGCCAGCGGGTGTCGACCGTCTATCGCACCCTTACCCTCCGCCGACATAACAACACCGGCCTGCAGGTGCTCTGCGACAGCCTGAAGCTCTTCACCAGCGTCACCGAGGATTACGCCCCCTCCAGCGAATATCACCGGGCGCTTGGCAGACGCCAGCAACTCCACGGCTTTCTCGATGTCTTTCGTGGGCGCGGCAGGTCGAAGTGGGTTGCTAGCCTCGAGGAGTTCGGCCTCGCCCCACTCTTCAAGAGTCTCCGGCGGGATCTCGATCTCCACCGGGCGGGGCCGACCGGTCTTCATGGCCAGAACCGCATCGTGAACGGCCTGCGGGATGTCTCCCACCTGCAACGCACGGCGCTGGAACTTGGTGACCGGTTTGATGGCCTCCATCTGGTCGTTGACCTCATGCAACATGCCGACATCGCTTCCGATGAAATCACGCTGCACCTGTCCGGAAACCATGAGCACCGGAGAGGAAGTTGAGTAAGCGGTGCTGAGCGCACCTGCGGCGTTGAACAGGCCGGGTCCGGGAACGACAAGTGCCGTACCGAATCCGCCCTCTCCGCCGGCCCGAGCGTAGCCGTCTGCCATGTAGCCCGTCGCCTGCTCGTGTCGAGTAGTTATGAACCTGATTCCAGGCTCGTCACGGAGCGCGGACATGATTCCGTACATCTGAATCCCGGGCAGTCCAAACATTACGCGGACGCCTTCTCTGTAGAGCGACTTTGCGAGCGCCTCGCCGCCGGTCATCTGAGCCATTCAGGACTCTCCTTAGGGTGATCGGTCGTCGTCTGTGCCGATCAGGTCTGTGCGGCCATATGGCCGCACAGTGGGATTGCGTTTGATGAGGTGCGGACTACTCAGGTCGTTTTGGCGCCTGTGGGCGCTGACCAAAGAATCCCGGAACCGGCATGCGATCTACCGGCACTTCTATAAGCACCGGCTTGTCCATCTGGATAGCGTCCTGCACGGCGTCTCCGACCTTGGTCGGGTCTTTGACCTGCATACCCTCCATTCCGTACGACTTCGCAAGCCGCGGGAAGTCCGGGTTGTGGAGGTCTGTGCCGTACTGGCCGCCGAAGCCTATGTCGAGGTCCCGCCCTACGTTTCCAAATGCGTTGTCGTTAAACACGACGGTGACCAGGTTGATGCCGTGCTGGACGGCGGTGGCCATCTCAGACACGTTGTACATAAACCCACCGTCACCGGCGACAACAACTACCGGCCGATCCGGCTGTGCGACTTTGGCGCCCAGTCCGGTCGGGAAGGCATAACCCAGGTTTCCGGAGTAGCCGGATCCCAGGTATGAGTTCTGCGACTCGATCTTCCAGAAGGCCATGCTGTAATAGCCGATCTGGGTGCTGTCCGGAATGAGGATCGTGTCATCCGGGGTTCCGGCCTGCAAACTCTGAAGAATGTCCCACTGGGGCTGCGTGCCGGGCGCCGAGTCGAACACGGTGCTCTTAATTTCGGCAAGCTTTGCAACCTGGGAGGGTCGTGAACCGGCGGACCGGATCCGGGATGCCAGTTCCTTGAGAGTCTTCCCTGCATCACCGGCCAAACCATAGGTGTTGTCGTGGCTGCGACCGATCTCGTCCGAGTCGATGTCGATGTGGATGACCTGCTTGTCACCCGGGACAATCGATCCGCCAAGCCCTGCGAGCCGGGATCCGACGCCGACTACGACGTCAGCTTCTGCGTAGTACGCGCCTGCCGGTGTGCTGGAGCTCGCTCCGCGGTTCATTCCAAGGTTGAATGGGTTCGACCATTTGATTGCGGATTTACCGTTGAGTGTGGTGAATACACCTGCCTGTAGCGCCTCAGCAAGCTCCAACAAGGCATCATTGGCGTACCCCAGCATCACACCGCCACCTGCGATGATGACCGGGTTCTTGGCATTGATCAGCATCTCAGCGGCGGTGTCTATCCGGGAAGAGTCGGCTGCGGGTCGTACCGCCTCTTTCGGGTCGAGTAGAACGGCTTCGCCCTGTTCTTCCATGGTCTCCGGCGGTACTTCGATCTCGACAGGGCGGGGACGTCCGGTTTTGAGCTGATAGACCGCTTCCTGAACCACGCCCGGGATTTCTCCGACAGTCAATGCGCGCTTGGCCCATTTGGTGATCGGCTCGATCAGGGTGAGCTGGTCGTTAACCTCGTGCAGCATCCCGACGTCTTTGCCGATGAAGTCACGCTGCACCTGCCCCGAGATCATGAAAACGGGCGATGAAACTGAGTAAGCAGTGGAAAGACCGCCGGCTGCGTTCAGCAAACCGGGTCCCGGTACCACAAGCGCCGTTCCAAACCCGGGTCCTCCACCGGCACGGGCGTAACCATCGGCCATGTAGCCGGTCGCCTGTTCGTGCCTTGTTGTAATAAACCGAACACTCGGTTCGTCCCGAAGCCCCGCCATAATCCCGTAAAGCTGGACGCCCGGGAGGCCAAAGACCACCTCAACGCCCTCGCGTACGAGCGATTTTGCGATCGCCTCGCCGCCCGTCATTTTCGCCATGTATCAGACCTCATTCTGGAAGGCGTCATCCTCGTCCACGTGACGAGTCGAACGCCAGGCTAAGCCGCCGGGAAGATTAGCA
Source organism: Chloroflexota bacterium (assembly GCA_018650185.1). Taxonomy (GTDB): domain Bacteria; phylum Chloroflexota; class Dehalococcoidia; order Lucifugimonadales; family Lucifugimonadaceae. The sequence goes on from JABIGL010000166.1 coordinate 6,968, forward strand.
CAGGACCGGGGCATAACAATGTCCCGTTTTGGTGAATCAGTGACGGGTTTATGAAAGACCACCGGCCACTTCACCAGCCACCTTGGCGAGAAGGGTCTGTGCGGTCAACGTCGGACAACCGGATAGTCGGGTGAATTCATCCCTGTGATCCGGTCCAAGCCCCATGCAATCAAGCACCACAAGTTCGGGTTTTGCTTCAGCCATTACTTTTGCAGCCGCCTCGATCTGCCCTTCGTGATACGGGGAGCTCACTGCAACCGTGGGAGAAAATCCGTCAGATTCCCATATCTCCCGCACGATCTCACGCTGAGATTCGATGGGAGTGACAACACCGACGCGCCCCGAGGTTGCTATAGCACCCGCAACAGCCGGTAGGAGTTTCCCCGGTTCCAACACCGGAACACCGACCTCGAACTCAGGGAATCGGCCGGTGCAAAGCAGTCCAATCGCCGATGCACCATCGGAGACTAGGTTCAACATCGTTTGTTTGACGATAGGCTGCAAGGTTTCAAGCTGTATATCAGCCGTGGAGCCATCGGCAAGCAACATGTGCAACGGATAGTCACCGGGCTGTGCGGATAAATCGTCGATCTCGCCGGGTTCGAGGCCATCCAACGCCCCGACGATCCGGAACTCCACGCCTGGTACGTACTCTTTGAACGCGGCCTCAAAGTCCGGGCGAGGTGTTTGTCCGATGGTTACCAGGCCAAGCATGTCTTATCTCCGTCATCCTGATCATCAGTCTGCTCGATCTTCCGGAACATAAAGCCCGCTACCCGCCCACAATCTCAGCCGCTACCTTGGCGAGCAAGGTCTGCGCCAGCAATGCTGGCCGTCCGGATAGTTGCGAAAACTGGTCCCGGTACTCCGCGCCATGTCCCATGCAGTCCAGGATGACCACTTCAAGCTCGGGATCAGCCATCTCCTCAGCCGCTGCCGTGATCTCATCGTGTCGATAAGGCGATGCAAACGCGGTTTTGACAGAGAAACCGTCCTTCTCCCATTTCTCCTGCGCCGGGGCCATTTGCGAGGCGATCGGAGATACAACGCCAATTCGCCGGGTACGGCACACGGCCCCAGCCAGCGCGGGAAGCAGTCGGCCCGGCCTCAGAACGGGAACGCCGCAACTGATATCCGGAAAGCCACCCGCACAGCAGATGGCGACGGCACGAGCACCGTCGTCTACCAACGCACGGGCCTTTTTCTCCACGAGCGGTGCCAGGACCGAGATATCGATGTCACGGGTAGATCCATCTGACAGGAGTGTGTGGAGAGGGTACGTTCCGGGTATTCCCGCCAGGTCATCCACCTGGTGAACCGACATGCCATCCAACGCACCGAGCAGCTTTATTTCTGTGCTGGGTAGGTGCTCGCGAAAGGCCGCGTCAAAGTCCGGCCGAGGCGCCTGTCCTATG
>JABIGL010000001.1 GCA_018650185.1 Chloroflexota bacterium
CTCCACCGGCTTTCGATAAGAAAACCGGTGGAGCGCCCGACAATTAAAGCTATCTGGAGAAAGGCTACTCTTCGCCCTGGTCGCCTTCGGCTCCGTCTTCGCCTTCTTCACCTTCTTCGCCTTCTTCGACCTCCATACCCTCGCCGACTTCAACGGCTGCGGTACGTGTCATGGCGATTCGGGCAACGACCTGATCGGGAGCGCTCAGCGCCTCGACACCGTCGGGCAACACCAGGTCAATTACCCGGATGTTGTCGCCAATATTTTCGAGTCCGTCGATGGAGACTTCGATCTCGTCCGGCACTTCCAACGGGAGAACGCTGACCTGCAGCGTGCGGATGCCCCGTAGGAACTGGCCGCCACCGCCACGGGTCGCAGGTGCCTCACCGACGATAGTAATCGTCACTTCGGCAGGGACCGGCTGGTTGGCGTCTACCCGGATGAAATCTACGTGCTGCAACTCGCCAGAAACCGGGTGCTGAGCGATCTCACGCACAAAGGTCAGGGCGGTCTCGCCGCCGCTCACCTCGATAGAGATCGGCTGACCTCGACCGGCGGAGTTGACGGCCGAACGCAACGACTGCGTCTCCGCCTGCAATGTAAGTGAGTCACCGCCGCCACCGTAGAGGTGGATGGGTGTGATACCTGTGCGTCGGAGCGCCCGGACTTTCTTGCCGGTCACTTCACGCGTGTCAACTGAGAGGGAGACGTTATCGTTTGCCATATCTCGATTTACTTTGGCCAAAACCCGGGCACATCGATATCCGGTGGTGGGGTTTCGGGATTAACAGGTGGGTCGAACTCAAGGAACCGCGCACGTATGCGCAGCGATAAATCGTAACACGGGGCATAACCCGGAATCACGTTTTCTAACGCAAGCGTATATGCAATCGTCTGCAAATCTGGCGTTTTCGCACCCTCCTGTATACTTGCGTTACGTTGAAATGGCGACGGTAACGGAGCGTGCCAGGAGTCATTCAACCCGAGTCGCAGAGCTTCGAGACGGGAAGTCACCGTGCTGGTTCCTATGAAAGTGGATTATGGATTGCGGGTGTTAATTCACCTTGCACAGTCCCCCGCGCCCGTCCCGGTACCGGCAGGCGAAATCGCCGAGCAACAGAAGATTCCGGAGGCATACCTCCACCACGTATTGAGCGACCTGCAGGCCGGCGGAATGATTGAATCACGACGCGGGCCATCGGGCGGGTACATGTTGGCGCGTCTGTCCAGGGAGATCACCGTGGCAGACGTATTCATGAGCTTCGACCGGTCTCTCGCTCCTATGGACTGCGTCGATTCGCCGGAAGAATGTACGCTCTCTGGAGCTTGCTCGCAGCGCGGGCTCTGGAGTGACGTAGAACGGGTGCTGCTGGAACGCCTGAGTGAGACCCGGGTTTCCGACCTTGTTGCCGAGCAACGAGAGATGGTCTGGACGGGCGTCTAAATAGGACGCTTCCGACTCCGACCAAAGCTCCGCCCTTTTCACCATCGCTGCTACCGGACTACACTCTCGGGTGCGAAAACCGTCCGGAACGTACCGGGAATGCATCTGGCCCCGTCGAGTTGAATCTAATTCACGTGACCGGAATACGACCGGAAAATGAAAACGACGACCGGGACCGCGACAAAGCGCTACCGGGCACAAAACCGCCCAGAAACCCTGAATTACTGGGCGGCCGAACCTGAAGAGGCTGAATAACGGATGAAAGAAATCAAATCAATGACGCCGCGCCAGGTCCAGCGCTACAGTCGGCATATCATCATGCCGGACGTAGGCAGCGTGGGGCAGCGGAAGCTGCTTGGCTCCAGCGTACTGATCGTTGGCGCGGGGGGCCTTGGCTCACCGATCGCCCTTTATCTGGCCGTAGCGGGTGTCGGCACGATCGGGATTGTCGATTTCGACACGGTCGATCTGTCCAACCTGCAGCGACAGATCCTGCACCAGGAGAGCGATATCGGTCGGCCGAAGGTTGAGTCAGCGAAAGAAACGCTGATGTCCTACAACCCGGACCTAAACGTCATCCTCCACGAAGAGCCCATCACGTCAGACAACGCGATGGACATCATCCCGAACTATGACGTGATCGTTAACGGGGCGGACAACTTCCAGGCTCGATACCTGGTCAATGATGCTTCCTACCTCGCGGGCAAGCCGCTTGTTGACGGCAGCATCCTGCTTTTCGACGGCCAGGCGAGCACCTACATTCCCGGGAACGGCTGCTACCGCTGCATCTTCCCGGAGCCGCCACCCCCGGGTGAAGTTCCGAGTTGTGCAGAGGCCGGCGTGCTTGGTGCGTTGCCGGGAATGATCGGCACGATCCAGGCGACTGAAGTAATCAAGGTCCTGCTCGACATCGGGGAACCCTTGAGTGGACGGCTGCTCATCATCGACGCACTGTCGATGGACTTCCGTGTCCTCAAGGTCCGACGGAACGTCGATTGCCCGCTATGCGGTGACAACCCAACTGTCACCGAGCTCATCGACTACGATGCCTTCTGCGGAGTGAACATTCCGCTGGACCTGGCGATCGAAGAGCCGGTAACAGCAGACTAAGTAAGAACTAATATCGGGGGCAGGGCGGATAAATCCCTGCTCCCGATTATTGTTTCCGATGCAGCCCGGATTCTGGCCGCCACATCTTTTTACAAAAGTACGGATGCACGCGTGACCCTCAGAGTCAAACCCGTCCCGAATATGCTCAAACGGGACATTGTTGACGCCATCGGCGATACACCGCTGGTGGATGTCTCTGTCCTCAGTCCCGTTGAGGGCGTACGGATCTTTGCAAAGCTTGAAGGCTCAAACCCTTCTGGCTCGGTAAAAGACCGTGTGGCCAAGTTCATGATCGAAGCCGCCGAGCGCGATGGCCTGCTCAAGCCCGGCGATACCATCATCGAACCGACCTCCGGGAACACCGGCGTATCGCTTGCGATGATCTCCCGAGCACGTGGCTACAACCTGAAGGTCGTGATGCCAGCCGGGGTGACGCAGGAACGCATCGACCTGCTGATCGCGTACGGCGCAGAGATCATCTTCTCCGACGCGGATAAGGGCACCAATGAGGCGATCATCGTCGCCAAGCAGGTCGCCGCAGATAATCCTGACTACTTCTTCCCGTACCAGTACGGCAACGAGGCAAACCCGAGGGCTCATTTCGAGACCACAGGCCCGGAGATCATCCGTGACCTTCCGGAGATCGACGTCTTTGTCGGCGGGCTAGGTACCGGCGGAACGCTGATGGGTAACGGTCGCGCACTGCGACTGCACAACCCGGACATCAAGATCGTCGCCGTCGCACCGCCGCCGGACGATGTGATCCAGGGACTGCGTTCCATCGAGCACGGCTTCATCCCTGAAATTCTCGACCTGGACAAGTTGGACGCACGGATTCTCATCGAGAGCGAAGACTCGTTCTTCTGGACGCAGCAGTTGATGCAGCAATGCGGAATTTTTGCCGGAATTTCTTCCGGTGCCGCTATTGCGTGCGCCCGCAAGATCGCGGAGAAGGTCGGAGACGGCTCTATTGCGATACCGGGTCGTGAGGCTGGCGAGGCCAACGTCGTGGCACTCCTCCCGGACGGCGGGTGGAAATACATGAGTACGAGCCTGTGGACCAAGAGTTTTAAAGAGATCGAAGCAGAGGTCGGCGGCAAGATCTGGTGGTAGTCGGCCGATAGTGGCTGGAACACCGTAGGTGCGGGCCATTCTTCGGTGAGGTTCTCGAACCTCGCCCACGGTCGCACCTGAAGACCGTCAGCTCGCGGTAACATGCCGCCGCTAATGACTAAGCTCGTAGACCTCAACTTCCGCTCTGAAGTGCCCGTGTTCGACTCCAACGTCGCGCTTGGGCGTAGACACGATCGTCGCGTCCCCGGAGCAACGCCCGACGACTTGCTCACCGAGATGGACCGTTTCGACATAGAACGCGCTCTCGTGTACTGCCAGCACGCCGTGACGTTCGATGCAGGCGAAGGCAACCGAATGCTGTTGGAGATGCTCGGGGGCCATCGAGACCGATTGATCCCGCAGTTCGCGTTTAACCCTGCCTACGACAACCTAGAAACCTTCGTAAAAAGCACGTCGGATGCCGATGTCAGGTCGGTCCGTATCGCCCCCGTACAGCACAAATATCCACTGCGAAGCTGGGTGGCCGGCGAGTTCATCGCCTGGGCGGCAGGACTTGAACGTCCCCGTGAGTTACCTCAGGAGCCAACACCGGTCTGGGTATCGGCATTCGATGTCGATCCATCTCATCTGGCAGACCTGCTTGAGACTGTCCCCGCTCTCAAAATCGTTTTATGCGAGCCGCATTACACGCAGATTCCCTGGATAGTGCCATTACTCCGGGCGCGGCCGAACCTCTATGTTGAACTCTCACGCGCCGTCATCGGCGACGCCATCCCAAGGCTGATCGAGGCGGCAGGCCACTCGCGTGTTCTACACGGATCATGGTGGCCGGAAGGCTCTCTGGCCGCGCAGCTATATGCCCTCAACCGCTGTGGACTGGACGAAGAGCAGTTATCGGCCATCTGCGCCGGTAATCTTGAGGGATTGTTGCGATGACCACTATCCACCCCGTCATAGACCTGCACGCCCACGCCGGCCGATGGGGCAGCGTGGGCGTGGACGACGATCCCGACCGTTACGTCGAGATCATGGACGAGGCGGGCATCGACCGCACCTGCATCAACTGTATTTTTTACGGCGATGCGACAATGGGAAACGACACCGTCGCACGCTTCATCGACCGTTATCCTGACCGGTTTGTAGGCGTCGCCTTCGTGACGCCTCATTATCCGGAAGAAGCGATTCCCGAGCTTGAACGTGCTTACGATTCACTTGGGTTCAAGATGCTCAAGGTGTACCCGCCGTACGCGTTGATTCCGCTTACCGATCCGAAGTGGGCGCCGATATTCGAGTGGTGTGATGCGCGATCTGCCGTGGTGATGAGTCACTCAGACCTCGGGATGCCTGGCGATCACCTGCACAGGCCGCGACTGTTTGCGGAAGTGGCGAGAATGTACACGAACGTCAGCTGGGTGCTGGGCCACGCCGGTAACCTCGAAGCCGGTCGGGTGGAGGCGGTGGAAGCTGCAAAGCACGCGCCCAACATTTACCTTGAGACCGCCACCTCGTGGGGCGGCAATGGTGCCATCGAGTGCGCGGGTCAGGACAGGGTTCTATTCGGCTCAGACATGCCATTGATGGATGCCCGGTACCAGATAGGCCGAGTAGCCACTTCGGCCATTTCGGACGAGGCGAAGCATGCGGTGCTTGGTGGCAACGCGGCACGGCTACTGGGATTGTAGCCAGACGTCGGTGTAGGGTCGGATGGCTATCCGACCCGCGACTCGTCGGTTTAGGACAGTCATTCACTCCTACAAAGGAATGACGGTAGAACTACCGCTGGACTGTGTGCTTGCGTCGACGCATCATGTGGCCCGATGAAGTCACGTGACGAAATAGAAGCGGCATACCGCGCTGAGACCATGGCCTCGCACGCCCAGTGGGAGCGAAGCAAGTCATCCATGCCCGGTGGCATGGTGAAGGGCGCCTACTGGTATCCGCCATACCCCATCTACATGGAGAGTGGTGAGGGCTGTTACCTGACCGATCTCGATGGTCGGAGACTGGTCGATTTCGCCAACCACCACACTGCAATGATCCTGGGCCACTCCCACCCGGATGTGTTGGCTGAGACCGCCCGGTGGCTCAACGCTGGTATTGGATTGAGCGCCCCCACCACCCTGGAGGCAGAAGCCGCGGAGTTGCTGTGTGAGCGAGTCCCGTCGGTGGATAAGGTGAGGTTCACGAATTCGGGGACCGAAGCCACTTTGCACGCAAGTCGTCTGGTCAGGGCCGCGACCGGACGTAAGAAGCTGGCCAAATTCGAGGGCGCGTACCACGGCTCCCACGACTCGCTGGAGGTGAGTGTCGCGCCGTCGCTGCAAGACGCCGGTGACGCTGCGAGTCCCGAAGCCGTTCCGGAATGGGACGGGATGTCACGCGCCACGGAAGACACGATTGTCCTGCCCTACAACGATCCCGAGACCTGCGCCCTGATATTGCGGGAGCATAAGGATGAAATCGCCGCCGTGTTCTACGACGGAAAGCCAGGGACGCTTGAGATTCCAGATGATTTCACGCGTTTCCTTCGAGATATCACCGCAGAGCTCGGAATCCTGATGGTGATGGATGAGGTGATCTCGTTCCGGGTCGGGTACTCCGGTTATCAGTCCTTATGCGGTGTCGAGCCTGACCTGACGACGTTCGGCAAGGTGATCGGCGGTGGATTACCCGTCGGAGCCTTCGGGGGGCGAGCAGACCTCATGGACATGCTCGACAACACGCGGCCGGGGAGTACGGTCTACCAGTCAGGAACCTACTCCGGAAACCCCCTGACCCTTGCCGCTGGGATAGCCAATATGAAGGCGCTCACGCCAGATGCGTACGAGCATCTTGATGCGCTGGGTGAGCGGTTGGCGGACGGCCTGAGACATGCCTTTACCACTGCCGGGGTTCCGGCACGTGTGGTGCAGCGCGGTTCCCTGCTGCACAGCTACTTCCTCGATGCCGACACGTCAGTGTCCGATTACCGAATTCTCACCGAACACAACGGGGATCTGGCCCACGATCTGTTTATTGCCACAACACTGGAAGGATCGTTCACAGGCAAGGGTGAGTTCGTACTTTCAACGCCCATGGACGACGGGCATATCGACGATCTGATAGAAGCTACGGAACGCGTCCTGGTGGCCTGACTGGCGCACAGGGAGGAATCACATGCCCATGGATGAGTTCAAAGCGGCCAACCTGGCGATGTGGGACGAAACCGTCGATATCCACTATCGCTCGGACTTCTACGGTGTTGAGAGATTCAGGGCAGGTTGGTCGTCACTTGAGCTTGTGGAACCGGATGAGATGGGCAGCGTTGAGGGCAAGACACTTCTGCACCTCCAGTGCCATTTTGGGATGGACACCCTGTCATGGGCGCGTAAAGGTGCGACCGTCACCGGCCTGGACTATTCGCCTGCCGCCATTGAGGCCGCCCGCAGATTGAGCGTCGAGTCAGGTGTACCGGGACGCTTCCTTGAGTCTGAGCTTTACGACGCACCTAACGTGCTTGATGAAAAGTTTGACATCGTCTACACCGGCATCGGTGCCCTCTGCTGGCTTCCAGATATCCGCGGCTGGGCGAAGGTCGTGAGCCACTTTTTGAAACCCGGTGGCTTCCTGTACATCCTGGAAGGCCATCCAATGTTATGGGCGCTGGACGATGACACCCCGGAAGACCCGATGCATGTTGCGTGGCCATATTTCGAGACCGACCAGCCGCAAAATCCGGCGGGCTGGGACAATGACGAGGACTACGCGCAGACCGGCGAGAAAATGAAGAACACTCGCACATACAACTGGGGCCACGGACTCGGCGAGATCGTTACGGCGCTCATCGAAGAACGACTTCGGATCGAATTCCTGCACGAGCACAAAACATGTGCGTGGCAGGCTTTCCCGTGGATGGTGAAGGGCGATGACGACATGTGGCACGTGCCTAACCATCCAGAAAGACTGCCCCTGATGTGGTCGACACGAGCAGTGAAGGACGCTTGATGATGGTAGGAGCGCATGCCAATACGCCCGAGTTGTTCGGGGCACGGTGTGCCGCGTGACCAGCAATCCTCGTGAGGCGGAAAACGACCGACACGGCTTTGCTGTGTACGCCGTATTCGCTGTGGCCGGACAGGCACAGGTATCGGCGATCTCCGAACTACGCAGGGCGATGTACTCGGACTCTGGAGACCCACCGGCTTACGTGAACGCCCCCGCCCACGTCACGGTCAAACGGCTCTTCTCCGGGATTCCCAACATCGAGGACATCCAGGAATCGATTCACGGCGTCGCCGAATCCACGAAGCCATTCCGGGTCGAGTTCACGGGGCAGCCAGAGTCGGGTGGAGATGGTGGCTCTTCTCTGACCGTTCCGGTTAGGGGCACACCGGAGTTAGTCGGGCTGAACGATTCGCTTGAAACAGCCATCGGGCCGCGGGCTGAGACCGAGTACGGCAATGCCGAGTTCAAGCCCCATATGACCGTGTTCCAGGACGCTTCGTTGGCTGAATCGGAGCGCGGTATGAGATTGGCCAAAGGATTGAGACTGGGAACCGGGTTTTACGTGGAGACGCTGGAGATGATGGCGCGAACTGCGCCGTTTCGAGGAGGCCGCTGGCAGTCTCTGGCGTCCTTCGATCTAGACATCTGGGGCTAGAACTGCGTCCTGAGGCTCTCGAAGGGCCGTCCCTCAGTAGCACCGTAGGGGCGGTGCTTGCCCCGGACCCCTACGAGGGTTGTCGTGGATTAGCGGTCTTGACGTCGTACTTGGGCCTTATTAGCGTCATCCCGAGCGACGCCGAAGGACCTTTACCGGGACAGCATCTGACGAACCAATCACGTCGATGCCAGAACTTGGACCTCCCTCACCCCAGCCCTCTCCCACCGAGAGAGGGGACCGCGTCTCGCCACATCTCCCACAGGTGCGGCCCGCCATCCGGCAACGCTACTTCTGCCGTGACCTGATACCCACGGCTCTCGTAAAACGGGAGGTTGGCGCGGTTCGTGCTCATCAAGTTGGTCGGCACGCCCTCTCGATCCCATCGCATCAAGCCGGAGTCCAACAACGCCGACGCCAGCCCCAGCCCGCGAAACTCAGGAAGAGAACCGATCAGCGATAGATATACGTGACGCTCATCTGGCCGATGCATGTCCATCAGATCTGCGAAAACGACAAACCGTGAATAAGCGTCCTGTCCGAAAATATCGATCCACGCCGACTCCGGTATATCCGGTTCTGCGGTCCACTCCCCGAGGGGAGGCTCCCACAACGCCGCCGCACCGAGGTTATCTGTGACGTAGGTCAAGCCCTGTGGCACGCAAATCTCGCGGGCGATCAGACCGAAGAATATTTGAAGAGCCGCATCACGTTGTTCGCCATCCGGCATCAGCCACCTGGCGATCGGGTCTTCGTCAAAAGCCGTCGCCAACAACGCGGAAAGCCCCGTAAGATCATCATGAGTTGCTGCGCGAATTACGATCGGTTCCGGTCCTTCGTCCTCGTGTCGATCAGTCATATGGTGCCACCAATAATCTTCGCCAGCTTGTCGCTGTCGATACTTCCACCGCTCAGCACACAGACCGAACGGCCTCGCTTCCCAAACGGCGTCGCGAGTGCGGCAGCCAGTGAAGCCGCACCCGCACCCTCGACGACCAGCTTGTTGTCCAGGGCGAGGCGCTTGATGGCGTCCTCCACCTGCTCCTCGGAAACTTCCACGGTGTCATCCACGACCGAGCGCAGGAGAGGCCACATCTCGTCCGTCACAAGCGGCACGCCGAGTCCGTCGCACAGGGTCGGTTTCGGTTCCACCCAGGCCGGGGCATCTGCCGAGATACTGGCGCGCACGGGAGCGCAAGCTTCCGGCTGAACCGCGACCAACCGCACGTCCGGCTTGAGGGCCTTCAGCGCACTGCCAACGCCGCAAATCAACCCGCCGCCTCCGACCGACACAAACACCGTGTCGATCTCCGGCAGGTCATCGAAAATCTCAAGCCCCATAGTGGCGCTGCCCGCCACCATCAGGGGTTCGACCCACGGATGGAGGAATGTGTACGACTCATCCTTCCATCCCGCCGAAAGCATCCAGTCGAATAGCTCATCGCCGGGCATCAGAACCGGTTCCATGTCGTACGCTTTGATGGCGTCGATCTTGACCTGCGGCGTCGTGTCCGGAAGCCTGCTTCGTGCGGATGCACCTACCAATCGGGCGGCGTATGCGACCGCCTGCGCTGTGTTACCGGCGCTTACGGTTGAGAGTCCCCGGGCGCGCTGCTCGTCGGAGAGCGACGACGCCCAGTTATACGCCCCGCGGATTTTGAACGAGGTAACGGGTTGGAGCGTTTCCGGCTTGAGCAGGATGTCTGGCTGCGCTCCGGTGTAGGAGCGCAGCGGTACGAGTGGCGTCCGCACGGCTACGTCACGAATTCGCTCGGCTGCAGCGCGGATGTCGTCAAGAGTCGGCGCGCTGATGGGCACCCCACCAAACCCGGTGCGTCGGTTCAGATCCGGAATCACAGTCCTGCTGTGTACGAACACGCCATTTCTTACACGCCTTCGACGATCGATAACGTAGTGTTCGCCGTGCGCTCTCGGAGCGCCAGAAGCGGCTGGTACTCGTCGGCTTCATACCAACGACGAATGTCGTCGATAGACGGGAATTCGAAGACGACCAGGCGACCCGGATTCCAATCGCCTTCCAGATTTTCGACCTCTGCGCCTCGAACAAGGTACTTCCCGCCATGCTTCGCGATCTGTGGTCCGACCTTCTCACGGTATTCGGCGAATCCATCCGGGTCCGTCACTTCAAGCTGAACGATCATGTATGCCGACATCGGTTACTCCTAAAAGATGGGTCGTGAGACCTGGAAAATCGCACCACTCGACGTGCTGTCTAATTTGCACCCTCACCAGCAGAGTCATCGCCGTGCTCTGCCATGTGGTTCCGCAGAGCGTCCAGGACGATGGTCGTCGCCCGGACCGTTGTCATCCGGTCTGACAGCAGTCGTTTTCCGTGCGCCCGCACACGTTCCGTGATGTGTTTGTGCGCCTCTGCCACGGCCGGGTGTCCCGGTTCTCCGGGGTGACCCAGGGACGCCGCCATGTCGTTCGGGCCGAAGGTGATGCAGTCGATCCCTTCCACGTCCAGAATCTCGTCGATGTTCTCAAGTCCAAGCTTCGACTCGACCTGCGCCACCACCAGCATGTTGGCGTTGGAATCGGCTAGGAACTCGGTATTGCCGCCGTGCAGGTCTTTAATGGCGGCTGTGTGGCCGTATACGTTCCCGCGTGCCGGACCCCATGAGCGTTCACCTTCCGGAAGGAACAGGGTCGCATCGGTCAGTATTTTCGCCTGCTCCGCGGTCTCCATGTGTGGGCCCGTGATCCCCTGTACGCCGCGGGCGAGGTAGCCGTTGATCACTGATGCGTCGATCGCCGAAACGCGGGCGGTCACGGTCATGCCGTAAGCGTTGGCTTGCCTGCAAATCGCATCGACTTCAGACAGGGTGAAGTGCCCGTGTTCGCCATCAAGGTCCACGCCGTCCAGACCGGCCATTGCTGCCAGCTCAATCAACTCCGTTGAAGGGTGGTGGAACTGCATCAAGTGCGCGATTTTTCCGGCACGGTTGGCGGCAAAAATTCGATTCTCTGGCATGTGATCTCCTTGGGCGTTTTATTAGTGATTTTGGCTTAGAGGTATTCAGATTGATCGCCTCTCCGAGCGGGAGAGGGCCAGGGTGAGGGGGAAGATACATCGATCATCGAGTGCTATGCTGTTGCGGTAGAACGCCTCGGTAAAGATCCCTCCGCTTTGGTCGAGATGACTTAGTGACAAACCTACGCCAGCCCGAACTTGTCCTCCCGGATTTCCACCGGCAACTCCTCCCATGACGGCGGAGTGTAGTCGGTCGTCATATCAACGCGCTGGCCGCTTTCTGCGGATACCCAGACCTTCTCGATGAACTCGATCACGTGTGCAAGCTGGCGTGGACCGTTCAGTAACGGCTTCCCGTCTAGCACGGCGTCCGCCAGAGACAGTAGCGTCGCCGGATGAAGCGCCCAACGTGTATCAAGACCTGGGATGTCCACATCCTGCCAGCCATCAACGTCCGTCTTCCAGTCGTCCCTGTACAGGCGTATTCGCAGCACCTGGTCGCCGCCGTACACTTCGATAGTGCCGTCGGTTCCGAAAAGCGACATCATCGGCGCTTCAGAACTCATCGCGACGTACCCGGTGTCCATCGTTCCCAGCGTGTCATTACCCATATCGAACACAATCACGTTGTTGTCCGGCACATCCACCCTTACCCGTTTACCGGCGGCTGGCCCATCCCGCATCACACGCTCAGGGATGGAGGTCGTCGACATCGCAGATAGCGACTTCACGCCACCCAGCAACCCCGTCAGCCGTACCAGCCCGTACCCGGCCATGCTGGACATGCCGCCCGCGCCTGCCTGGTAGAACCATGAGAAATCGGTCGGAGCGCCGGGGCGTGACCCGGGTCCCATCGAGTTCTGAGTGAGCTTGATCAAATTGATCTTGCCGATTACACCCTTGGACACGATCTCCATCAACCGTCGCTGTCCCGGGTGGAGCATGTTAGGCGGTGCGCAGGACACTGATAGGCCCTTCGACTCTGCCAGTTCACACACCTTGATTGCGTCGGCAAACCCATCCGTCATCGGCTTCTCGACCAGCACATGCTTCCCGGCTTCCAAGGCTGCCGTCACCTGCTCCGTGTGGAACCGATGCGGTGTCAGCACGGCAACCGCGTCGACGTTCGGATCACGAAGCATCGCCTCGTAATCACCGTACGCCGTTGCATCGTACTGATTGGCAAACTGACCGGCGCGCGCCTCATCCACATCGCACACCGCCGTCAGGTCCAGACGGTCATCCCAGTGCTGGGTCGCGGGCATGTAATACCACTGCGCAGCGGCACCCGCGCCCAGAACACCAATCTTTAACCGCTCAGCCATCTCAAGCCCTCTTTCTACTGTCCGATAGACCCTTCGAGAGCCTCAGGGTGGGTGTTGTTCGCCGCAGGGCGGGTTTTTGAGTCATCCCGAGCGTAGCCGAGGGACCTTCACCGACCTGTTATTGATTCGATAACACGATGTTGCGATGAAAGTCCGACCAGTGACCCAATTCGCTAACCCCGCTGCTCCCAGTCGCTTCCGATTGCGTCGTAACGGCGCTCCAAGTCCGCGATAGCCGCGTCAGAGATCGACAGACCGCCGCCCGCCATCTGTACATTCGATTCCAGATGCCTGGGGTTAAGCGTGCCCACGATCACCGTCGAAACCTCGGGTCGGCTCAGGGTGAAACCCATCGCCAGCTCGATATCGTTATCCGGTGCATCTTCCACCGGACCAGCCTTGGCCATCTCAACTCCACGTCGGAAGTACTCCTCGGTGTAAGAAGAGGGCATATGCCAGTACGGGTTCGGGTCGGTCGCCCGTCCCCACACGGCGTTACCGATCGGGCGCTTGATGATGAGCCCCATCCCCTGTTCAACCACGCCCGGGAACAGATTCGCCCGCGCTCCCTGGTCGACTAGCGAGTAGCTCGTCTGGAGGGTCTCAAACAGTCCGGAATCGACCGCCCATTTGGCGTTCTCGTTGTCGCCGGAGTAGCCGATGTGATTCACCTTACCGGCCTGTTTGGCGTCCTGGATGGCCCGGATCACATCTCCTTTTTCGAGCACCTCGACCACACATGAGTGAAGTTGGATCAGGTCGAGATGGTCGGTTTTCATGAGCGTCAGGCTTCGCTCTATCGATTCAGTGACGAGATCGTAGGTCCAGTCCTCGCCTTCGCCCCTCGGCACGTAGTGCCCGGCTTTTGACGCCAGCACGTATTCGTCACGCCGGGTCGGAATCGCCTTGCCTATGAACTCCTCGGATAAGCCGTAGCAAGCGGCGGTGTCCAGGAAGTTGATTCCGTTATCCAGTGCTGAGTTGAGAACGTCCGAAGCCGTTTTCTCGTCCTCGGCTGAGAGGATAGACCCGATCTCCGAGAGGCCGATACCCAGTCGTGTGATTTCCAGCCCGGTCTTGCCAAGAGCCGTGGTTTCCATGTGTTTCGTTCCTTCTATATAGATGGCTATGTGAGGCGACTAAGAAGCGCTCCATGCGTGCGATACAAAATCAATTGATGTTGGGGTGCCCCCGAGAGCGGACTAATGCCCAGACCATACCCGAATATACCGCTCGATGGGCGACCCATCCTACCGCCAGGGTTCGGATCGACCGTTGTATCATCCGCCGACACACCAAAGAAAGGCCGTTCCAGATGCAATCAGTTGCCCCGGAGAAGGTTGGATTCTCTTCAGACCGACTGAAGCGGCTCGACGACTATATGCAGGGAATGGTCGATGAGGGCAAGCTCGCCGGGATTTCTACACTTCTCGCACGCAAAGGCGAAATTTTCCACCAGGAGAATTTTGGCCAGTTGGATCTGGAGTCAGGACGGGCGATCCAGACGGACTCGATTTACCGAATCTTCTCGATGACCAAGCCGATCGCCTCGGTCGCCTTGATGATGCTCCACGAGCAGGCGAAGTTTCGGCTCGATGACCCGCTTTCAGCTTACATCCCGGAGTTCGCTGATCTGACGGTGGCCACGGGCATGACTCAGACCGGTGTCCGCCTTGAGTCGCCTATCAGCGCACCGACGGTCCGGCAGCTTTTATCTCACAGCGCCGGTTTCAGCTACGGGTGGTTCCAGGACACGCCCGTGGACAAGATGTACCAGGACGCGAAGATTCTGAGCGTCGGCTCAGATCTTGAGTCGATGGTGAGCAGGCTGGCCAAAATACCGCTGGCGTACCAACCGGGCACGCAGTGGAGATACAGCGTCTCGACAGATGTCGTGGGCCGCCTGGTGGAGGTCCTTTCCGGACAATCCTTCGATCAGTACCTGCAGGAGCGGATATTCGAACCGCTCGGTATGAGCGACACCAGATTTCACGTTCCGGAGGAAGACCTGGACCGGTTTGCGACGGTGTACGGACCGTCCGAATCTGGCGGCATCGAACCATCCGATAATAATTTCTTACGAAATTTTGGCAGGCCGCCGCTATTGTTTTCTGGCGGTGGAGGGCTTGTATCGACCATCGGGGACTAATCTCGTTTCTGCCAGATGATGTTGAACGGCGGAAGACTGGATGGCGTCCAGATCCTGGCCCCCAAGACAGTCAACCTGATGCGCTTCAACCACCTGCCTGATGCGATCGACAAGATGGAGATTGCCGAAGGCAATCCGATCCTTGGTTGCGGCTTCGGGCTCGGGTTCTGCGTTATCCAGGATGTAGCGAAAAACGGCACTCCCGGATCTACCGGCAACTACTACTGGGGCGGCGCTGCCAGCACCGGGTTCTGGATAGACCCGGTGGAGGACATGTACGCCATACTGATGACGCAGTTCATGCCGTCTGGTCATTATCCCTTGAGCGCCGATTTTAAGACGCTGGTCTACCAGGCTCTGGTCGACTAGGAGCTAGCGGTTGATCAACTCAAGACAGCTCTCAACCAACTCATCCATACGGGTCGTTCTGTTGGTGTCGACGCTATCCAATCCATGGAAGTCGACCGCGTCACGCATGAGGGCGTTCAGACCGTCATTCCGCTGCACGAACTTCTGGATTAACGCTTGTTCCCCCGAGGCAGCACCTGCATAGTCGCTGGAAGCATGAATCCGAGATTCGAGGATTTCAGCGTCTGCAGTGAGCCAGCAGGCGGCGACATACCCTAGCCCGGCTTTTGCGAAGCGCTCAGGCAAGATCGCCGATCCCTCAAGCACGAGACAGTCCGCGGTCTCTTCGAGGGTATGGGCCTGAATCAACTGTTCGATGTCCGGCCACATACCGTTGTAGTGGCGCATCACGTCCGCAACAAGCTCTTCCACCGACAGCGTGGAGTAATGCTCCGCCACGTGATCCGGCACGGGGCGCTTCTCCATCTTCCACGGCCGACCCGGGTGGCGCGCCATTGAATCGGTAGAGACGAGCGCCCAGCCGAGATATCCAGCGACGGCTTTGGCAAGAGTCGACTTTCCGGCGTGAGACGGACCACCTATGAGCAGGACGCGTGTGGGAGTCATGCTGGGAGTATCACAGGTGGGTTGATGTACTCAGCGTTGACCGGAAAGATGTCGTCCTGAATCAAGTTCAGGATGACATATCGCAAGTGGGGCGTGCCCTCGACATGGCGATCGTCTGAGGGAAGACCAGCCAAATAATGGTCCAGGCCACTGGCCTGGTTAGCGGGTGTTGGCGGCCTCTCGGGCTTCCTTTGCCTCGCGTCGCTGACGTGCGGTCTTCGGCCCATCGTCGCCGATGGGGTCAATCTTGCGTTTGTCCAGGATTTCCGTCGCCTCACCGTCCTTGACCTCGTACACGTGGGTGGCGATTCCATCGACGATACCGGGGTCGTGGCTGGCTGCAATGATCGTGCCGTCGTACCCGGCGAGCGCCTCGATGAGTCGTGCTCGTGTCGTGCGGTCCAGGTGGTTGGTTGGCTCGTCGAGAAGCAGGACATTTGTCGGCTGAATCAGGAACTTGGCCAGCGCGACTCGGGAACGTTCGCCACCGGACAAGACCTTGACCGGCTTGAACACATCGTCCCCACTGAACAGGAACTGCCCGAGGATCGATCGCAAACGCACGTCGGGAGCGCCGTTGGAACCCTCGCGAACCTCTTCGATCACCGTTCGTTCGGGATTTAGCGCTTCATCCTGGTGCTGGTCGTAGTAACCGGGGCGGGCTCGTTCTGCCCACTCCACGGTTCCGTCGTCAGCATCCAGTGAGCCTACGGCGATCCGAAGTAGGGTGGATTTACCGCCACCGTTCTCGCCGACAAGGCAGACCTTGTGTCCACGTTCGATATCAAGATTTACGCCGAGTAGTACCGGGTTGTCGCCAAATGACTTGGTAACGCTCCGCATCTTGAGGACTTCAAGCTCGGTCCGACCATTGGCCTGTAGTGCAAAACGGACCTCAGGAGCCTTACGGACCTGCTCAATGACATCCATCTTTTCGAGCGCTGCTTCACGACTCCGGACCTGTGCGGCCTTGGTAGCCTTTGAGCGGAAGCGCTCGATGAATCGACGCTGCCGAGTTATCTCACGACGTTGTCGAAGTCGTGCTCGTTCACGTGCCTCGGCGCGGGCCTTCTTCTCGGCGAGATAAGCGGTGAAGTTACCGGCGTAACTTGTTACCTCGCCCCGGTCGATCTCCATGACCCGTGTGACGACCTTGTCCATGAACTCGCCATCGTGGGTGACAATTATCACCGCGCCCGGGTATTCCTTCAGATATGTGGCAAGCCAGTCCCGTGCGTCCGCATCCAGGTGGTTAGTTGGCTCGTCCAGAAGAGCGTTCTCCGGGATCGACGCCAGGATCTTTGCCAGCGCCACCCGCATCTGCCATCCACCGGAGAAATCTGCGCAATGCTTGTCCCAGTCAGGCCGCTCGAATCCCAGCCCGTCCAGCACCTTGCCGATCCGCGCCTCGATCCGATACCCGTCTAGCAATTCGTACCGTTCATACAGCGACGTCTGCTCGTCGATGAGCTCCATCACATCGCCTTCGCCGGTCTCAAGCATCGTGCCGACTTCTTCGAGTCGGTGTCGGATACCCAGTGCCTCTGGGAACGCCTTCCACAGCTCGTCCACAAGGGTGAAGTCAGGAGACAGGTCAGCTTCCTGCTTGAGGAATCCGGCTTCACCGCCGCGATGTCCGGCTGCGCCGCCCTCAGGGATTTCTTGTCCCGAGATGAGACGCAACAGCGTGGACTTACCGGCACCGTTCGGCCCGACGATCCCTACGCGCTCCGAGTCTCCGACCACAAATGTCACGTTGGAGAACAATTCGCGCGTCCCGTAGGACATGGCTAACTTATTGGCGTAGAGCATCTATTTGATCCAGAGATTCCGGCGCAACCACTCGGGTAGGGCGGTTGCTCGCGTTCAGACCGCGGACGAGCCGCGAGAGACATTTATTAGATTGATGATGGGTCCGATGTTGCGGCGCGTGACTTTAGGTGTCTTATTCCGACCTGTTGCGCCGGATGCGCACTATTTGCCCGGCCACTCCGTTTACAAATCCATCGGCAGAACTGGACCCCGGCCGAGCGGCGTCGATCACGCCACGATTACTAATGATACCGCGGGACCAGCTTCCGGGACACGTACGGAATACGCAAATACCCGGAGATTTGCTACGGGGAACGTGGATTTCGTTCCTAAGCTTGCATCTCACCTGGAGCAGGTGCATCATACCTTTCAACAAAGAAGACTGACCAGTCAGTTTTATTGTGACCAGACCAAATCAAACATCATATGTCACCAAAAGTTTCAGAACAGCACCTCGAAGAACGGCGAAACCAGATCATGGACGCTGCCGTTCGACGCTTCTCGCAGCACGGCTTTCACCAGACCACGATGGACGATATCTGTGCAGAGTCCGAGATGAGTAAGGGCGCGCTGTATCGCTATTTCTCGAGTAAAGAGGACATCGTCGCAGCGATGTACGAGCGGTCCATCAATCAAGAAACCACGATGATGAACGAGGCACTGGAGCAAAACGGTCCGGTCGCCACGCTGGTCAACCTGACCGAGGGCATTTACGGCCAGCTCGCTGATCCATCCGCGCGGGACGGTTATCGACTGGCGGTCCAACTATGGGCCGAGGCGATGACCAACCCGCGGATATATGACCTGCAGATGCAGGAGTTTGAACTGTGGACCCCTGTCATTGCGGAAGTCATTCGTGAGGGGCAGAGGCGAGGAGAAATCAACGAGGATCTCGACCCGGAACTTGTGCCGAGGGTGATAGGCGGCATGTTTATGGGCATCGTCCTGCAGAAGTCCTGGGATAGTGAAGTCAACGTTGGAGAGTGTTGTCGCATCGTCCAGGCGCTACTGGCGGGCGATTTCTCCAGAGCAGTTCCGATGGACCTGGAGACAAGAAAGCGCTCAGCGACGTCCGCGTGACGTGAAATATCTACACATTTCCGGATTTGGTTCACAGCCTAATAAAACTGACCAGTCAGTTAAGTGCATACCGATCAAAGACAAACTCCGAAATCGTCCGGACCCAATAGAGATCACCAGGATGAATTGAAATGCTGGGACAACAACTTAAGGATCTGCTGCAAAGACTAAGAATGCTGGCAAATCCAGGTCAAAGGCGAGAACCCGTACCGATTCCAGTACCCGTAAGGGACGTGGCACAAAGAGGGTCGCGCGGCCGATGACCAGTGAAACCAACTAGATAACGGCGTTTGATGAATACACTTCAACGGACAACGCAGAATAGGAGACTTAAATGGCTAACAGGGGAGCGCCGGAACTACTCGTAGGGGCATGCAACCGCTGCGGAGGATCGGCAAAATTTGACGGCAAGGAAGCTGCCTACCGCTGCATTATGTGCGCCCGCGCGGTCTTGCCGGTGCAGTTCAACATGACGTTGTTGGACGATGCGCAGAAAACTGATGTCGCTTAACTGACCTTTGGGTCCGATTCGGAGTCGTTTATTTACTTCACGGACCATTGACACGAGTTTGCACATCCTCATGATGTGCCGATGTTCGCGGTACTGAGTGATCGCATACGGCCGCAATCAAACCAGGGAGTGGCCAAATTTCGGGGGGTACAGAACCGAATGCTTAGCAATTTAACGACGGAGAATCTGGCGCGGGCAAGTGCGCGCAAACCAAAACGAGTCTTACTTGTTTGGCTCCTGGTTCTCGTAGGTTCCATGATGGCGGCGGCAACGCTGCTGGCCGATGGCACAACGACCCAGTTCAAGTTCCTCAGGGGCGCTGAGTCGAGATCAGCGCTGGATACCCTGGAGGAGTTTCGGGGTCCAGAGCAGGTCACGGAAATAGTGATCGTCCGCTCCGAATCGGCGACGGTTGATGATGGAGAGTTTGAGTCAACGGTCGAAACTCTGGTCGAAGAGATTTCAGCTCTGGGTCCAGAGATCGTTACCAACGCCGTGAGTTTCTTCGACACGGGTGCTGTATCGCAGGTATCTGAGGACCGGCGCACGACGGTGATTCCGGTCCAGATGGCTGGCGGATTTGAGGGCGCAGAGGACAATATCCAGGACCTCCATGACGTCCTGGAAGAGTCAGCGCTTCCGGGTGGTTACGAGGTATTCATCTTCGGAGAGGCCACCTTCTCGCTGGATTTCCTTTAAGGCAATCAGTCTGACCTTGAGCGTGGCGAATCGTTTGCGATTCCGCTGGCACTCATCATCCTGGCCGTGGTCTTCGGGGCGCTGGCCGTAGTCTTCATACCGATCTTGCTTGCGATCATCTCGATGATTATCGCTATCGGTACGGTGTCACTGATCAGTATCGTGTTCGAGTTGAACGCATTCGTTCAGAACATCATCACGATGATCGGGCTGGCGGTCGGGATCGACTACGCGCTATTTATTGTGTCCCGTTTCCGTGAGGAACGACAGCGCGGTCGTGAAAAGATAGAAGCGATCGCAATGGCCGGTGCTACTGCGGGCCGGGCGGTCTTCTTCAGCGGGTTGACCGTTGTGTTCGCACTGATTGGTCTGCTGATAATTCCGCAGAGCGTTTTCGTTAGCCTTGGGATCGGTGCGATCACGGTAGTCATAGTCGCCGTTCTTGCGACTCTTACCTTGCTCCCTGCGACGCTCAGCATCATGGGCGACAAGGTCAACCGATTTAAGGTTCCCTTCATCAAGCGCCGCGAACTCGACGATGGAAGTGAGCATGGCGGTGGTGGATTCTGGGCGTGGACGACACGCGGCGTTATGCGCCAGCCCTGGGTTGCTCTGATCGTAAGTGCTGCTTTCTTGATCGCAGCGACGGTGCCCTTCTTCGGCATCAACCTGGGATCGTCGGGCGTTGAAGACCTTCCGGACAACTTCCAATCTAAACAGGGATTTGAGGTCCTGAAATCTGAGTTCGGATTCATCATCGGCGCGCCGGCTGAGATCGTCATCGACGGCGACGTAAATGATGCGAGAACTCAGGAGGCTATTGCTAACCTCACGTCCGTACTCGCGGGCGACGCGGCCTTTGGCCCGGCGTCTGAAGCGACGGTGAGCGATGCAGGTGATTTTGCGCTTATCACGGTTCCGCTGTCAGGTGGCGCCCAGAGTGCGGTTGCTGTGGATGGTGTCAGGCGCCTGAGGGACGACTATGTTCCGACGGCATTTGCGGGAGCGCCCGTAGAGGCCTTTGTCGGGGGGCTTACCTCGGAAGAGATCGATCTCCTCGACACTACGTCGACGTACCAGCCATGGGTTATCGCCCTTGTGCTCGGTCTCAGCTTCATCCTGCTGACTATGGTATTCAGGTCGATAGTAGTGCCGATTAAGGCGATCATCATGAACCTACTCTCGGTGGGCGCCGCCTACGGGATACTGGTTCTGGTGTTCCAGGAAGGCTTCTTGAACGAAGTCTTCGGATTGCAGCAAACACCGGTCATCCAACCCTGGCTGCCGTTGATGCTGTTCACGATTCTGTTTGGTCTATCGATGGACTATCAGGTGTTCCTGATCAGCCGAATCCGTGAGAAGTATGACGAGACCGGTAAAAACGCCAGCGCAGTTGCGTTTGGCGTGCGGTCTACGGCCGGACTAATCACCGGAGCGGCGCTCATCATGGTCGCCGTGTTCGGCGGATTTGCGGCCGGTGATCTGATCACCACATCGCAGTTTGGGTTTGGATTGGCAGTAGCGATCTTGATCGACGCAACTATCGTCCGGTCGGTACTCGTGCCGTCGACGATGAAGCTGCTGGGTGACCGTAACTGGTACCTCCCGAGTTTCCTGCACTGGATACCGGACGTACGGGTCGAGGGCGGATCATCCGCCCCTGAGTCCGTATCGGCGGTCGCCGGTGGAGACGACTAGGGTGAGATAGAGACCGGGCTCGGTTCGGTCTGAAACGGAAATCAAAGCGGGGGCGCAGTTATCTGCGCCCCCGCTTTTTTTTAATGGTGTGGTCCCTCTCCGGGGGAACAGGGAACTCCTAGAGAGGTTCACTATCGCGATGTGTTGATACTGATCCTCACGGCGAGGAGTGCGTCTCGATGGTTACAGGGGTGTACGCGCGGAACGCGGGGAGATCCTTCGCCTCGGGCGATGATGTGCAGAGGGCATAATCCCGGCCAGGGCGTCGTCGCTATATCGCCAGATGACTCCTTCTCCCGGTGGGAGAAGGTTGGGGTGCCGGGCGCTGGCGATCAGAGCGCGGACGTCTTGCCGTACCACCGGGGACTTCTCAGCACGCTAGCATCGTCCTACCGGCCCAGGACCTCCGCCATCTTGGCACCTATGACCGCCGGTGACTCGGCGACATGTACGCCAGCCTCTTCCAAAATGCGGATCTTCTCCGACGCGAGGGCTGCCTTGCCCGTGATGATCGCTCCGGCGTGTCCCATTCGTTTTCCAGGAGGGGCTGTCTGACCGACGATCGCACCGACCACCGGCTTCGTCACGTGATTCTTGATGTACTCGGCGGCCTGCTGTTCCTTGGTCCCGCCGATCTCACCGATCATGACGATTGCGTCCGTCTCATCGTCGTTCTCAAACATTTCCAGCACGTCAACAAAAGTCGTGCCGTGCAGGGGGTCGCCGCCGATACCGACGCAGGTCGACTGGCCGATACCAAGCTCCGTAAGCTGCACCACCGCCTCGTATGTAAGCGTCCCGCTCCGGGACACCACGCCAACCCGGCCTTCACTCAGGATGTTGCCGGGGATGATGCCTATCTTGCCTTTAGTACTTGGTCGAATCAGGCCGGGGCAGTTCGGGCCAAGCAACCGGGTCGGCTTGTCCTCAATGTAGGCCAGCGTCGTCACCATATCCTGGACGGGCACGCCCTCGGAGATGCACACGACAAGTGGAAGACCCGCATCAACCTGCTCGATGATCGCGTCCGCTGCGCCGGAAGCGGGTACGAATATCAGGCCGACATTGGCACCGGTCGCTGCAACCGCATCTGCGACCGTCTCAAATATCGGGACCTCGTCCTCAAACATCGTGCCGCCCCGTCGCGGGTGTACGCCTGCCACCATGTTGGTCCCGTACGCCCGGCAGCGGCTGGCCTGGAACGATCCGTCCCGACCGAGTCCCTGCACCAGCAGGCGTGTGTTCTCGTCGATAAGAATGCCCATTAGTTGCTCCCGCCTGACAGCACCTGAGTAAGTGCGGTAGCGGCCTCTCCGAGGTCGCCGACCGTCGTAACGTTCAGGCCTGCGTCGGCCAGAATTTGTAGCCCTTCTTCTGCGTTGGTGCCGCGCATGGCGACAACGAGCGGCATCTGTGTGCCGGTGTTATTTGCGCCCATGACGATGCCCCTTGCGGCCACATCACAACGCAGAATCCCGCCGAACAAGTTGACGAGAATTGCCTCAACATCGCTGTCCGATACGATGATCTCAAACGCTTCAGCTATCTTGTCCTCCGCAGCGCCCCCTCCGACGTCCAGGAAGTTGGCAGGATCGGCCCCGGCCGTCTTCGTGATATCCATCGTTGCCATGGCAAGACCGGCACCGTTTACCATGCAACCGACCCGACCGCCGTCCAGCTTCACGTAAGCCAATCCGGCGTCGTGGGCCTTCTGCTCCAGCGCATCGTTTTGCTCCGGGTCCTCAAGCGCCGCGATTTCCGGATGCCGGAACAGCGCGTCGTCCTCGAACCCGATCTTGGCGTCTAGTGCCATCACCTTGCCGTCTGTTGTTACCACCAGCGGGTTGATCTCAACCAGCGAGGCGTCCTTTTCCTGAAATACACGCGCCAGGTTCGTGATGAGCGTCGCCGCTGGTCGGACGAGATCGATAGGGACGCCGATCTTCATTGCGATGTCACGGGCGTGGTACGGGGAGAGACCTATCAATGGGTCGGCAGCGACCCGAACAATCTTGTCCGGCGTGTTCGCCGCGACCTCTTCGATATCCATGCCACCCTCGGAACTCGCCATCACCATCGGCGCCTTTGCATCGGCATCCATAGTGATCGCTACGTACAGCTCATCGGCGATATCGGTCAGCTCTGCCACCATAACCTTGCGGACCGGAACGCCTTCCGACCTGGTCTGATGTGTGATCAGGTTCTTACCAAGCATCCCGGCGGCCGCTTCCGCTGCCTCGTCAGGAGAGCTGACGAGCTTCACGCCACCGGCTTTGCCGCGACCCCCAGCGTGCACCTGTGCCTTGACCACCGCACGGCCGCCGAACCCCTCGGCTAGCTTTCGTGCTTCGTCGGGCGTTGATGCCACGCCGGCGCGTGGGACCGCGACCCCGTAGGACTCGAGGATCTCGCGTGCCTGGTACTCATGAATGTTCATATTTTGATATCGCTCGTGATGCCAGTAATTCCCGCTACGTCAGCGGATGTAGATTCGGAACGCCCGCCGCTCAGCCCGGCTCTGCGTTCTCCACGTTGGTCTTGAGTTTGTTCAATTCCTTGAGAAGCCGCTTTTTCGTGAACATCATCCCCGCCACACCGGAAGCGTCCATCTCAGCCGTCAGCCTGGTTCCGCTGTTCTCAGAGGTGAAAGTGAAGTGTTGTAACACGCGTCCTCCCACCGGCAATTTCGTCTCAAATCCCAGCTCTCGGTCAGGATCATAAACGGTTACCGAGCCGTTCAGGTCCATCCCCATGACGCGACAGTCCATCGCCCCGTTCACGGTCCATCCGTTCTGAAGCCTCACGTTCTGAATCTGCGGCCACCATTCGTTCCAGCGTTCGATGTCCGTCATAGCGGCGAACACCGATCCGACAGGTGCGTTTATGACTATCGATTCCTCGTGATGCGGCAACCTGACCCCTGGATTTCTCGCCTGCACGACCATGTTCTTCCGGATTGCTCTAGAAAGTCGGAGGCGACGAATATCGTAGTCACCCCCTCGTTGGGTGTCCACAGTCGTTAGCGATGGATCGGCAGGAGCCGCGCTATGGACAACCGAATCTGGCCGAGGCGCTACCAAGTCCGTCGATATCGATCACCACGTGATCCCCGGGTTCGAGCCACTTCGTCTCGACGATACTGCCCAGGAACACGATCTCACCCGCTCGCAGCGAATTACCATGCTGGACCGCCGTATTGGCGAGCCATGCCAGTGCTTCGAACGGGTGACCCATGATGTCACTGCTCACACCGGATCCGACCTGTTGGCCATTTATCGACATGGACCCGGATAACGCTGCGAGGTCCAAATCTCTCCACGACGTGACCGGTTCACCAAGAACCCCTCCGGCGCCAAAGAAGTCGTCTGCGATGAGCGTTGCCACGTCCATCCGGGTGTAGTCAACCCAGCGATCGTCCACCACCTCGATCCCCGCCATTACGGCCTCAACTGCCGGTGCGATCGTTGATCGCTCATACGGAGCGTTTGACTCGGGGAGATCTTCACTAAGCCGTACCGCAATTTCACACTCAACGCCGACGTGATGGAATGAGTCGAACACGAACGTGCCACGACGCTGCTGCAAGGTAGGCGCGTACACAAGCCCGGCGCAGGGATTAGGAATCTTCAGATATTCCTGCATCACGGCGGTTGTGCAGCCAATCTTTCTGCCAACCGGTTCGCCATAACCTCCGGCAGTCAGTTGTTCGCTCAACGCGGCCTGGAGCTGATAAGCGTCAGATTCATCTACCGGACGGAATGATTCCATCAGTTGGTCAAGCCGCGCGTCCTCAAGACGCCCTCTGGCAAGGACAGATACAGCGTTTGAAATAGCCTGGGAGTCCACGATGCCCTCCGCCTGCTGTGATTCTGTATATGGGTCATGGGTACGCCGACAGCTTACAACCGGGTTACCCGTGAATAAGCCGCCCAGCCGGGCTCGCCCGTCCGGGCCAAAAAGAAAACCGCCCCGGTGAACAGAGTCACCGGGGCGGTTTCGTTAACTAAAGCTATCTGGCGCTAACGCCTACCAGCTGCGGGACTGCCGCTGCTGTGAGAAGCAAGAGTTGCAGTACACCGGTCGGTCGCCGCGCGGCTGGAAAGGCA
>JABIGL010000004.1:0-22500 GCA_018650185.1 Chloroflexota bacterium
CGAGCCGTGATGTTAGCGCGTACAGCAATTAATTAACAGACTCGTCATTCCCTCGAACTCAGGCGAACTCAGGCGAACTCAGGCGAACTCAGGCGAACTCAGGAAATCCAAGAACCCCGGTCAGGAAACTCGAAACCTGGTAGTCAGTGGCCGTTCCCCGCTTGCCGACTCCTCTGCGATGACGACGGACGCGCGCTTGAGGTTTCCAGAGGCGGTGAGGATTTACGCGCCTATCTGGCGACGCAATCCGACTTCATCGCGCTGTATCCACTCTTCGGCAATCTTCCCTGATTCGATCCGCGATACCGCCATACCGGTATTCGTGATCTTCAAACCAGTCGGTGGCACGCCCATCCACTCGCCCATGTGGGTGCCTGACATCATCCAGCGCCGGGTGACGTGTTCACCGTCCGCAGCCGGATAGATTTGGATCTCAAAGTGCAGATCGGGAAGCGCCAACCGCAACGATTTGATCTGTTCTATGACGGCTTCGACCCCAATAACGTCGTTGTCCAGCATTGGATCGTGTCGCACATGGTCTGGAGTTAGCTGGTCAAGAGCTAAATCAAGCCGACCCTCATTCCAGACCTCCTCAACGTATCTGCGAATAAGGGCTGCGTTAGATTCGTGTGTCATTTGATCGCGTTCCTAGTGTCCTGATTGCATCGAAAGACAAACTCAACTCGAACCACCCGTCATTCCCTCGGTCTGATCGTCCCGTCATTCACTCGAAGGAGGGAATCCAGAAACACCCATCTGGCACTCCATATCTCGATGAACTGAAACCGCCACTGGATCCCCGACTACTCGGGGATGACGATTCGCTAATCTGAATGCCGAGATCCAAGGCTTTCGAAGGTTCGGTCCACCGGCACGCTACTACCCCGGCATCCCCGGTATCGGCGTTCCCGCCGTCTTCACGCGCAACGAATACACCGATGTCCGGCTGGTCAGATATAGCGTCTTGAAGTCGGCACCACCCCAGCCCACGTTCGCCGGTAGTTCCGGCGTCTCGATCACACCCAGGAGCTCGCCAGACGGCTCCCACACCCAACATCCACCCGGTCCCGTGCTGAAGACGCGGCCCGCAATATCGACCTTCAGGCCATCCGGAACGCCACCCCGCTCGCCGATAGGTCGTTCGGCACCGGAGTGGTTAGTGAAGGTGTCTCCCTCACCGGGTCCGGCCGGGACGTA
Organism: Chloroflexota bacterium; assembly: GCA_018650185.1. GTDB lineage: Bacteria > Chloroflexota > Dehalococcoidia > Lucifugimonadales > Lucifugimonadaceae. The sequence continues at coordinate 1,198 of JABIGL010000004.1, forward strand.
TGGCATCTCGGCGAACACGCGGCCGTTAGACAACGATCCGTCATCCGCAACCTCGTACGCATACATATGCGGGTCGGGTCGCGTGTTGGAGACGTAGAGCAGTGATTCATCCGGCGAGAACGCCAATCCGTTCGGGTGATTCATGTCGGTGCCTGCCTGATGTAGCCCGCCTTCAGGGTCGATCCGAAAGACGCTGGAGGTACCGATGAGCCGATCTTCCGGCGGCATCAGGTACTGCGGATCGCTGAAATATAGCGAACCATCACTTCGGCCCACGACATCGTTACTGCGATTCAGCCGTACGCCGTTGAACTCTGATGCGAGTACGGTCCATGCGCCGTCGTGCTCACGACGCACCACGCGGTACACATCCTGCTCGCACCACACGACCCGACCTTGCAGATCGTATGTCGCGCCGTTCGCCCCGCCGTCGTTCTCCCTGAGGACCGTCTTCTCGCCCGTCTTCGCATCAACCAGGTAGTGGATCGCCGTGTCCACGTCCGAGACGTACATCGCTCCATCCGGATATTCCGGGGTCGGCGGGTGCCATAGCGGACCTTCTGCGAAGTGAAAACCGGTCGTTAGAACTTGGGGTTCGCCAGGTTCCAGTACACGGTCGAGATTGTTGGGCGTGGTCACTGCGGTCTCCTCGGGTCAAGTCTCTAAGGTGGTTTGCTGAGCGCAGTGTAGTCACTAAAGGCCGTCTCGGTATCTGGCGGATGATGAGACCCCCTCTCCCAAACGGGAGATGGGAACCAGGTAGCCACCTTTCGGTGATTAGCGGATATGGTGTCCATCGCTGGACAACCCGCACGCCAACACTTCATGAAGGACAAGCCGTGAAGATCACAGACGTCATACCCCACGTAATCAAGCCCGGTCTGCCCGGCGATACGCCCGACCAGAGTGCCTGGGCGTTCGTAGAGATCCAGACCGATGAAGGCATTACCGGTTGGGGCGAGGCGACCAAATACGGACGCGGCGGCAGTTTCCTCATCGGAAACGCCATCAACATGGTGAAGGATGACTTCATCGGCGAGGACCCGGCCAACATCGAGGTGCTCTGGCACAAGCTGTACCGTCGCTTCACATACACCGGCTCACGTGGCTTCCCTACCGCCCTCATCGCCGGGTTTGATATGGCGCTGTGGGACATCAAGGGTAAGGCCACGGGGCGACCGGTTTTCGACCTGCTGGGCGGTAAGTTCCGAAATCCAGTGCCTCTGTATGCCAACGTCTGGTCGGAAGGCGCAGAAACCCCTGAGCAGTACGCGGCGGCCGCCAAAAAGATGGTGTCCCTTGGGCACACGGCTTCCAAACACGATCCGTTCCACGAGATGAAGCCGTTTCATTCGATGTACCAGGACGGGAAGATCTCAAAGAAGGGAGAGAACTTTGGATACGACGTCGTGGCGGCGGTGCGGGAAGCCGTCGGACCAGACCACGAGATCCTGATCGACGCCCACGGCCACTACAACGTACCGACCGCCATCAGGTTGGCAAACAGGCTTTACGAACAGTCCGACATCGCATGGTTCGAGGAACCGTTACCGCCTGAGTCGTTTGAAGGGTTGAAGCAGGTGCGGCAGAACACCAACGCTCCGATCTGCGTGGGCGAGCGACTTTTCACGCGTTACGACTTCATGCCGATTTTCCGGGATGGCCTCGCTGATTACATAATGCCGGACACAATCTGGACCGGCGGCATCTCGGAGGTGAAGCGGATCGCCATCCTTGCGGAGATCTACAACATCCCGATCTCGCCGCACTGCGTACCCGCCGGACCGCTTGAGCTCATATCGGCCGCACACGTATGCGCAAGCGTGCCTAACTTCTACCGTCTGGAACACTCGATCCTCGGAATCCCGATGCAAAACGATCTGCTGACCGAGCCAATGGACATCAGCAACGGTGCAATCCATCTGAACGAAAAGCCGGGACTCGGCTACGATCTGGATCCGGACGCTCTGGCTGCAAAACGGCATCCGTTGTGGGAGGGTTAATCGGTCAGTCTCTTACATCTAGTAAGATGCTTGTATGACGTCACAATACCTGGCTCCATTCTGTCCCCACTTCCACGAAGCGGTCGAACTTATTGGTCGGCGCTGGAGTGGGGCGATACTCAGATCGATGTTGGCGGGCGCTCAACGTTTCTCTGAGATTAGCGCTCCCATCCCGGGACTCTCTGACCGGTTGCTTTCAGAGCGTCTCAAGGAGTTCGAGTCGTCTGGTCTGGCCGTACGCAACGTTATTCCCGATACTCCGGTGCGGGTCGAATATCAGCTGACTGCGAAGGGTGCCGCCCTGACACCGGTAGTGGTCGATCTAACCGCGTGGGCCGAGGAATGGCTTGGCGACGGTGTGGTTTGCGATGCCGATGTCCCGGTTGTAATGTCCGATGATCGACCGCGTAATCCGCTACTGCTCTGGACGGAGCGGCCAAACGACTAATCGGTGTGTTGGTAGCACGGAACCTTCGAGAGCCTCAGGGTGGGTTTCGGCCAGGCGGGTGTCATGGGGAGCGGACCGGGCTTCGGCCCGGTAATGGGTGGATAGTCATTCGCCCCTACTATGTTCTCGACGCGCTCATGTTCGTGTCATCCCGGGCGTAGAATCGGCTCTCTTAGCGACGTAATCTGAATTTCCCGGGAGGATGGCGTATGACCAGTCGGTCTGATCGCTCATTTGGTGAGCTTTACATCGAGACGATGGGCATCGCAGCCGAACGAATCGCAGCCGTCCGTCCTGACCAGTGGAACAACGACACGCCGTGCGGAGAGTGGGATGTCAGGGATGTCACAAACCACCTGATTTACGAGAATCTTTGGGCCGTCGAACTGTTTGCCGGTAAAACGATCGATGAGGTCGGAGATCGGCTTGAGGGCGACCTGACAGGCGACGATCCTTCAGCAGAATTCGCGAAGTCTTTTGCAGCCGCCCAAGCCGCAGCAAGTGCGCCCGGTGCGATGGACGCTACCTGTCACTTATCGTTCGGCGACTTCCCCGGCTCTGAGTACGCCAAGCAGCTTTTCATGGACATGTTCATCCATAGCTGGGACATCGCAACCGGTGCTGAGCAGGACCAGACATTGGATCCGGAACTGGTAACGCTGTGCATGCCGGTGGCTGAGGAGGCTCGAGAGAGATTCGGCGGTTCCGGCGCATTTGGCAATGACATCCGCGGTGAGAGTGACAACGCACAGACGCAGTTACTGGCGATCCTGGGGCGTGAGGGGTAACGAACTACTCGCTACCTACATCCAGCATCACGGTCCCGACGGCGTGCGACTCTACAGCCCGGGACGCACTAGCCGCCTGTTCCAGTGCAAAGTGTGGGCCGTGTAGGTGGGTCAGCAAGCCATCTGTAACCCAGCGCGTAATATGCTCGACTGCCGCCCGTTTCGCCTCGGACGGCATCGTGTACACCATCACAAAGCGTACGTTGATGTTTGTCCTTCGAAACCTGAAGGGGACGCCCACCGGCTGCGAATCTCCGTCACCAAACCCGTATACGGCTATCGTTCCGTTATCGGCGATCGACTTCCGGGATACCTCGAAATTGGCAGGAAATTCGACCTCCACGATCCGGTCGACTCCGCGATCCCCTGTAAGACCGTTTAGCCGCTCTGTCACATCCTCGGTTCGGTAGTTGATGGTCTCGTCGGCCCCCGCGGCCTGCGCTATGTCCGATTTCTCATCAGAGCTGACCGTGGAAAACACTCTCGCTCCACCGATCTTCGCCATCTGGATCGCATAATTTCCGACAGCGCCCGCCCCACCAGTCACCAGAACGGTCTTGTCGGTAACCGGGCCATCTGCGAACACAGCTCGGTGTGCCGTCATCGCCGGAACGCCCAGACACGCGCCATCGGCAAATGAGGCACTCTCAGGTAGCGGAACGGCGTGGTGCGCAGGTTGGACCGTGTACTCGGCGGCCGTCCCGAACGCGTTACCAAAGTTTGACTCATAGAGCCACACACGCTCGCCGATTCGGGATTTTGAAACACCCGCGCCCACCGCATCGATCACGCCGGCCCCATCCTGGTTGGGGACTACCTTCGGGAAGCGCATTGCACGTGCGCGCATTTTCCAGTCAGAAGGATTGATGCCGGAGACCACAACCCGCACCCGCACCTCGCCGGAATCCGGCTCGGGTATCGGCATCTCACCAACCTGGAGCACCTCTGCACCACCGTGTTCTTCGTACCAGACGGCTCTCATCTAAATCCCTACCTCACGAATTTGTTCTCTTGGACCGGCAATTATGCTCCGGCCATCCGCCTGAATTGGCAAGGCTCGGGTTACGATGCGCCAACAACGACCAAAGAATTAGCAAGCCGGGAGTAACCAAATGGCCGACGCCTGTCAGCACCTGGATCAAATCGACGCTAGCGCAACTCCGACTTCACCTGATCAGTGTTTGAAGTGCATAGACATGGGCGACGTGTGGGTGAATCTCCGCCTGTGCCTGAGCTGCGGTAATGTCGGTTGCTGCGATGGATCCAAGAACAAACATGCAACGGCACACAACGGAGAGACGCAACACCCGATCATCCAGTCGCACATGCCGGGCGAGACGTGGCGGTTCTGCTACGTAGAAGAACTTACCTGGTAGCCCGGCTGGGCGGGTCCGACTGGACGGCTATGCCCTGCGGGGGGCCCGGCTGGGCGATTATGCCCTGCGGGGCAACGGCACTGTCATTCCCGAGTAGTCGGGAATCCAGATCCGGTCTTCGCACTCTTCTCGCCTGATTGTGCAACCAGTGTTTCTGAAACCTGACTTGTGTGAGATTGGTGTTATCAACCGGATGGAGTGCTGGCCGGGAGATCCTTCACCTCGGGCTCAGGATGACAACGTTCACCAGTCCCTACTTCAAACCTTTCAGTGATCAGGCCCGGACAGTTCTGGAGATCCAATGTGATTTTTGATGGACACGCGTACTGCTGGCCGGATCTGACGGGTGATGGCGGGTTTGATGACCCCAACGCACTGCGGCGGCATCTCCAGAGCGCTATCGCAAACCATCATCAGCCCGCGTTGCGCGTGCGAGATCGGGCCAGGGGCGACAACTCCGCGCTTGCAGATCTATCCCGACGGACTCGGTTGGATGCACTGAAAGAGGCTGATTTCGGTTGGGCCGGGAACGGTCGATTCGAGTGGTCAGACGGTGAAGAAACCTATTTCAAGCAGTACTTCGCCCCTTCCATGAGGGAGCCTTCATACGGCCCGGATTCGCTGGTCGCTGAAATGGACTACGCCGGGGTGGACATGGCGTTGCTGCACCGGACGCCGTACCTGGGGATCGACAACGATTTCATCGCCGACTCCGTGTCCCGGTTCCCTGATCGGTTGAAGGGATTGGCGCACGTGCCTGAATGGCGTGCCGCTCCTGATCCGGACCGATCGTTGGCAGAACTCGAGCGCGCTATCGGCATGGGATTGTCTGGCCTGCATTTCCTGCCGCCGCAGCTCAATCTCTACGGCGATAGCGGGGCATGGGATCGACCAGAGTTCCATCCGTTCTGGGATGGAGTCGCTTCGTTGGACATACCTGTCTTTATCTCCATGGGCCAGATGATGAATCGGGGCGCATCTCGCGAAGGTCTCGACCCGGATCCCGAAGATTTCCGTGACGAGCTTCGTACGTTGCGCCGGTGGATAGACCGCTATCCGGATGTGACCGTTGTGGTCACACATGGTCTGAACTGGCGTTTCTTTATGGAGAACGACCGGCTGGTGCTGCCGGAGTGGGTGTGGGAGCCGTTCAAGGACTCGAACACCTACCTGCAACTTCTGTTTCCGATAGCCCTCGGCGCAATCTGGGACTACCCGATGCCGCAGGCCCAACCGACCGTGGTCGAGATCGTCGACCGGCTCGGTGCCGGGCGGGTGATGTGGGGGACCGATATGCCGATAGTCGCCCGCGCTTGGACTTATCAGCAGAACCTGGATTTCATCCGGGTGCATTGCGACGAGTTGTCGGACGCAGATCGCGCCGCTGTACTTGGGGGTACAGCGGCCGGGTTGTTGGGCGTGGGGTAATCTGCGGGGACGGCTCATTGAACCCCGTCATTCCTGAGTAGATGGGCCAGATGCGGTCTCTATTCCCGTCACCGCTGGCTGTGCAACCAGCGTCTCTGGATTCCCACCTGCGTGGGAATGACGTAATCGGTCACAGGACAAATATGAGCCGAGAGATTCTTCGTCTCGGGCCCAGAATGACGGTTGATCCGTTGGCGAGCACTCCGAGCGTCTAGCCAAACGCGCCCCACCTCCAACCTCCTCCCTCCCAGGGAGGAGGCTTTGTACTGCCCTCTGCTAACTGGGGTTCTGGGGTTCATTAACTCCGGCCCATGCCGACTAACCCCGCGACGGCTTCTTGCCTGTTCGCTCCTCGTACAACTTCCAGGTGTTCTCGTTGAACGGGTAGTAGCGTCCGGGTGGCCCTGGGTCGCGTTCCAGTTCCGCTTTCACAACCTCTTCAACCTCTTCCCGTTCGCGTGCGATGCGAATCACGTCGTCAACGGTCTCATGTGGGACCACGACCACGCCGTCTTCGTCTCCGACGATGGCATCGCCCGGCCGCACAAGCACGCCTCCGCAGTTGATGGTGTCGTTCACGCCCCACGGGACCATTACGGCCGGACCCTGTTTGGCTGTGGTGCTGTGCGAATAAACCGGGTATCCGTAGCCCTTGAGGATCGTAGAGTCTCGTACCGATCCGTCCGTCACGAGACCGCCGACCTGTAGCTGCTTGAGCCGTAAGAACTTGATGTCGCCGCCGATAGACTCCCACGGTCCGACCGCCGAAGCCACGAGGACTTCGCCAGGGCCGCACTTCTCGAACGCGACGTACTCCGGCGAGATCAGCCCCTTGGGCATGTCTTCCCAGATGTCGTTCCTCCACGGAACGAATCGCAAGGTCACCGCCCTGCCCGCCATCTTCATATCCGGGTGGAGCGGGCGAGCGCCATGGATGTACGACGGCGGCCACTTCATCACCCACAGGGCGTCGATAAGCGTTGGCGTGGGGATGGTCTTGAGGATTTCCAGGGTCTCATCAGAGATCGGCGGGAGGTGGTCGGCCATTCTTGGCTCCTGATTGATAACGCGATGTGTTTGCCCCCCTCTCCCGACGGGAGAGGGCTGGGGTGAGGGAGGATAAAGGATTCCGCGACTACGTGACTGGTTCTTAACTCGATCCGTTGGTAAAGGTCCCTCGGCTACGCTCGGGATGACGATTCCAGCGCTGCTGCCAAGAGCGGGCGGGGCGAGCACCGCCCCTACTCTGCTACGTCTCCGTTTCGGAACTTCCAGAGGGATGTGACTAGTGCTGCCGATGCCGGAACCGGCACATTCAACGCCCTACCCTCGCGTACCACCATGCCTAGAAGATGCTCGATCTCGAGTTGATTTCCGGCCTTGAAATCGCCTTGCAGCGACGCCTGCGTATCGGCCGCTTCGGCCACTCCGTCACGTAGCTTTTCGTCCACGACGTCCGGGGCCAGATTGACGCCTTTTGCACGGGCGACACGTTCGACATCCTCCATCACTGACCGGACGGTGTACTCACCCCACGGACTGGCCAGCACTTCAACAAAAGAAGATCGAGACGCCGTCATCACCGTTCCAATGGGTCCGACATTACAGAGCTTTGTCCAGAGCGTCACGGCGATATCGTCGCCAACGTCCGGCTGAATACCCTCAACATTGAGGAGGTTGAACACCTCCTCCGTACGGGCGGTCTTTGACCCGTCCTGCTCCCCGAACACGATCCGTGCTGTGGATCCGGACTGGTGTATCACGCCGGGCTCAGGCCGACCCGTCTCGATATAGGTCGCTCCAGCAATAACGTGCTCCCAGCCGTATATCGCCGCTATTTGATCAGCGCTATCGACACCGTTCTGGACGGTCAGAATCGTCGTGTCTTTCTTCAGCAACGGTTTGATCAGGGGAAGCGCTTCTTCGTTGTTGAACAACTTCACGGAGTAGAAGATGAAATCAACCGGACCGATTTCTGCCGGGTCTGACGTCACTTGCGGGTGGACCGTGAAGTCGCCCCAGTTGGTGCGAAGCTGCAACCCGTTGGCCTTCATGGCGTCGAAGTACACGCCAGGCCGGGCGACCAGAGACACTTCATTGCCGTGATGAGCAAGTACGCCGCCGTAATATCCGCCGACCGAGCCGGGGCCGATTACCGCTACTTTCATTCCTTTGTTCCTGCCGATCTGTGTTGCGGCATCGGTGCGCCAAGAGAGAAAGCGCAATCCGATGCCGATGTTATTTGCGGGTTGTAACGATAGCGCAGGACGGGTGAAAAGTGCGGACGATGTTGACCCGGGTAGGTAAGCGTAAAATTGCTTTCTTACCTCGATACCGCGGTCTCTTCCCTTAACACCACCAGGCATCTTCAGGATTTCTAAATGACCCAGTTCACGCGCCCGGACGGCCGCAACGCAGACCAGCCACGACCGATAACCATCGAAACCGGGTTCCAGCCTCACGCCGAGGGATCTGTGCTCATAAAGGCGGGCGATACCCACGTCATCTGTTCCGCCTCGGTGGAAGAATCGGTGCCACGATGGATGCGGGGCACTGGACGAGGCTGGGTCACCGCTGAGTACGGAATGCTGCCACGCGCCACGAACACGCGCTCACGCCGTGAAGCAGCTTCCGGCAGACAGGGCGGGCGGACACAGGAAATCCAGCGCTTGATCGGCCGATCGCTCAGGGGCGTGGTAGATCTGGAGGCGCTTGGCGAACGATCGGTCACCGTCGACTGCGACGTGGTGCGGGCCGATGGCGGTACGCGCACGGCGTCAATCACAGGAAGTTACGTGGCGCTGAGCATCGCGTTCAAGGGCCTCCTGTCTGAAGGCAAAATCGATAAAGACCCGATGATCGATTCTGTGGGAGCGATAAGCGTTGGCATCGTTTCCGGGGATCCGATGCTGGACCTCTGTTACGTGGAGGACTCCGCTGCCGAGACAGACATGAACGTGGTGATGACAGGTTCAGGCAAATTCATCGAACTGCAGGCCACTGCTGAAGGTGTGCCGTTTGCCCGCGAGGAGTTGAACGACCTCCTGGGACTGGCCGAAAGCGGTATCCGTTACGCCATGGACCAACAGGCAGTCGCCTTAAAATAGTCACTGGCTCTTAAGCCTCTCTTTAATCAAGTAATCCGGGATCATGGTTCCGGATATCCCTCAAGAATCGCGATCGAAAGCGAGCCCATTTCAGATGGAAACGATCACAGACGTTCACGCCAGAGAGATACTCGATTCCCGCGGCAATCCCACGGTTTATGTCGATGTGAGGCTTTCAGACGGCACGGTTGCAGGGGCGATGGTCCCTTCAGGTGCCAGTACCGGGCAGAAAGAGGCGCTTGAACTACGGGATGGCGACCCTGATCGCTACATGAAAAAAGGTGTCTTGAAGGCCGTCGCAAACGCAAACGGGCCTCTAAAGGACGCCGTTATCGGGCGACCAATCGCGGACCAACAAGGAATCGACCGGGCGATGCTGGACGCCGATGGGACCGACAACAAATCCACGTACGGAGCGAACGCCCTTCTCGGCGTTTCGCTAGCGGCAATTGCAGCATCAGCGAAAAGCGCCAACGTGCCGCTTTACCGTCGGATCGCAGAGTTGTCGGGAACGGAAGATGCGACGGAGTTGCCGACTCCGATGTTCAACCTCCTCAATGGTGGTGCGCATGCCACCGGTTCGACTGACTTCCAGGAGTTCATGGTCATGCCTGCGGGGTTTGACTCTTACCCGGAAGCGCTTCGGGCGGCGGTCGAGATCTACCACACACTTCGCATCCGATTAGAAAAAGAGGACTACCAGACGGCGGTCGGCGACGAAGGCGGGTTCGCACCAGCGGGCTTCGACACGCGGCAGGCGCTGACGTACCTCGTTGAAGCCATCGAGGGCGCGGGATACCGGGCAGGTATTGACGTATTTCTGGCATTGGACCCGGCTTCAAGCGAGTTCGGCCCAAAGCCCGAAACAGGCAAGCCGTACCGGTACAACCTGAAGCGAGAAGGTCGTGTCCTCTCTACGGACGAAATGGTGGACGAGTACGAGTCGTTGGTAAACGCGTTCCCGATCGCTAGTATCGAGGATGGGCTGGCCGAGGACGACTGGGCCGGCTGGATTGAGTTGAACGCGCGAATTGGCGACCGCATACAACTTGTCGGCGATGATCTGCTGGTCACACAGCAGAGGTATGTCGACCAGGCCATCCAATCTCACGCCGCCAACGCGGTGCTGGTGAAGGTCAACCAGGTCGGCACCGTCACGGAGACACTTCAGACCATTGCCACTGCACGGGCAGCGGGGTGGGGGATCGTGATCAGCCACCGCTCCGGAGAGACCGAGGACACGACCATTGCCGACCTCGTCGTCGGCACCCGAGCTGGACAACTCAAGGCCGGTGCACCGGCGCGAAGCGATCGCGTCGCCAAATACAATCGACTGCTCGCTATCGCGGACGAATTGGGTGGCGTAGCTGAGTACGCCGGGCGGCGGTCCTTCAGGTAGTCGGGCCAAATTCCTTTGATAGAGGCAAACGTACGGGGCCAGTAGTAGACTCAAGTTCTCGGCATTGAGCTGACTCCCAGCTTTTCGCCGAAAATAACGCCCGGTTTTAGGTCCACCCGCCCGCCCGGTGAGTGCACATTGGAGACGCCTAATGGCAGACAAGACAAAGGTCGGCATCAACGGTTTCGGTCGCATCGGGCGGCAGGTATTACGGGCGATACGGGAGCGAGTTTCGGACAGCGTGGAAGTTGTGGCGGTTAACGACCTGACCGACTCCGAGACCAACGCCCACCTCTTCAAATATGACTCCTCATACGGCCCCTACTCCGGCACCGTGGAGGCCAACAACGGCGACCTGATGATCGACGGCGACCGTATCCAGGTGCTGTCAGATCGCTCTCCCTCAAATCTGCCGTGGGGCGACCTCGGCGTCGACATCGTCGTGGAGTCCACCGGCTTCTTTACCAACGCCGAAAAAGCCGCCGGGCACATCGAGGGCGGGGCCAAGAAGGTGATCATTTCAGCACCGGCGTCAGGGGAAGACATGACGGTGGTGCTGGGCGTTAACGACGATCAGTACGACCCGTCGAAACACGTCGTGATGTCGAATGCTTCTTGCACCACGAACTGCGTTGCGCCGATGGCGAAGGTACTGCACGAGTCGTTTGGCATTGATCAGGCGCTCATGTCCACCATCCATTCATACACGAACGACCAGAACATTCTTGACGGCGTTCACGGCGATCTACGCCGCGCCCGTTCTGCCGCAGAGAGCATCATCCCGACGACGACTGGTGCAGCACGGGCAGTGACGCTGGTGATACCGGAGCTCAAGGGCAAGATTGACGGCATGGCCTACCGTGTTCCGACGCCGTCCGTCTCAGTGACCGACCTCACGGCGACGCTTGAGAAATCCGCCAGTGCAGAGGACGTGAATGAGGCATACAAACAGGCCTCGATGAGCGGTTCGCTACACGGTCTACTTGGCTACTCGGTAGAACCGCTGGTGTCGATCGACTACAAGGGCAACCCGAACTCCGTAACCATCGACGCCCTGTCCACCACGTCCATAAACGACAAGATGGTGAAAGTAGTCGGCTGGTACGACAACGAATGGGGCTACTCCTGCCGCACTGCGGACCTGACCGGGTTCGTTGCGGCGAAGGGCGTGTAGTTAGCTGGCCGCCCCGTTCATCGGATTCGACTCGTGGCTCTCACGTTCTCGCTGAGGTCAGATCCAGGGCGTGACTGAAATACCGAGCCCTATTTGCTGCGCGCTTCCTTCGCTGCGACAAGTACCTCTGGCGAGACGCGTACCTTCATCGTGAGGGCGAGAAAAGAGAGAGTCTTGCCGTGACCGTCCAGATTCAGGCTGTTATTGACTCCGCCCTGCAGAGCGTTCTCGATCACGAAATTGAACGCATTTAGTTTCGGCAGATCGTACCGCCGCGCTTCGGTTGCGCCTCGATGCCGAAATATCTCCAGCATGTTTGATTCAGTCACCTGTTCCGCAATCGGCACATAGCCGGTCTCGTCGTAAGGGATAACACTGAGCAACAGGCGGTCACCCTTGTCTCCCGTACGGCCGTGCGCAATTTCATGAAGCGGGACCTCGATCAGCGACTTAGACATTATCTTCCGTCACCAACGATACTCTGGGCATAACGTCCCGACGCGCTACAAGGACCGACCCGGTCTTAACCCGCTCGGTAATATTCCGCCGCACGCCCCCACCGCCCGCCGGACCATTGCAGTAAAGCGCTTGAACTTCACGCGCCACCGTCCAGGCTGTCTCCTTGTCGTTGGCGTTCGCGGCGGCGCGCACCCGGACTTCGAGGGGTTCGCCGTCGTAGGACCTGGTAAGTTCGCCAGAATCGCCGTCGTGGATGCTGACCGTCCCGATCAAATCCGTTCGTAGATCGCAATCAAGGCTCAGTAGATCGACTCGCTCGCGCAAAATCCCCGCTGCCAGTCTGGCGCGGGCCAGGGCATTTGGCCCCGCATAGGAAATCTCCCCCTCGCCGAGCCATCCGCCATCAACACTTACCGTGACCTTCAACGTGTCCGGTGCCGCTTTGCCCTTGACCCCACTTACACGAACCCGGTCAGGGCCAACCTGCTGCAATTCGACTTCGGAAATATCAAGGGTCACATCGGGGGTGAGGTAGTTGGACGGGTCATCGAGTTCGTAGAGAATTTGCTCTTTAACGGTTCGTTCGTTCACAACGCCACCCGTGCCATCGGGCTTTGTTATTACAAAGCTACCGTCCTCTTCGACCTCCGCTATCGGAAAACCGACATCGGCCAGACCCACCACGTCTTTGAACCCCGGATCGGCAAAATATCCTCCAGTGACCTGAGCGCCGCACTCCAGTAAATGACCGACAAGTACGCCTGCGGCCATTTTGTCCCAGTCTCCGGCTTTCCACCCGAAATGTTGCATTAATGGGCCGAGGGCCAGGGCCGAATCGGTAACGCGTCCGGTGACGACGATATGCGGTTCGAGATCGAGGGCATCGGCGATCGGTTCCGCGCCGAGATAGGCATTTGCAGCCAGTATCTCTGTGTTCCCGAGATCAATCGGATCCTCATCCCCCCACTGTTCGGTCCCCACTTCCCGAATGACATCCCGGAGATCGTCTCCCTCCACAACGGCAACCCTCAAACCTTTGACGCCCAGTTCTTTAGCCAGTTGGTGAAGGCGCATAGCCGCACCCATCGGATTCGCTGCGCCAAAGTTGCCGATAACCGGAACCCCGTTCTCCACACAACGTCTCAATACTGGACTGACGAACCCGCACAGGTCTGGCGTGTAGCCTTTCATCGGGTCTTTACGAAGTTCTCGGTGCGCAAGTGCGAGAGTACGCTCCGCCAGGTTTTCATAGAAAAGCGCCGCAGGCTTTCCCGCTGCGATCAATGCGTTAGCGACTGGAATGCCGACATCCAGGCGATCATCCGCAAAAGCGGCGGCGCCACCGATATGCATGTTCTCTCTTGCCATAGGGTTCCCTTTGTTCCCGCTATCCGGGTGTCCGCATCCGGGTTACTGCCGTCAGGAATCACAACAAAGTTCTAACCGAAGAGGGCGATAAAGAGAAGATCTGCGTGGTGAATGTCGGAGTGGTACCGGCAGATCGCTCGGAGCGTGGCGCCGGTCTTCAGCCCCATGTAGCCGCCGCATCTCACCCGGGCGTACAATCGTAGGCGCTCAGATGAGTGACCGCGCGGGTTCGGTGTCGCGCGGGTTTTGCCACTTACCGGGTGATTACCCGGAAGCGGCCAGTAAATGGAGAAAAAGCCGATGGCTACGTCTACCAATGGAACCGCAAACACCTACATCGACCGCGTGCGAGAGCCCCGCTGGCTGAACAGTGAGGACGCAGAGGTCGGTAGCTACGCCGTGAAGTCCGGTCTCGCCCAGATGCTCAAGGGCGGCGTGATCATGGACGTCGTGAACGACGAGCAGGCGAAGATCGCCGAGGACGCTGGTGCGGTCGCCGTTATGGCGCTCGAGCGTGTTCCGGCAGACATCCGGGCGGACGGCGGCGTTGCCCGCATGTCCGACCCCAACATGATCGAAGCGATCCTAAAGGCCACCACGATCCCCGTGATGGCAAAGTCCCGGATCGGCCACTTTGTAGAGGCGCAGGTCCTACAGGCACTCGGTGTCGACTTCTGTGACGAGTCAGAGGTATTGACCCCGGCCGACCACGAATTCCACTCAGACAAATGGGCGTTCAAGATGCCATTCGTCTGCGGCTGCACCAACCTGGGTGAGGCGCTCCGCCGCATCGGTGAAGGCGCTTCGATGATCCGCACCAAGGGCGAAGCCGGAACCGGCGACGTCGTTGAGGCGGTTACGCATGCACGAACCGTTCTGGGCGAGATCCGACGGCTTCAGCAGCTTCCAGAGATGGAACTGATGACCGCCGCCAAGAACCTCGGCGCACCGTACGACCTGGTCCTCTGGGTCCACAAAAACGGTCGGCTCCCGGTCGTCAACTTCGCAGCCGGCGGAATCGCCACCCCTGCGGACGCGGCCCTGATGATGCAGATCGGCGTTGACGGCGTGTTCGTCGGTTCCGGCATCTTCAAGTCAGGCAACCCGGCGCAGCGCGCAGACGCCATCGTTCAGGCAACAACGCACTTCGACAACCCGGACATCGTCGCAAACGTCTCCCGTGACCTGGGCGAGGCGATGGTGGGCATCAGCTCAAGCGAGCTGCCCGAGTCCGAGCAACTGGCGAAGCGCGGCTGGTAGAACATTTGCCGCTCAACATAGGCGTCCTGGCACTCCAGGGCGATTTCCAAGAACACCGCGCCGTGCTCGAAAAGCTCGGCGCGCATGTCACCGAAGTCCGTCTGCCCCACCAGTTGGAGGGGCTTGACGGCCTGGTGATCCCCGGCGGCGAGAGCACGTCTATCGTGAAGCTTGCCAACCGCTACGACTTTCCGGACGCGCTCCGCCGCTTCGTCGACGAAGGCGGAGCGGTCTGGGGCACCTGCGCGGGCATGATCGTCATGGCCAGCAAGTTGGTTGAGCCAGAGCTTGAGCCGTTCTCGCTGATGGACATTACCGTGTCCCGGAACTCATTCGGACGACAGGTGGACAGCTTCGAGACGGATATCCCGATGGATGGCATCGAAGGCGGTCCGGTGCACGCGGTGTTCATCCGTGCTCCTTCGGTTCAAGAACAGGGAGAAGGCGTGGAGTGCATCGCAAAGTTGGATGACGGCACTCCAGTCGCCGTTCGCAGCGGTAAACTTATGGCAACGGCGTTCCATCCTGAGCTGACACCGGACACGAGGGTTCACGAACTCTTTCTCCGGCTGACTGCAGGAGAGTTATCGCCAGCCTGATCCTGCTTCACGGCGTTGACCCGTCGTAAGGCGGGTTGGCGGCGTATCTACAGCGCATGATCAGATTCCTGCGTCCAAGTGACCTGACCCGGCTGCTTTTCCTCCGACCATCGGAGGGCGGTACGCAGGCGTTCACGCTCGACAGCGCTGTGCATCCGTCGGCACGTGAATATCGGCCAAATCGATACTTTGCGCGGTCTCTCATACTGCGTGGTCGACGCGATGGCTGGGTTGCCTTCGGTCGCTCGGGCGTATCCGGAATCGTGCGTGTTCGGCGACGCAACGGGCCAACGGTGTGGGAAGTTAGCGAACTGTTCCTGTCTCCAAACGCGGTACCTGAGATAGACGGTGCGGAGCTTCTCGGCGATCTGGCGGAAATCGCTGCCAGTCACGGCGTGCATCGTGTGTTCCTCCGCATCGAGGACGGAAGCCCCATGGCGACGGCCGCGCGTCGCGCCGGTTACACATTCCAGACACGTGAGACGTTGTACCGTCGGCCAGAGGACCTACGTGGACAGGATCAACAGGCCCACTATCCGGTCGAATCAGGATGGCGTGTTGTCGGGGACGTTGATCTCCAGAGCGTATTTCGGTTGTATGGAACCGCTACTCCGATGTCGGTCCGGGAAACGGCAGGTATGACACTGCCTGAGTGGCGTGATTCCCTGGAGCCACTGCCACGCGCCGCACGTAACTCAATTACTGGGCGAAGGAAATCTGACGGAGTTAACTCCGGTGAACTGCTGCTGGAAGGTGAACACGGACCCGTGGCCTGGATGCGCTATTCGGACGCCAGTAACGAACGACTATTTACACTGATGGTGGAGCCTGAAGCACAGGTCGACCTGGATGAGGTTGTACGTGGCGTTCTTGCCGGTGGTTACGGTATGCCGGCCGCCATGCTGGTTCCGCTTTACGCCCGACGCATAGCTATGGCACTACGTGCGGCCGAGTTCGTTCCCGGTCACGATTACGAGCTATTCGCCCGCCAAACGGCAGAAAGGGCTAAAATCCCTCGTAACGCAATGGTCGCCGCGGGCGGCTAACAACGGAGAAAAGCACTCTGACCACTGAACCCGGCAAACAACGAATTACTGACGACCTCCAGGCGCTTATCAACGCACTGCCTGAACGTATTCAGAGCGCCCTGGACAAGCATCCCCGCTCCAGCGAGTTGCTGGAGGTCGTGATGGACCTTGGTCGGACCCCGGAAGCGCGCTTCCCGGGCGAGGCGCTTCAGCTGAGCGATCAGGAGATCACCGACGCAGACCTGCAATGGGTCGTTGAGCGCGTCGGCGAGTTTGGCGACGACAATCGGGCGGGGATTGAACGCACGCTTCACCGGATTTCGGTAATACGAAATCGCGGAGGACGCCCTGTAGGCGTTACCTGTCGTGTAGGACGAGCCGTATTCGGAACCGGCAAGATCATCGACGATCTGGTCCGCACCGGCCAGAGCGTGCTCCTGCTTGGTCGGCCGGGCGTCGGTAAAACGACCATGCTGCGTGAGGTG
Source organism: Chloroflexota bacterium (assembly GCA_018650185.1). Taxonomy (GTDB): domain Bacteria; phylum Chloroflexota; class Dehalococcoidia; order Lucifugimonadales; family Lucifugimonadaceae. The sequence goes on from JABIGL010000004.1 coordinate 18,120, forward strand.
GCGCGTGTACTTGCGGATGAGGTCAACAAGCGGGTCGTTATCGTCGATACATCTAACGAAATTGCAGGCGACGGTGACGTCCCGCACCCCGCTATCGGAAGAGCACGCCGGATGCAGGTTCCTAGCACTCCTCAGCAGCACCAGGTGATGATCGAGGCGGTCGAGAACCACATGCCGGAAGCGGTCATCATCGATGAAATGAGCACCGAGGCGGAGGCGATGGCCGCACGGACAATCGCCGAACGTGGTGTGCAACTTATTGCTACGGCCCACGGAAACACCCTGTCAAACCTCGTTAGTAACCCAACGTTATCCGACCTCGTTGGCGGAACCCAGACGGTCACGCTTGGCGACATCGAAGCGAGACGGCGGCGTACCCAGAAGACGGTGCTCGAACGGAAGCACAAGCCAACGTTCGAGGTTGTCGTAGAGATCCAGGATTTCTACCGCGTTGGGGTGCACGGTGATGTCGGCACCGTTGTGGACACAATGCTTCGCGGCTACAAAGTGGAGCCGGAGGTCCGTGCGATCGAGAACGACGAGGTCCAGGTGGTGCAGAGCGCATCAGGACTGGGCGCTGCGATTTCGGGCGTTCCACAGGATGGAGCGAAGTTGCGCAGTGAGCTAATTACACCAGCAACTTTGTCCGCTCGTGACGCCGAAGCCGCGTCGTTGGCACGCGCCCCGGCACCGGAACCCGAGCCAGAACCGGAGCCGACCCAGATAACTGCCGTTTACGCCTTTGGCGTGCCTCGTACAAACCTGCAGGAAGCGGTGAATCGGTTGAACGCGCCGGTCGACGTGGTCGATACGCCTGAAGAGGCGGATATGTTCCTGACGACCAAGTCACACTACAGTCGCCGACCTACCGCCGTCCGAAACGCGGAAGACGAAGGTCTGCCGGTTTACGTGCTGCGCAAGGCGACCGGTGAGCAGATCAAGCAGTTCGTCGAACGCTTTGAACCAAAGAAGCGAGAGGAGACGCCGGGCCGACGCCCGTCAAACGTGGTGCGGTCTGCGTTGAATGAGGCGGAAAAGGCGTCCCAGCGCGTGCTGGCCGGAGAGGATCGGATAGACCTGGATCCGCAGCCATCGTTCATACGGCGGCTTCAGCACGGGGTTGGCGGGCGTTACAACATCGGCTCGTCCAGCACCGGCCAGGATCCATACCGCCACGTGGTTCTTCGCCGCAGACGCCGATAGTGGTGGATATGCCGCTCCACAACCCGAGTCGTTCGTCTTGAGTCTCTTCATTTCGATAGAAGGCGGAGATGGCGCGGGTAAGTCCACCCAGGCCGACCTGCTCATGACGCGTCTTAAGGCGTCCGGTATCGATGCGCTTCTAGTGCACGAGCCCGGTGGCACGGATTTTGGAGAGCAGGTTCGTCGGCTGGTTAAGGGCGATGTCGAACGGTCGCCCATGTCTGAGCTATTCCTATTCGAAGCCGCCCGTGCACAGCTAGTGCAGGACGTTATCCGCCCCGCACTAGCCGCTGATCGCGTTGTGGTTACGGACCGGTATGCCGATTCTTCGGTCGCTTATCAAGGATTTGGACGTGGCCTGGATCTGGCCGACGTCCGGGCGCTCAATCACGCCGCAACTGGTGGGCTTATGCCCGACGCGACGGTGTTACTGGAGATCACGCCGGACAACGCGTTGGGTCGTGTGAACGGCACGGACGGGTCGACCGGCCGGTCTGACGACCCGACTCAGGAGCGTTTTGAACGGGAGCCAATCGAGTTCCATCTCAGGGTTGCGGAAGGCTTTGGAACGCTGGCCACGGAGGAGCCGGGTCGCTGGTTCGTGGTGGACGCATCCGCCCGGCCGGAGGGCGTGGCCGACAAGGTGTGGTCGATCGTGTCTAACCTTCTGACTTTGCATGGGATCAGCGGCAATGTCTGATACGTCTGGCAAGATGTCGCCCGGTGAGTTGAAAGCGTTCCTTGAAGTGCGGCACCTCGCGATCATCACGACGAACGGTGCTGACGGTGTCCCTCACTCAACCCCGGTCTGGTACCTGGTTGAAGAGGATGGAGCGCTTTCGATCATCGTGCTTGAGAACGCTATCAAGCTTCGGAATATCGAGCGCGACCCACTGATCTCGGTCACCATCGCTCCGGAATCACGACCGTACGTCTATGCCCGGTATCGCGGGACCGCAGAGGTGTTGCGAGCCGGGGTTCATGGGTACCCGCTCGCCATGGCGCAACGCTACATGGGCGACGACCCCGGCCGTAAGTGGCTGGAAGAGCAGGGTCAGGATCCATTCGTCGTGATTCGTCTGCTGGACCCATCACCAGATACCTGGAGCGATCCCTCCCCATAACAAATGGGGTACGACCTGGACGCATCCGTCCCAGTGTTGGCTGAACCTGGCTAAACGTCATCCCACAAACATTTAACAGTGGGTTTACGAATCGGGTCTCGATAATACGGTTTCTACACTTGTCTGATACGAAATTCGGCGCGAGCTTTATACCAGTGATATTTTTCACTAGCAGGGGTCCAGCGAATTCGGACCTGTGGAAAACAAGGAGAGATAAGAGTGTTCGGTAACATAGTTCGCCCTCTGATCAACCGGGTGACTCGGACATTCGAGGCAGCGGGTCCAGTCGCCGCAAGCAAGGGCTACCAGTCCCTGTTCGACGACCCGATTACGCACCCCGAAGGCGATGAGGTCTTCACACGGCTTACTCGTGAGAACGTCTATCCGGCGGATCTCCAGAAAGCGGCGTAATAACCGCTGTCGATCCCTACGCAAGATCGACTGTGAACGCTCTACCGATCGGTGATTGCACCTGATCAATAGCGTCAATAAAGAAACGGCCCCGGTTATCCACAACCGGGGCCGTTTCGCGTCCGTGCTGTGGATAACTTTTCCGAGAAAGCCGGTCAGATGTCTCAATGCTAATGACGTATTTCGTAGCGATTGTTATCTATCAGGTTGGAAGCAAGTCAGACAACACGTCCCTCCCGCCCCCTCTCGACGGTTAGCTATTCATCACGGATCAGGCTCTCGCTATAACTGCGAACTTCATCGTCCAAGTCATGCCGAAGGGTGGCGAAGTTAGCTCCTCGCCTCACGCAAACGGGTCAACCATTACGACCAATATGGTCGGGCCCGGTTCCGCCAGAATCCTGCCCACCTTGCTGGCCAGCTCTCCAAACGGATATGCGTTCTTGAAGCCCGCGCCCTGTGCGATGGTGGCGAAATTGGAACAAGACAACTACAAGGTTCGCGGTCGCGGTGGCGGATATCATCACGAGCGCGCCCTGGTTTGAACCGTAGCCGCAGTTGCACCGCCACTCACGTTTGACGCTGTACGGGGCCGACTATAGATTCGTACCCGCCAACTCCAGCAATCCAGAACGACCAGAAAAGGACACACCCGGGATGAAGAACACCCTCCTGGAGAAACTCAACTCAGGAAAACAGACGGTCGGCGCGTTCGTCGGGCAGCCGTCCCCGGCTCTCGTCGAGATGATGGGCTGGATGAACTTCGATTTCGTGATCATCGATTGCGAGCACGGTCCGACCGATTACGAAACGGCCGAGCACATGATCCGTGCGGCGGAGCTGTCCGGCATCACGCCGACCGTCCGCATAGGTCTAAACGAGCAGCAGCACATTCAGCGCTACCTTGAGGCTGGTGCACAGGGTGTCCTTATTCCGTTGATCAACGACAAGGACGATGCGCAGAAAGTAGTCGATTCCGTGCGCTACCCTCCGGTAGGCAAACGAGGCGGCTTCACAGGACGAAGTGCCCGGCTCAGTACGGACACGGCCGCATACGTCAAAGAAATGAACGAAGAGATCATGATCGGACTTCAGATCGAGACGCCTGAGGCGATAGAGAACGCGGAAGAAATCATTAACACGGAGGAGGCTGACCTGATCTTCCTCGGTCCGGGTGATATGTCGTTGAACTTCGGCATCCCAGGTCAGCCGGGCGCACCTCAGGTGGTCGACACGATCACCCAACTAACAAAGCAGATCCGTGCGGCAGGTAAGCATGCCGGGACTATCACGGCGAATGGCGATGCGGCAAAGATGTACTCCGAAGCCGGCATCAACTGGCACGTCAGCGCAACGACCGGGTTCTTCAAGAGCGGTGCGCAGTCCTACTACGACGACGTATGGGCGAACGTTCCTAAATAAGGATCAAGACGCTAAGAGGGCGGGGGTAGTGGTCCGTCCTCTTAGTCTCCCGACCGGTTGTCGAGACCGGTCAGCCAGTCCTGCACAATCCGAGAGTCGTCTGGGAACGCGAGTTCTGGTAACCCGTCGTACTGGAAGGTGGCCGTCTCCAGTGTTTCGTCCCCGGCGATCAACTCGCCTCCGGTGACGGTCGCACTGTATACGGCGAGGACTACGGTTTT
>JABIGL010000059.1 GCA_018650185.1 Chloroflexota bacterium
CCTCTTCTCGGCATGTCATCCCCCTTCTGGAAACGTCCAGTCTCTAATTTATTGACTGGTACCGTCTGAGGGGGTCAGGTCACGTCCATGACGGTGTGGAGACAGGAACAACAAATCAGCCCCCGGTCAAAAGGCCGGGGGCTGTTCGGGTTTCGGTAATAACCAGGGAGAGGGGTCGTTCATTTCAAATGTTGAACTGGGGATCTCCGTAGCTATCCAACTTGTCGAAGATCTGGATCCGCCAGCGCTGTGAGTCCACGACGAATAGCCGGGACCTGTTCGCATCAAACTTCACACCGGTTGGTAGTGCGAACCGGGTTTCTGGTTCGAGGCTGGAGACCCGTCTTCTTGCTTTGTGTACGTCCGGGTTGCCTCGCACGTACATCTTCTGCCACTTGGACAGTTCAATCGCCGCGCCACCAAGCTCGCTTATGAAGCGGAAGTCGCTGTCGAATACCTGGACCCGGTTGTTCACCCAGTCGCACACGTATATGTCCCCATCGGGATCGACGGCGACATCGGACGGGTGATCGAACTCCCCCACTTGTGATCCGTGGCCTCCGAACGAGGCTATAAAGCTTCCCGATCTGTCGAACTTCTGGACACGGTGGTTCTTGTGGTCTGCGATATAAACGGCACCTTCGCCATCAACGGCGATTCCCCACGGCGACTCGAACTGTCCCTCACCGGCACCCTGACTGCCCCAACCGTTGACGTAAACGCCGTCGGTGGTCAACTCCTGAACCCGGTGGTTAAGGGTGTCCACCACCAGCATGTTGCCGTCGGAGTTGAAGACGATTCCAGACGGTCTGTCGAACTGGCATTCTCCCGTTCCTCGCTCACCGATGTGGTTGATAAACAGGCCATCCGCGTCAAATACGGAAACCAAATGACGTAACTCGTCGGTGACATACACCCTGGAGTCCGGCCCGACGGCGACGCATGCAGGCCACGCTTCCCTGAAGAATCCTTCATTGACCTCGCTAAAGGTTGCAGCAATCTCCTCGGAGTCCGGCATCTCGCCGATGGTCAACTTGAGGACGTCAGTGAATCCCGCGGCCTTTTTAACGATGTAAACATCGTCGTTTTCGCCGAACGCGAGGTTGACGATTCCCGTGATCTGTCTACCGCCGACGACGTGGCTGAAGTCGTACGCCCGCCCGGCTGCCGATGTCGTGAGCACTTGGCCTTCTTCCGATGGTGGTCCAGTTATGCCTGAACGATTTGTCGTCCGAAGTCACTCGATGAGTCGCTCAGGACAGATTCGTAATGGTCTACTTGAGGATGAAGTCCGGTTTCTCAAAGGTCCCACCAACAATTGGTACAGGATCCAACCCGAGCCAGTCCTCTACCAGTCCGGTGTACACGCTTCTGAAGTCCATGTCCGGGATGAGGTCACCCTGGTCCAGGTCACTGGCCTTTGTGGACGGATACTGGCCGTACTGCCCGCCTTTGATACCCTTCCCTATTGCCAGGCATACGCCCCCGGCACCGTGGTCGGTACCGGATCCGTTGTCGTAGACACGCCGTCCGAACTCTGAGAATAGGAACATCACAACGTTGTCAGCGGCGTTGTGCTCCTCCAGGTCGTCGAAGAAATCTCGAATGCCCTGGGAGACCTGGGACCAGAGCTTGTTGTGAATGCCAAGTTGATCCGCGTGGGTGTCAAAAGAACCGTGGTCACAGTAGAAGACTCTCGAGCCGAGCCCCGCGAGGTGGACCTGTGCAATGCCCTTCAGCTTTCGGGAGATGCTGGAGTCTGAGTACTCGACGGTCGATGTGTACTGTTCTGGGGCGACGTTGAGGATTTCGGCGCCTTTGAGAGCGTCCAGACCGGTCTGCCCCAGGTAGTCCATCACCGGGCCGCTTCCGATGGCCGGGGAGTACATGCGCTTGTATCGACCCAGTACACGGTTCAACTTCTCCTCCGGCGTGATGTCCGTGAGAAGCCCGTAGCTGTCGATATTCTCCACAGTCGCGACCGGAACATCCGGTGCTACGAGCGCCCGGAACAGCGCGGGGCCCATGCTGACAGCGGTGACCACGTTTTCTTTGTTTGGGTCAAGTTCTCGAACCACGCGTCCGAGCCATCCCTCGGTGCCGAGGGTGTCCGGCTCACATGTGTGCCAGATATCCATCGAGCGGAAGTGTGAGCGAGGAGAGTTCTCGTAACCGACCCCGTGAAGGATGGCGACGTTCCCTTCCTCGTACATGTCCCGGATCGGGCCCATCGTGGGATGCAGACCGATCTGGTCATCAAGCGTGAGAACCTCGTCCTCGCCGACGTTCACCGTCGGCCGGTAGTCCCGGTAGAGGGGATCGTTGTACGGAACGACCGTGTTCATGTAGTCATTACCGCCGGTCAGCTGGAGCACCACTATGACCGGGTCGTCTATGGACCCGTTAAGGTTGGCTCCGTTATCGAGCAGGCTAGTCAATGCCGGTCCTCCCTGTGTCGGTCTGGTATTCGTCTCGTCGTAACGTTGATTTGAAAGGCGCGGTGTGGTTAGGCGAACTGGTACTCCCGGAGCGACACAACAAGCTGGAGTATCTCGGTGGCTTTTGCCGCACCGCCCTGCCCCGGTCTGTCGTCGTCCCAGTCGATCTCTCCGAGATTCTTTGCGTGATCGAGCAGCTCGTCCCGGGATTCGGCCGGAATATCGAGCGGCCCCATTACGTCCAAGCAGGCGTCAACGACGTCTTCAGGGCTGCTGCCAGATGCCTTGATTCGGTTGATAATCTTGACCACCCCCGGCTTCGAAAGATCACTGATCATCTCTGCCGTGAAATTGGTCCGTTTCATCAACGTACCGCTGTTTATCCACTCAATTCCGGAGTGCCAACCTTCAACACTTGGCGGGTTGAGAAGTTCCTGCCCCATGAAACCGATCTGGCTTGCCCAATTCATGGTTTCTGGTGCTGGTCGCTCAGTGTCCTCGACCAGTCGTAGCGTTCCGATAACGACTTCCGTCGGGTTCTTGACCCGCTCAAACCGGGCGTCTTTGAAGAAATCGGAATTGAAGATTTTCCCGAGAACCGTACCAATGTGGTAGTCGCTCTCCATCAACGCATCTGCGATGAACTGGACGGCTTTCGGGTCATTTGGAGGAGTCACCGACCATGCCGGTACCTGTGGCTCATCTGCAACAAAGAAGCTGTATAAATGCCGTGCGATGAATGCAGCGGTAGGCGGCTTCGAGAGGACGATGTCGATGATCTCTTCCCCGTCGAAGTTGCCTGTGTGCCCGAGGAAGGTCTTCTCGCTGTAGTCGTGATCCTCCGGCCGGAACTCGTACTCCCAGTCCCAACGGCCCATGTGGAAACGAGGGAGCTTGTGCTTGAGCGTCCAGCCGGTGAAGGCGCGTGAACACTCCCTTACGTCCGTCTCCGTGTAGTTGCCAACGCCCATGGTGAACAGCTCAAGAAGCTCCCGCCCCCAGTTTTCGTTCACCGAGTCTGCGTGGTTCTCGTGGTTGTCCAGCCAGTAGATCATCGCGGGACTCTGTGCCACCATCATCAGCAAGTCTTTGTAATGGCCGAGGCCCTGATCCCTGAACGAGTCGATCATGTCCTCGATCTCGTCGTAATGATCAACCTTGGCGACGCCGGTGGCGAAAAGCTGGTGGTAGAAGAGACAGAGCTTTTCTTGTAACGGTGCCTTCGTGTTGATCATGCGCCAGACCCATGAAGCGTGACCCAGGCCGCCCATAGTCCCGGGCTTCCACCACAGTGGGTAGTAGCGCAGAAACTCGTAAATATCTACAGGGTCCTGAGTCTGTGGATTTAGAAGCTCGTCTACCGTCGCTTCGTATCCCACTTCAACACGCCGTTCCAGCTCGTCTCGGGATGCGCCGAAACCGGCCCGGCGCATCAGGTGTGCCATCAGTGAAAGGTTTGAATCTGTCATTTACCGATATCCTCGTCGTGGATTAGATATCGGCAGTGTAAGCCAGACGACCTGGGGACGCCGGATTTCGGGAACTGGTCTTAAGTAATTTGCGCTCAGAGCAAGTAAACGGTTTCTTCGGAACGCTGGCCGTTGGACGCGAAAGAGCCGTTCCCCCGGCACGGCAGAACGGCTCTTTCAGGCTCCCCTCAACCGTCAGATTGGGTTAGACGAGACACTCTGTGTACACCCCACCCGGTATCGGTCGCGTTATCAAGGGGCTTTCCGGCTTGGAGGGCGGACGCCCGGGCTACTACTCTCCGGCTGTGTCGAGTTCCTGCACGCTCGCCGATGAGGAATCGTCGGCAGGGTTCACGAGCGTCCGTCGCGATGGCAAGGAATCCCGAATTCGTCCCAGAACCTCGGATAGGATCAGCATGGCGACGGTCGTGAGCACTATGGATCCACCGGCTGCCAGATCTGCGTAGAAGGCCACGGTTAACCCTACCCAGACGCTCAGCAAGCCAAAAACTATCGCCAGGACCAGCGCCGTACGGAAGCCACGTGCGAGCCGAAGTGCGGCGAGAACGGGAATCACTATCAGCGCACCGACCATGAGCACGCCGACCACGCGCATGGACGCAGTGACCGTCGCACCGGTGAGGATGGCGAGCGCCAGGTTAGTTGCAGTCACGCGTACGCCGCTCGTGTGTGCGAGGTCCTGATCGAACGCACTCTGGGTTAATTCTGCGTAGAACGACACTACGAAAAGAATCACCACAATAAGTAGCACCGCGATCAACCACAGGTCGCGGTCGTTTATGGAAAGAACCGTTCCAAACAGATATCCGAATAGATCAGCATTGAACCCGGAAGACTTGCTGATAACGATCACGGCTATCGCCAGAGATGAGTACAGGAACACGGCGAGCGCTGCGTCACCCGGAAGTTTGCCACGTGATCGAAGTTGTTCTATCCCGGCGGCGGAGGACGTCGTGGCTATTAGCGCAACGAAAGTCGGGAAGATGCTCGTCACGAAGCCTATGGCGACGCCCATCAATGCGACGTGTGACAGGGTGTCGGCAATCAAAGAGAGTCGCCGAAGGACGATGAACAGGCCGAATGCGGGCGCAAGTATGGCGACCATTGATCCCCCGATAAGGGCACGGATCATGAAGTCGAATTCGAAGATCTCAGGCACGAATCGTGATCCCTTACCTGTGCTCGTGCAATGCGTCGTGCAGGAGAACGTCGACGGGGAAGCCGTACAACTCTGACAGATGCTCGCCGGTGAGCGAGTGTGGTGCGCCGTGGAATACGACCGTCCGGTTGATACACGCACACACGGTGGCGCCCTGCATGACCGCCCCTATGTCGTGTGAGATCAGGAACACGGTCATATTGTGTTCTTTATTAAGTGACGAGATGAGCTCGTGAAACCGGTCCCGACCAACCGCGTCGACTCCAGAAACAGGCTCGTCCAGGAACAGTAACTCGGGATCACCCACGATCGCACGCGCAATCAACGCACGCTGCCGCTGACCCACAGACAGTGATTCGATCGCCCTCTGGCGTAAGTGAGATATGCCAGCGACCTCAAGAGCGTCCAGAACCTTCTTCTGCCCATGCCTGCGAAAGATGGCCAGCGGATCAAACCCGCGATAGAGACCCTGTTCTACGATCTCTTCGACGGTCGCTGGAAACCTTGTCCCTAGCCCTTCGACACGCTGAGGCACGTAGCCTACGCGTGACCAGTCCCTGAACCTGGATGACGACTCTCCAAACAGTTCGACGGAGCCGCGTGACGGCTTAAGCAATCCGAGAGCCAGTCGGAGCAACGTAGTCTTGCCGCTTCCGTTAGGTCCCAGAATCGCTGCGAAGTCGCCCCGGCGGACTTGAAACGAAACGCTCTCCACTGCCGGTTCGCCACCGCCGTATGAATACCACGTGTTGTCGAACTCGCAGACCACCGATCGGTCATCTGGCAGTTCCGGGTCTCCGGTGCCTTCAGGCATGAGCGGTTTCCGGGCTACAACTTCCGGGATGTCTGAATTATCTACCATCATTCGCTACATCCCAGCGCTGTCTGCAGGCTCTCCAGATTTGTCTCCATCAAAGAGAAGTAGGTCTCACCTGCATCTCTTTGATCCTTTGTCAGATTCTGCAGACTGTGAAGTGGCAATGCCTGAATCCCCGTCTCCCGCATGAGCGTGTCGCTCAGTCGTTCAGAGTCGATGGGACTGACGAGTACATACGGTATTCCGGCCTCGGTGACGGCATCGCTTAGATTTGCCAGGGACTTCGGGCTCGGTTCTGACTCCGGGTTGATACCGCTAATACCCACTGCGTCTTTGTCGTAGCGATTTGCCAGGTAGTTGAACGAGTCATGGGAGGTAACAAATACGTCTCGTGAGCATGTGCTGAGTGCGTCTGAAAATTGAACGTCCAACGCCACTAGCTCGGCAACAAGTGCGTCAGAGTTGGAGTTGTACAACAGCTCACCTTCGGGGTCGGACGCGATAAAACCGTCAGTGATGGCGAGAACCTGTGTTACCGCTAAGACTGGATCAAGCCACAGGTGGGGATCCAAATCTTCGGTTTCATGAACTCCGTCAACGCCCGGCCCCAACTTGATCTCGTTTGTCTCGAAGTGGAGGGCTAACTCCTCGGAGCTAACCTGGACCGCGGTGTCCGGCGCGTCACCGGCGCCAAGTAAGGCATCAACCCACGACTCAAAACCGAGTCCGTTGTAGATGATCACGTCCGCTCCGGCGATGTTGCGGAGGTCGCCCGGCGTTGGCTCGAAGTCATGGGCATCCCCACCGGCGGGAACTACGCCATCTACATCGACACGGTCCCCTCCTACGCGCTCGGCAAAGTACTCAAGCGGGTACATCGAGGCGATTACTCTGAGAGACTCGGAGCGATCGGATTCATCCGTACTTCCGCCGCACGCAGCCGCGAACAAGACGAGAGAGATGGAGGCCAGTGCCACAGTCAGTGTCTTGTAGTTATTGAGATTCAGTATCAATTGAGATCGTTAATATATTCAGTAATGATTCGTTGAGCCACTATTCGTCTGTAGAGATAAGGCAGGCCCGGCACCGTATGAATACCTCCATACGGTGGCCGATAATCTCACCCTCGATTTCACGGTTGAGCGATCTCAATACGCGTTCAACCGTTGAGTCACGGAACTCTTCCACGGCACCGCAAGACGTGCATACGGAGTGGTGGTGGTGCTCAACGCGTGAAGGGCTGTACATCGGCGTGCCGTCCGGCAACGCGAGTTTGCAGATCACATCTGCCTCGACCAGCAACTTCAAGGTCCTGTAGACCGTTGCCCTGCCCACCCCGTCTAGCTCGGATGCCAGAGCCTCGGCCGTGAAGCCGGCATCTTTTCGGTCGATGGCGGCCACAACCTGACGGCGCTGTCCTGTGATGCGAAGACCTGCGTCTTCCAGGGCAGCGATGGCGTCAAATTGGGATGCGGGTGCGGTAGTCATATCGGAATGCGGTGTTACTGTTATTGATAGCTTGTATCAACTAGAGGCGATATTAGAACTAAAATAACCGGTAGTCAACAAGGTTACCTACCCGTAAGTCTCGCCAGCTCGGATTCGGCAAGCGCCCGGCTTTCGGCATCGTTCAAGCCGTACGACAACGCGAGATTAAGATCCCGGATTGCATCGTCGAGTTCGCCCTCCTGGGATTCGCCAAGACCCTTGATCAGGTAAAGGGTTCCGAGGAAAGAACCATCAGGATTAGCGGCCAGCGCCTGCCGGGCGTACGAACTTGCTGCTTCAAAATCTTGTACCAGAAGGGCTGAAATAGCCCGCCCGGTCAGGTCTTCGGTGAGGGTCCTGTTGCGCTCCGAATCTCCACGTGACACCGCCACGGTTATCAACAACAGGACCGCAAGTGCTGTCACCGTTGCAGTTCCTATCACAGCCGGACTCGCCTGCTGCATGACTGATTGTGTCGCCAAAAGACGACGATTAAGGCCGAATGTGTTCTGGGTGCCAGACCGCGGGGAAAGCCGGATCGCCACAATGCTTCCGATTACGAGTCCACCAAGGTGCGCCCAGTTATCGACTCCCGTAGTGGTAAGTCCGATAACTATCTGGACGGCGATTATGAAAGCCAGACCGGCAAGTGAACTACGGGCTGTAGAGCCGAACATCGAGCGATTCAGGTAAAGAAATATCGTGAATGCGCCCAGCAACCCGAAAACGGCTCCGCTCGCACCAGCGCCGACGGTCGGCCCGGCCGCATAACTGGCGACGTTCCCGCCAACCCCGGCAGTGAAATAGATGGCGAGGAACGCTTTCCAGCCGTAAGAGCGTTCAACGATTCCCCCGAAAATCAAGAGAGGGATGCTGTTAGCGAAAAGATGCCCGAAGCCGATGTGCATAAACACCGGCGTGACCAGGCGCCAGAACTGACCGTCAGCGATGTCGGGTCCGTACTTGGCGCCGTACTTGATCAGCACCTCGATGTCCTCAGAACCGCCAGCAAGTTCCAGCACGAGGAAATAGACGACGTTGATCGCCAACACAGCCCACATTGCGGGGTTCGCTCGCAGAATGGCCATCATCCCGCCGCCTTCTGGCCCAATCTGGAACGGACTCCGTTCGGTCATTCAGTGGTCTCCTGACAGACTCGTATGGCTGGCGTGCCCAGGGTAACGCTCACTACGGACATCACTACTTTACGCATGTGAACAATGCCGGGACTTGTTTCCTCTTAGCGATGCGAGGCTTTGCCACCGCTCCGTATACTCACCCACTGCGGTGGTAACAGGTGTCTAACGACACGCTGCTTTATTCCAAACAGCCTCCGGGGTGAAATCTTCAGTTGACCCAGTTCGATGGTCCGGACCCACAATCGACTCTCCGAAAAGTCCTCGTCGTCGACGATGAGGACACAGTGCGTACCGCCCTGCAAGCCAGTATCGAAACCTTCGACGGGTTCGAGGTATATACAGCGGAAGACGGTGAACAAGGCCTGGAGATGGTCGCTCGTGATCGCTATGACATCATGCTCGTAGATCTCATGATGCCGGTCATCGACGGGTTCGAGGTGCTTCGCCAGATCAGGGAAATGGACGACGACGTTCGACCTGAACGTGTGATCCTGGTGAGCGGCATGACCGACCCCACCTTACAGGGAAACGTCCGTGCCCTCGGCGGTGACGGGATTCTCTCCAAGCCGTTCCGTCTGGACGATCTCCGACGCCTGCTGGTCGACGAACTGGACCCGCTCTAAGGCCGAATCATCCCGGCCTACCTCTTATTCCACAAACTCTCCAGATGGTACCTCGGCTGCCACCCGAGCTGACCACGCGCCTTGCTGTTGTTGAACTTGGAGTGCGGGACATCAGCGAACACCATGTACGTCTCTGCCCTGCTGGGTAATCGTTCCAACGGCAGCTCGACTGCGCAGCGGATCGCTTCTCCTGCATCTGGCCAGGCGATGCTGTACGGAGTCATCATGTCCTTGCCGAGTGACTCCACGCCGCTGCCTCCAGGTCCGTTTCCGATGTCTCCCGGGTCGTACAGGTGGTAGAACAACAGCGTCTGCAGGTAAACGTCGTGTTTGGTGGTGAATACCCGGTCGATCTCCTGCCCCAGCGCTTTGGTGTGGGCGTACAACCGCGTGCCTGGCTGCGGAGGCATGTCCGGATTTAGATCAAAGTCCCAGTCCTCGTAACTGGGCCCGGCGAGCTGATAGTGCGGACCTGTGTTGATGACTCGCTGAATATTGTGGGTCACGGCAGCGACCATCATGTTGTAGTTGCCGCGCGTGTTTACGTCGAACGCTATCTTCCGGTGCGGCCGTAGCACCGAGAGATTGATGATGGCGTCCATACCCTCAGCCGCATCCACAACGTCGTCCAGTGACGACACATCAATCTGCCGCCACTCGTGGGTAGTCTCCGGAGGTTCGCCGATATCGGTGATACGGAGCTGATGCCGGTCGCCCAGGGCATCTACAACCCATGGTCCCAGCATTCCGTTTCCGCCAAGAATCAGGATTTTCATCAGGCCACTCCCTGCCCTTCCCAGAGCCCAAGAATCGAAGCCGCTCCCTTGAGAAGAAATCGTCCGTTCTCGAACGGCGACTGCACGTGAACGGTTCTGAACGACACGGGATGAGGTGCGTCAGTGGATTGGGCGTTCACGCCCAGGTCTGCGGTTAGGGCTGCGTTGATGGCGGTGAGGAGGTCGTCGCCTGCCAGTGCTGCTGATTCGCCAGAAGCCGCCGCTGCTGCCGTGTTACCCGCCACCAGCGGGAACCCGAGCCTGAGGTTGGCGATCTTGATACCGCCCTCACGCCCGAACTCCCGGCAGACGTATTCGTTCAGGTGCGCCGAAAGAATCACCGGTTCCACTCCCGGCGTAGGTCGCCAGTTCTCGGTCACTGTCAGATGTTCGGGATAGTCGTCCAGCAAACGCAGCGTGCTGAGGTTGACCACTCGGTTTATACCCGCGTTACGGACGGCCGTCAGCAGGTTGTATGTGCAACGCGTGTTAACGTCCAGGAGGTCGGATGCCGAAGAGAAATGGCCGCCGTGCCCGATGTGAACGATGGCGTCAATTCCGGCGACAAGTCGGTCGGTAGAGTCGTCATCACCCAGATCACACGCGACGACATCGGGATGTCCCTCGGCGTGACGGGTTTGGTCAGTCAAGACCATTTCGTGATCGCCGGATAGGAGATCGGCGACCGTTCGGCCAAATTCACTGGTGGCCGAGGTCAATAACAGGCGCAAATTGGGACTCCAGAGTTTGAAGAGTTCTTCTGAGAAGTATCGGTTGGTACGAGGCGCAAATCATACCTAAATAAATGCCGAACGCGGCCCTGAGGACAGCTTAGGCGCGGCCTTTCTCCGCCTCAACCCACCGGGATACGAGATAATGACGCTGAAACTGTCCAGACACAAAAAATCCCCCGAACAATAGTCGGGGGATCAAATGCCGCAGTTGAGGTCCAAGAATATGTTTACGGCTCGATGCCAAGCCCATCAACGGCGTTAATAAGTCGACGAAATGCTGAGACGGTTCGTGTCCAGCTTGAACGGAACACGCCTGGCCGTTCGTTTCTGATTGGGGAAGGGATGTGTGTTGAAGTGGCCATGATTTATTCCGCTGTGTGTACCGGTGCCGAAATTGGTGAGGCCCGGGAGCGGATGGCAACAAAAAACCCCCGGGAACAAATGTCCGCAGGGGTCGCACAGTGCGCATTCTGGTTATCAGCCGGTTAGCGCGCGGTTGCTCCTCCCCTGCGGGTGGTACAACAACAAGTACACATGGCTGATCGGAATTTCATCGTGCCGCTATTGTAGCGTCAAGTTGAGTTAATGCAAAACACGGGTGGCACTGCACCTGTCCGTAGGCGTTCCGGGAACGATAGTCGAGCCATGCATTCAGGCTGAACTAATCCCCAGTAGCGCAGTTGTGTTTCCTCCCAGCACCAGCGATTCGTCGGCCTCGCTAAGTCCGCCGTTCCGTACTCCGCGCAAACCTCGCACCTGCCTCAACAATGGGAAGTCACTTCCGAACAAGATCCGGTCCGCCCCGGAAGTCTTTACCGCGACCTCGTATATGTCCGAGCGATACAGGTACGGCGTAGCGGCACTGTCGAAATAGACGTTCGAGAGAGCCTCGGCGACCTCCGGCATGAGCGCATAAAACGGCAAACCACCACCAAAATGCGCGAACACGAACGCAACTTCCGGGAACGCTGTTGCGAGCGCCAACAGTCGATCTGGCGTGGTCGAGCCTTTGCCCGGGTAGGCGTGTCCCACTGGCTCGGAAGCGTGAACCACCACCGGAACGGCGGCTTCAGCTGCGAGTCCCATCACCGGGGACAACGCTTTTGCGTCCTCCGGGGTCCAACCTTGCGTATCCGCATGAAGCTCGCCGATACCACGGGCACCCAGTGACAGGCATCGTTCGACTTCTTGCAATGCATCGTCGCCCCAGCCGGGATCTACGCTGCAAAAGGGAACGATGCGCCCTGGATGATCAGAGGCCGCACTCAGTAGATAGTCGTTTGAGACACGCGCTGCACTCCGATCAGTCCACCCGTATCCCAGCGCCACAGATACGTCTACGCCCGACTGTTCCATCTCTTCCATCAGCTCATTCGCCGACGCCGTCGCAGCCGCCGTGTCATGGAATAACGCGTTGAACGTGCGATCCGAAGCAAGCCATCGGTCACGATGATCTCGGAAGTCGTCAGGGAGGATATGTGTGTGGGAGTCGAGTATCACGTTGTAAATAGGGACAGATTAGCGGTCGACCGTTGATATACTTCTGGTACGAATTTACGATGGCGCATATCGAATACGACGTTGTTGCGCCACGGTTCACTCTACCCGACGTTCAACCCACGGAGGCCCGATGACGACCCCCGTCGTATCGCCCGAAATACCGCACACCTCGCCCAAGATGGGCGTGGTCGCTGCCATGTACACGACGCCTGAGACGGTGATCGAGGACTACGGCAAGCTGCTGAAGTTGGCCAACTACCAGGACGCTCTTGCAGAGGGCACGCAAACCCTCCTCAAGATCAACCTGTCGTGGCAGCACTACTACCCGGCCTGCTCAACGACGCCGTGGCAGATGGATGGGGTGATCCGGCAGCTGAAGGCCGACGGATACGACGACTTGATGGCCGCCCACAACGGGACGGTAGTTGTGGATCCATTTGAGGGAGAAGTTCGCAACAAGCACAAGGTGGTTGAGGAAAAGCACGGACTTCCGAGCATCACACTGGACGTGGAGCCAAACCGCTGGATTCCGTATACGCCCAAAGGCGACATGCTGGTGCTAAACGATGTGTTCCCGGACGGGCTTTTCATCCCGGAGACGTTCACCGGCAAAAACATCATCCACTTCCCTACCGTTAAGACACACGTGTTTACTCAGATGACCGGCGCCATGAAAAACGCGTTCGGCGGACTACTTCACCGCAATCGTCACTGGACGCACTCGGTTATTCACGAGACCCTGGTCGATCTTCTGACCATTCAGAAAGAGATCCACCCTGGTCTATTTGCCGTTATGGATGGCACCTTTGCAGGAGACGGGCCGGGCCCGCGGGCGATGCGCTGGCACGAGAAGAACGTGATCTTGGCGAGCGCAGATCAGGTCGCTATCGACTCGGTGGCGGCGAAGATGATGGGCATGGACCCGATGTCACTGCCAAAGATCCGACTGGCGCACGAGCGTGGGCTTGGGGTTGGGAACCCGTCCGAAATCGAGATTGTGGGCGAGGACGTGTCGAAAGTGAACTGGAACTTCGCCAGCGGCTCGAATACTTTCGCCAGCCGTGGCCAGAAGTTGATCTACCACGGGCCGCTTAAGCCGTTGGAGAATATCCTTCTCAGGAGCTTTATAGCACCGTGGGCCTTCTTCGCCTCAAACGTGTATCACAACTCGTTCTGGCTGCGATTCATCGGTCGAAAGCGCGTCAAAAAGGCGATGAAGACCGGCTGGGGTCGGCTCTTCCAGAGTTACTAGCTGTTGCCGGAATAAGCCCGCAGAGCGGCTAGGCTCCTTGTTCTGGGTGCACATCTCCCCGGGGCCACTCGTTGTGTGCAAACACGCCCAGGTCGCGGCCTTGATGTACGTGAACGATTAGCTCTTCCCGCTCAATGCCCACGGCATCGATCAGGTCTTCATCGATCATCTCGACGATGTCCTGTATACCCTCCTGCGTGAGGCTTTCCGACACCACCAGCGTTGCGTGCACGGTTGGTGCCGCGTAGTGAATGTCTAGTCGTCCTACCGGAGAGGCCTCTTCGATCACCGTGTAGCACTCTGAATGCGGTGTACGTGTCTCTCGCTGAAAGTAAAAACCGGGCATCGTTAAATCCGCACCTGGCCGTCGCCACGGACGACCCACTTGTATGTCGTGATCTCCCGAAGGCCCAGCGGGCCACGGGCGTGCAACCGGTCGGTGCTCACAGCGACTTCCGCTCCCAGTCCGAACTCTCCGCCGTCATGGAAGTACGTGGAGGCATTTGAGAACACGGCAGCGGCATCAACAGTGGACAGGAACAGTTCGCTCTTCTCTTTATCCTCGGTAACGATGGCCTCTGAATGACCCGAACCGTACTGGTCGATGTGCTCGACGGCGTCGTCCATGGAGTCGACCACCTTCACAGAGGCAACAAGGGCAAGAAATTCTTGTCCGTAGTCGTCGTCACCAGCGGCGCGCAGTTGTGACCCGCCTATCGAAGGCTCCAGGATGGCCAGTGATCGACCGTCGCAGCGCAGCTCCACGCCGCGATCGGCCAGTTGTTGCGCAATCGGGGGCAGATATGTGGGAGCGACACCCTCGTGCACAAGCAGAGTGTCCAATGCGTTGCAGACGCTGGGGCGTTGTGTCTTGGCGTTGACCACCACGGCGACAGCCTTCTCCAGGTCCGCCGCACTGTCCACGTAGGTGTGACACACGCCGATCCCACCGGTAATAGCGGGTACCCGTGCGTCTTCCCGGACGCGGTTGATGAGCGCCTCACCGCCCCGAGGTATGAGTAGATCGATGAGTCCACGGGCCTTCAACATCTGGTCGACGATGGCACGGTCCGGGGTGTCGATGAACTGAATTGCATCGGCCGGCAGGCCTGACGATTCCAGTGCGTCGCGTGCGATTCCCGCGAGCATCTTGTTGGAGTTGATCGACTCACGCCCACCACGTAAAACGACGGTGTTGCCGGCCTTCAGGCACAGCGCTGCAATATCGACCGTCACGTTGGGACGGCTTTCGTAAATCACGCCTATTACGCCAAGGGGAACGCGCACACGTTCGATCTCAAGGCCGTTAGGACGTGTGTAGGATTCGATCTGTTCCCGCACCGGGTCGTCAAGCGATGCCACGTGCCGGACGTCATTGGCGATTTTGACGATCCTGTCGGCGTCCAATCTGAGCCGATCGATAATGTGATCGCCAAGACCGTCGCTCTCCGCAGCAGTGGTGTCCAGTGCGTTGGCGGCCACAATCTCGTCCGATCGCGCCTCAAGCGCAGCGGCAAGGGCCATCAGGAAATTGTTCTTCTGGGCTGTTTCGGCGGATGCGAGTATCTTCCCGGCAGCGCGTGCCCCGGTCGCTAACTCCTGTAGAAGAGATCCGGTCTCAGCAGTCATCTTCCCGTCGCCCCTTCAGTTTGTGCCATGTCGGCGTCGGTATTGGTTGTGGACCCGTTGTCGGCCAGGGCCATGTTGTTGCGGTGGATGATGTCGGGTCCGTAGTCATACCCGAGAATTGACTCGATCTTGTGAGACCGACTACCCATTATCCGTTCGATCTCGACAGATCTGTAGTTGGCGATGCCCCAGGCCACTATCTCACCCTCAGGGTCGAAGACAGAAATATTGTCGCCACGTTCAAAAGCGCCGTCGACATTCACTACACCGGCAGGTAGAAGACTGTTTCCGCCAAAACGGACAGCTTTTGCGGCGCCGGCGTCGATCACCACGCCTCCCTTGCTGCTGGCCTTGCCTGTCAGAAGATAGCGCTTCCAGCCTTCTACGCGACCGGTAGTCGGCTCAAATCGTGTGCCCACCTGTCCGCCGTCGGCTATTTGCTGAATTACATTCGGCGTGCGGCCCGCGGCGATCACCGTATACGCACCGAATCGGGTCGCCATGCGCGCCGCTTCCACCTTGCTCCGCATACCGCCCTGCCCTCTCCCATCACGTGCGTCACCCGCCATCGCCTCTATTCGGGCGTCGATCTGGCTGACCGTATCTATCCGGGTCGCAGACGAATCCACGTTGGGATCGGCGGTGAACAGCCCGTCCTCATGACCCAGCAGAAGGAGACCATCGGCATTTACGGCGTTGGCTATAGAGGCGGACAACCGGTCGTTATCGCCGAATACGTCGCCCTCCAGTTCCTCAACGGTCACCACGTCGTTTTCGTTGATGATTGGAACCGCGCCGATGTGGAGTACGGATTCAAGCGTGTTCCGGACATTGAGGTAGCGCTGTCGATTTGCGATGTCTGGCCTTGAAATGAGCGCCTGCGCTACAGCAATGCCGTGCTTTGCGAACAGCTCGTCGTAAGTACGCATAAGTTCTGGCATGCCG
>JABIGL010000098.1 GCA_018650185.1 Chloroflexota bacterium
AGTTCGGCGATCGCCGCCTCCCAGTCACCGGAGTAAACGAGGTCGTTCCAGTCAGGTATCAGATTGCCGAGCGGGCAACCGCTGGACGAGTTACAGAATGGGACACCGCAATCCATGCAGCGCCCGGCCTGCGTCTTCGCCTGGTGCTCAGACCAGTTCTCGTACACCTCGCGCCAGTCGTTCAGACGCTCAGCGACGGACCGCCTGTCAGGCAGATTCCGATCCCATTCCATGAAGCCGGTGACTTTACCCATATATGTCTATTAGTCTCCGGCCGTCGCGGCCTGCTCGGCGCGCTCACGTTGTACACGTGCAAACGCTTCCGGCATTACTTTTTTGAACAGGCCACGTGATTTGTCCCAGTCGCCCAGGATTCGCTCTGCCACGGGGCTTCCTGTATGTCGTTGATGGTTCCCGAGAAGTTCCTTGAGATGCGCCTCGTCCTCGGATCCGGCGAGAATCTGCTCGATATCCGCCATCTCCGGGTTGAAGCGTCCGGGGAAGGTGTCGTCAGGATCGTAAACGTAGGCGATCCCTCCACTCATCCCTGCGCCGAAGTTACGACCGGTAGGACCGATCACGACGATGGTTCCGCCGGTCATGTACTCACAACCGTGGTCACCGATACCTTCAACTACCGCCCGAGCCGCACTGTTGCGGACTGCGAATCGCTCGCCAGCCACACCGCGGATATAGGCCTCACCGCCGGTGGAGCCGTAAAGGGCAACGTTTCCGACGATGATGTTGTCTTCCGGTGTAAAGGTGGAACCCTCAGGCGGAACGACGACGATGCGTCCTCCGCCCAGGCCCTTCGCAAAGTAGTCGTTCGCATCACCCTCCAGCCGGAACGAAACCCCGGCCGCAAGGAACGCTGCGAAACTCTGCCCCGCAGTTCCCTTGAAGGTGTAACGGAGTGTGTCGTCCGGTAGACCGGCGACACCGTATTTCTTGGCGATCTTGCCGCTCAACATCGTCCCGACAACCCGGTTTGAGTTACGAATCGGGAAGGTGGCTTCAACAGGCGTCTGGTTGTCCAGCGCCGGTGCTGCCGTCTTGATGAGCTCGTGGTCCAGCGCCGCGTCGAGCCCGTGGTCCTGCTCCTCCGAGTGGTAGAGCGCCACGCCTTCGACGGCCTCCGGCTTGTAGATCAGGTTGTCGAGGTTCAGACCGCGGGCTTTCCAGTGGTCGACCGCACGTCGTGACTCCAGCATATCCACGCGACCGACCATCTCGTTCACGCTGCGGAAGCCCAGCTTCGCCATGTACTCCCGAAGGCTCTCGGCGAGCATCATGAAGTAGTTGACGACTGCTTCGGGCGTCCCGGCGAATTTCTTGCGAAGCTCCGGGTCCTGCGTGGCCACACCGACGGAGCAGGTGTTGAGGTGGCATTTGCGCAGCATGATGCAGCCCATAACCACTAGCGCCGCCGTGGCGACGCCCCACTCTTCAGCGCCGAGTAAGGTCGCAATAGCGACGTCACGGCCCGTCTTGATCTGGCCGTCTGTCTGCACGACTATCCGGCCACGGAGGCCGTTCTGTACCAGCACCTGCTGCGTCTCGGCGACGCCGAGCTCCCAGGGGAGTCCCGCGTGCTTGATGGACGACAGCGGAGATGATCCCGTGCCTCCGGAGTCACCGGAGATAAGTACAACGTCACCG
This sequence comes from Chloroflexota bacterium, assembly GCA_018650185.1. Taxonomy (GTDB): domain Bacteria; phylum Chloroflexota; class Dehalococcoidia; order Lucifugimonadales; family Lucifugimonadaceae. The sequence continues at coordinate 1,660 of JABIGL010000098.1, forward strand.
TGGCCCTTGGACACACCGGCGGCGATGATCCCAACACCGACCTCTGACACCAACTTCACGTGGATCCGCGCATCCGGGTTCACGTTCTTCAGGTCGTGAATCAGCTGCGCCAGGTCCTCGATGGAGTAGATGTCGTGGTGCGGCGGGGGCGAAATGAGGCCGACACCGGGCGTCGTGCCGCGGATGCCGGACATGTATTCGGTGAGCTTGGAACCGGGGATCTGTCCGCCCTCGCCCGGCTTGGAGCCCTGCGCCATCTTGATCTGCAGATCGGTCGCATTCACCAGGTACTCGGTCGTCACGCCGAAGCGTCCCGATGCGACCTGTTTCATACGACTGGAACGCTCGTCGCCGTTCGGGTCCGGGGTGAACCGCGCCGGGTCCTCTCCGCCCTCACCGGTGTTCGAGCGTGCGCCCATTCGGTTCATAGCGATGGCAAGCGTCTCGTGGGCCTCACGACTGATCGAGCCAAGTGAGATCGCACCGGTAGCAAAGCGGGTGACGATGTCTTCCGCTGATTCCACCTCGTCCAGCGGCACACCGCCATTGGGGTCGAATTTGAAGTCGAGCAAGCCGCGGATAGTAGCGAGCCGCTCTGACTCGTCGTTGGAGGCCTTCTCGAACAGCGAATAGGTGTGCGGATTGTTGGACTTGGAAGCGTGCTGTAACAGCGCGATTGCGTCCGGGTCGTACAGATGCTTCTCGCCGGTGCCCCGCCAGAGGTACAGCCCGCCGATCTCGAGGGCGAGCCTGCCACCCAATGTCGACTCTGGATATGCCCGGGCATGGTTGTCCAGAAGGTCGCCCGAGATCTCGTCCAGACCGATTCCATCGATGCGGGTCGGCGTCCGGGTGAAGAACTCGTCGACGAGCTCCTGTGACAACCCGAGCGACTCGAATATCTGCGCTCCCTGGTAACCCTGGAGCGTGGAAATGCCCATCTTGGACATCACCTTCAGAACACCCTTTTCGATGGCCTTGGCGAAATTGTACTCGGCGGTGGCCTGGTCGGGGAGCGCACGCTCGTCTGCGGTGTTGTGTTCCCGCAATCCGGCCAGTGTCTCGAACGCGAGGTAGGGGTTCACCGCAGATGCGCCGTACCCGAATAGGGTCGCGAAATGGTGATTTTCACGCGGCTCGCCGGACTCGACGATGATGTCGAGCATGGTCCGGGATTTCTGCCGGATCAGGTGGTGGTGTACACCGCCGACCGCAAGAAGTGTCGGGACAAAGGTGTTCTCGGAATCGACGCCGCGGTCGGATAGCACAAGAAGCGTGTAGCCATCAGCCACCGCTTGATCTGCTTCGCTTCGGATACGGTCCAGTGCGGCCTTCAGACCATTGGCCCCGTCGGCCACAGGGAAGAGCGTGGAGATGGTTTTTGCACGAAGCCCCGGACGGTCCAGCGCCTTGATTCGTGCCAGGTCCGAGTTAAGCAAAACCGTGCGGTCGATCCTCAACAGACGTGCGTGTTCGGGAGTTTCCTGGAACAGACCGCCACGCTTGCCGGCCGGGAGCGACATCTGCGTTACGAGCTCTTCGCGGATGGCGTCCAACGGCGGGTTGGACACCTGTGCGAACAACTGCTTGAAATACGTGAACAACGGCTGTGGCCGGTCAGACAGAACGGCCAACGGGGTGTCGTTGCCCATGGAACCGATCGCCTCGGCACCCTCGCGCCCCATAGGCTCGACCAGGATCCTCAGGTCTTCCTGTGTGTACCCAAAAGCCTGCTGGCGTGTCACCAGGGTGTCCAGGTCAATCCCGGGCACGGAATCGGCAGATGGCTCGGGCAGGTCGTCAAGAACTACGCGTTCCTGCTCCAACCATTCGCCGTATGGCTGGCGTGCGGCCAGTCCATCCTTGATTTCGTCGTCACCGACGATTCGCCCCTCTTCAAGGTCCAGGAGGAACATGCGGCCCGGCTGAAGACGACGCTTCTCGGCGATACGCTCCGGCTCGATTTCCAGCACGCCCGCCTCTGATGACATGACAAGCAGGCCGTCCTTGGTGACGTAGTAACGGAACGGGCGTAGCCCGTTCCTGTCGAGAACGGCACCGACTTTACGGCCGTCTGTGAACGCGACGAGCGCCGGACCGTCCCATGGCTCCATAACGCCGCCGTGGTACTCGTAAAAGTCTTTGCGGGGCTGGCTCATGGACTCGTGGCCGTACCACGACTCCGGGATCATCATCGCCGCCGTGTGCTCGACATCTCTGCCGCCCATCCGCAGCAGTTCGAACACCTCATCCAGGGATGCCGTATCACTGGCGTCCACCTGGTTGACCGGCGTGAGCTTGGCAACATCGGCGCCAAACAACTCGGATTCAAAAGCGTGTTCACGGGCCTGCATCCAGTTTCGGTTGCCCCGGACCGTGTTGATCTCGCCGTTGTGACAGAGGTAGCGGTACGGGTGCGCAAGCTTCCATTCGCCCAGCGTGTTGGTGCTGAATCGGGAATGGACAAGTGCGAACGCCGTGGTCAGGTCCTGCTCGCCAAGGTCCGGGAAGAACCCCTCGAGCTGCTCGGTCATGATCAGACCCTTGTAGACGATGGTCCGACTGGACAGGCTGCAGACATAGAAGACCTCCAGGTCTTCCTCCGGCACCGACTCGTTCAGTCCAGAAATTCTGCTCTCGATCTGCTTCCGGGCGATGTACAAACGACGCTCAAAAGCGTCACCGTCGACGTCGTTCGAAGATCCACCCGACTCCACGACGAAAACCTGCCGGATGACAGGCATCACCTCGCGGGCAAGGTATCCGATTGCGGCCGGGTTGGTCGGTACATCGCGCCATCCAAGAACGGTGAGGCCCTCGTCGGTGATTCCCGCCTCGACTTCGGTCTCGATCTGTTTGCGGAGAGCATCTTCCTGGGGGAGGAACACCATGCCGACGCCGTAACGTCCGGCATCCGGCAGATCGAACCCGAGTTCGTCCGTCACCCGGTTGAAAAATGCGTGCGGCGTCTGGATCAATATTCCAGCGCCGTCACCGGTGTCGGGGTCGCTGCCTGAAGCGCCCCGGTGTCCGAGATTGACCAGCACTTCGAGCGCCTGTTCGATCATCAGATGGTTCTGTGATCCATCGACGTTGGCTACCAGCCCCACGCCACAGGCATCACGCTCCCATGCGGGATCGTACAGCCCCGCCTTGCGCATCTTTTTGAGGCGCGGGGCCGTTGCGTTGCCGTCGTGCCCCGGTTGCGTCGTCAGGTCGCTGGTCGTTGTTGCGGGATCTTGCATAGATTTAAAAGCGGTCTCTCTTTTTTGGATCGTAGGTGTCGGGTTCGCTTAGAGGATCTTCAGGTAACGGTCGACTTCGTAGCCGGTCACCGTCGCCTCGAACTCTCGCCACTCGATCTCTTTGTTGCGTATGAAGTTGTCAAAAACAGAATCGCCGATGGCCTCTCGAACCAGTTCACTGTCCCGCAGCAGGTCGAGCGCCTGGCCCAGGTTGCTGGGGAGTCGCTTAACACCGGCCTCGGATCGTTCTGACGCCGACATCCCCTCGACGTCGGTCGTTACTGGATCACCAAGGTCGTAACCCATTTCGAGGCCCTTCATCCCGGCAGCCAGCATCACGCTGAAGGCCAGGTAGGGGTTGCATGCGGAATCAGGTGCCCGGTACTCAATTCGAACGGCATCGGCCCGTCCCTGGTAGGGCGGTACCCGAACCAGGTCACCCCAGTTGCCGCCGGTCCAGACGTTGTAAGCCGGGGCTTCTATGCCCGGGACCAGACGTTTGTAGGAGTTGACCCACTGGTTGGTGACGGCGGTGATCTCCGGGGAGTGCCTTATCAACCCGGCGAGGAAGCTGCGACCCTCTGAAGATAGGTGAAGCTCATCGTCTTCGTCGAAGAAAGCGTTCTTCTCGCCCTTCGCCAGAGACAGATGGCAGTGCATCCCGCTGCCGTTCTGGTCGTTGAAAGGTCGTGGCATGAAGCTGGCGTAAACGCCGTGCTGTGAGGCGATCTCCTTGGCGACCACGCGGTACGTGATAACCGTGTCAGCCATGGCGAGCGCGTTCTGATGTCTGAGGTCTATTTCATGTTGTCCCGGTGCAACCTCGTGGTGGCTGTGTGCAACAGGGATTCCGAGCTCTTCAAGTGAAAGAACTGTCTCACGCCGCAGGTCCGGTCCGTCTCCTGCGGTCGTCTGGTCAAAATAACCACCCTGGTCTACCGGTACGACCGAGTCAGAGTCTTCCAGGTAGAAATACTCCAGCTCAGGACCGATGTAGAACGAATAGCCCTTGTCTGACGCCTTCTGGATGTTGCGGCGCAGGACGTTGCGGGGGTCGCCGTCGAACGGTGTTCCGTCCGGGCGCAGGATGTCGCAGAACATGCGGGCAACGGCGTTCTCACGCGGTCGCCACGGAAGCAGTTGCCAGGTCGTCGGGTCTGGCATCGCGATCATGTCTGACTCGTCAGAGCGCGCGAATCCGGCGATCGAGGAGCCATCGATGGTGGCCCCGCGATCGAGTACCTCCTCAAGTTCGTCGATCGTAATGGCGAACCCCTTGAGGGTGCCAAGGATGTCGGTGAACCAGAGGCGGATGAACTTCACGTCGAGCTCGTTCGCAGAGTGGAGAACGTAACTCGTCGCGGCCTGGTCTGGAGTCGGATTCATCAGGACCGTCGCGTCAGTGATTAATTAAATAGTGGTCCGGATGCCCGGCCACGCGTCGTGTTTTCTCAGGCCATCAATCCCTGTGTCCAATCCGAACCACAGATGCGGACCCCGGATGTGGATCACGGTTGGGGACGGGACTCCCTCGCGGGCGCGCGCCACACCTAATCGGGCTGATAACCGAAGCGGCGAGTATCAGACATTGTGAAACTTTTGTCAAAGTCTGGCGACGTTGCGCTGAACGTAAACGCCGCCAGACTCTGGCAAGCTAAATCACGATGGAGGTGGAGGTGGAGGACCCCTAAACGGTCATCGTCCGTTTCGAGTACTCGCGCCCGTACTTCGCCGCCTGTTCGTTCCCGCCGATGATCATCGTGCCTTCGTCGATCATCTTCTTGGTGGACTGTTCGACCGTAAGATTCGGGTCGTTCCAGCCACACAGGAACTTTACGTCATTACGGTCATACGCCGCCTTGATGCGCTGACGTGCGGCCTCCATCTCGTCGGAGTAAGGCGGGTCGTGGGCGTCGCCGTCCCCGAATGACATTCCCATGTCGCCCGGTCCCCACTCTCCGAAGGAAATTCCCGGAACGGCCGCCAGTTCATCGCAATTGGCAAGACACTCCCGGTCCTCGATCTTCAGGCCCAGGATGATCTCGCCTTCCGGATTGAGAGGCCACGGGTCGGCGATCTTGGTGTAGGTTACCGGGTCGACGCCCCAGATCTGCGCCGGGAACTGCTGTCCACCGGCCCCGCGCTGGCCCTGCAAGAGACCCTGACCGACGCCGATTTTCTGGAAGGGGTAGCGGGCCGATTCGACAAACGCCTGTACGGCATCTGGTTGTCGAGTGTGGGTGTGAAGAATGCCGTGAGCACCGGTCGAGAGCACGTGACGGACCTGCCACGAGTTGGCCCACATCTCGGCTTGTGTGCGGCAGTTGGACGGGAGGGGGGTCATCACCGTCGGCGTCCTGTGGCCGCTGCGGGTCGGTCCGGCGTCCGCAAGCCCCTGCATGAACGTCCGAAGCCCGACCATATCAAACGGTGCGTGCTCGAAGTCGACCAGCAAGTAGTCCGCCCACGTGTCGGACATCTTCTTACCGTTCTCGTAGTTCAAGTCGCCGGTACTTTCGTGGTAGACGGGCTGTCCCTGTTCCCACAGTTCGATAACTCGATTAATTCGCGGCATTTTGATGTCCTCCGGGTTACTCGTTATCTCAGGCGATGAAGTTGCCGATCAGATTTTTGACGATTGAAAGAGTCATTCAAGCGAAATCTCTATGTTGATGGCCGCCCAGCCGGGCCAGGGCTGTACTTTCCTTGTCTTGCTGCGCTTGTTAATCGTGATCGTTCGACCAGTACCTTTTGTGCCTTCTTCACGTTGGCAGGGGAGCCGCCCCACGTCTTGAGGGCGGTAGCGACAAGTGCACGGCCGTATGAAAAGGTGACCTCCCACGGTGCGCCCTCGTCGGCAATCAGGCGGTTAATCGCATCCAGGTTGACCGTCGCCTCCTCATCACCCTGACCGCCGGACAGGAATGCGATGCCGGGGACGGCCGCCGGGACCGTGCGCTTGAAGCAAGTCAGGGAGCGTTCCGCCACCTCCGCCGAAGTAGCGCGTTTCGGCGACTCGTGGCTAGAAATCACCATGTTTGGCTTCAGGATCATGCCCTCAAGTGCGACGCCCTGCGCCGAGAGTTCCTCGAACACAGTGCGAAGCGTTCGCTCACTTGCAGCGAAGCAGCTGTCGATCGAGTGTGACCCGTCCATCAAGATCTCTGGCTCGACGATCGGAACCAGCCCGGCTTCCTGCGCCAGCGCTGCGTACCTGCCAAGGGCATGTGCGTTAACCGAGATTGCGTAATCTGACGGCGTTGTTTCGCTGATGCTGAAAACGGCACGCCATTTTGTGAACCGGGCACCCATGTCGTAATACTCAGCGAGCCTGCCCCGGAGGCCGTCCAATCCTTCCGTCACCACCTCGCTCTTCGAACCCGCGAGTTGATGCGTGCTCTTGTCTACTTTGATACCGGGGATGACGCCGGCGTTCGAGAGTATTTCCACAAGCGGTCGCCCGTCGTCCGAGCTCTGCCTGATTGTCTCGTCGAACATGATCACACCGCTGACATACTCCGCAAAGCCGTCAGCCGTGAAGATCAACTGACGCCAGTCCCGGCGACTGTCTGAAGACGCTTCTACGCCGATACTCTGAAGTCGCTGGGACATCGTCCCGTTGCTCTCATCGGCGGCAAGAATGCCTTTACCGGATGACACAAGTGTCCTGGCGGTGGTTGCCAGTGATTCCGTGCTCATAAATCTCCTGTCGAGAAGGATTTGATCGGCATCGCGTTCCCCCGAAAGTCCGCTCAAATGCGGGCCGACGCCGTAACGAAACCGCTCTTCGTGCCGTCGGCTTCTGGGCCGGACGCGCACGAAACTGTAATCTGTCGCAACAAGTTAAGCGCAGAACGATGGCGTAGCAATATCAATCGGTGACGATCAACCCGTCACCGGGACGCTCATTTTGCTGTCAGATTCTCGGTAAGAGTGGGATGTACGTGTGAACGGTACATTGCGGAAGGAGCGGATTTCTCTGCTCCGGCGCGCGGTCCGAATACGGCGAATCCAGGAACGAACCAGAGATTACGCGCTTCAATACGGACACGGAATCTCACAGATAAGCCGCTGTCGGGTCTGTGAGCGTGGCCGCTCGGATTTCGATGGAAATGAGCGGGTATTACAGGCGGCGTGGAAGCGGCAACTTCCGGGGTCTGAGGTGATCGGTCGGGATGGGACGAGCTATACCGTCATCTATCCAGGGCGGCCGGCTGACGGGTCCGGTCCGGACTTTCGCGATGCCGTGATGCGCGGACCAAACGGTCAGATATTGCGGGGCGATGTGGAGATCCATATCAGGAACTCAGGTTGGAGAGCGCACCGACACCACCTTGATCCCCGCTACAACGGAGTCGCATTCCACGTAACTGGTGAGCCTCAAGGACCGTTATCGGGAAACGGGTTGTCGGCCAGTACGGTGTCACGCCGGCCTTTGCATCTACTGGTGTTGAGCGGGTCGGAAAAGGCGGACCCGGATCTTGAACAGGTCCCGAATGTACTGCCAGGTGTACTTTCGGATGGGCTGACGCCTGAGGTACTTTCCGAAGCCGGGGATCAACGCTTCCTGAGTAAATCTTCCGGGCTATCCATAATGTTACGGGCGCAGGGTGGAGACCAGGCCGTCTGGTCCGCAGTGCTGGACTGTCTCGGGTACTCACGCAACCGCCGCGGTTTCCGTCGGGTGTCGTCACGTTTGCCGTGGGAAGCGTTGGTGCGCGGCATGAGGGCCGGTGTGGGTGCGAGTGAAGCGCTTATGTGGGCTGGAGGGTTCGGGCCGAAACCGAACGACCTCCTGACCGGTCCTTCGGTCCGCGATGCACCGGACTGGACCCCGGGCGGTCGTCCAGATAATCGACCAGAACGTCGTTTAATGGCGGCAGCGGTTCTGGCGGAGCGATGGAACAACGATGGCCCGCTAAACAGCGTGATCGACCTTGTGAGGAATTCTTCGGGCCCCGGGGAGCTGATCGACGCGTTCAGAGTGGATGAGCCCCGGACGAATAGCGTCCGCTCCCGCGCTTTACTTGGGACGGGTCGAGCGCGTGAGATCACCGTTAACGCTATTCTCCCTCTTATCCACGGCTGGTCGTTAATGGTTGACCGTTGGGACGTGTCGGAAAAGGCGTTAATCCTCTACAGGCATCATCCCAAACTTCCGATGAACACCGTGACCCGTGAGATGGTTTCGCTACTCAAGCCCGGCCACGGCACCCTGAAAATCAGGAGCGCAAGGGAACAACAGGGGTTGATACTCATGTACCGTGCCATGACCGCGGGGCCGGTCTATGCGTTGCCACAGACATCGGATAACTGACCCGTAGCCGCGTAACCAGCACTTACAAAGGACACGAATATGTCGAACGCCGCCGCTCCGCAGATCACCATCATCGGCTGTGGAACGCCAACTCCGACACCGGAGGCGTTCGGCTCGTCCCACCTGATCACGATGCCGTCGGGCGAAAACCTGCTGTTCGATTGCGGCCCCGCCACTACGCACAAACTGGCGAAGGCGGGCGTTTCGGTCACCGACATACATAAGGTGATCTTCACCCACCACCACTTCGACCACGACTCAGACTTCCCCACATTTGTCCTGTCGCGCTGGGACCAGTTGGTGCCGACCGACATCCCGCTCGACGTTTATGGCCCAACGCCCACCGCAAAGTTCTGCCGCGGCATCGTTGATGAGCCAGACGGCCTCTTCGCTCACGATTGGATTGCCCGGGTAAATCACCCGGGAAGCTGGGTGACTTTTGTCGACCGCGGCGGCGTACTTCCTCGGGCAAAACCGGTCCTGGTGCCGCATGAAATCGGCGTCGGAACTTTTCTTGAAACAGACGAGTACAAGATCACGGCCGCCCACGCCGAGCACGTTCAGCCCTACCTCGACTCACTGGCCTACCGGGTCGATTCGGATGGCGGCTCAGTGGTCATCACCGGGGACACCCGACCATGCGATACCGTTACCGAGCTGGCACGCGGCGCTGACTCGCTCATGATGATGTGCTGGGAGTCACACGACCACGTCGGTGGAACCGACCACGACCTCGCCACCTGCTCGATCCTTGGCGCGGCAGAAACCGCCGCCGCGGCTGGCGTGAAGCAGCTCGTGATGGTCCACATCGGCGCACGTCTAAGAAATCCGGAGATGGCAGAAGCCCGAGCAAGAGAAGCCGAAGCCGCCTTCGACGGCCAGATAGTGTGGGGCGAAGAATTATTGAAGGTCCCGGCACCGTAGGGACGGCGCTTGCCCTGCCCATCGTTTGAACCAGCGCCATCCCGAAAGCCCATACCCATGACCACCACTCAATCCACCATCACCATCGACCAAAACGTTGAGATGACCACCCGCGACGGCGTCGTACTCCGCTCCGATGTGTACCGGCCGGATAACGGAGGCGCGTACCCCGTTCTCCTGTGTCGGACGCCCTACGACAAACTCCGGGACCAGTACGTTCGCGTCGCAAAATCCCTCGCCCCACGTGGCTACACCGTCGTCGTGCAGGACGTCCGTGGCCGCTACGCATCCGACGGCATATTCGAGTGGCAGTTCTCGGCCGCACCAATAGAGGAAGACGCTCGGGACGGCTACGACGCCGTCGAGTGGATCGCCAAACAGCCCTGGTGCGATGGCCAGATCGGAACGTGGGGTCACTCCTACCCGTCGTGGTGCATCTGGCGCTTGCTTGGCGAAGCTCCTCCCTCCCTCACGGCGGTATTTGCCGGAGGAATGTCGCCCGACCTGATGGACCTCAACTTTGGCATCTTCGAGACCGGTCGCCGTCTTGAATGGACCTACCAGATGGCGGTCGATGCCCGGGCGCGTGTGGGAGACGAGTCTGGCCCGCAGAGCTGGGCCGAAGCCGCCACCTGGTGGCGCGAGGTCGAGCGCGGAAAGTGGCTCTGGTTTACGCCCTTTGATGACCTGCCGGACGACGTGTTCAGCACCCTGACGCCGCAACTGAAGACTTACCTTCGTGAGCAGAACATCGATTTCTGGAACTTCAAAGAAGTGTGGTCGAAGGTGCAGGTGCCGACCTGCCAGGTTACCGGCTGGTGGGATCGGATTATCGGAACCATCGACAACTTCACCGGCGTGGTTGAACAAGGTCCCGGAGAGACACGAGATCAGCATCGTCTGGTGATCGGTCCATGGGGCCACTCACCCGACAGTTTTGAGCGTATACAGGGGCCGCTCGACCTTGGTCCGGACGCCGACTGGCCTTACGAAGAGGTAATCGCCCGTTGGTATGACTGGCAGTTCAAGGGCGAGTTCAACGGGTTGGAAAATGAGCCGCCTATTCGGCTGTTTGTGATGGGAGAGAACAAGTGGCGCTGGGAGCAGGAATGGCCTCTCGCCCGGACTAACTACACCGACTACTTCCTGTCCTCGGACGATGGCGCAAATACCGCCTTCGGCGACGGCGTCTTGAGCACGGACGAGCCGTCCGAAGCCGCATCACCCGATACCTACGATTACGATCCCAACGACCCGGTGATGAGCATGATGGGTCTCGATGCTCAAGCAGCAGCCCGGGATCAGGCGCCGCTCGCGCATCGCAAAGACATTCTTGTATTCCAGACGCCGGTACTTGAGGAGGCTATCGAGGTCACGGGGCCGGTCGTCTTGAAGTTGTTCGCGTCATCAAGTGCGCCGGACACCGATTGGACCGCCAAGCTCATCGATGTGCAGCCGGATGGCACGGCCGTAAACCTGACCTACGGAATCCTGAGGGCGCGTTACCGCGACGGTTACGACGATCCGTCGCTGATCGAGCCCGGACGCGAGTACGAGTACACCATCAAGCTCAATCCGACCGGCAACGTCTTCATGTCGGGACACCGGATTCGGCTGGACATCGCAAGTTCCGACTTCCCAAACTTCGACCGCAATCACAACACCGGTCGAGACTTTTGGTCAGACACCGAGATGCAGGTAGCCCATCAGACGGTCTTCCACGACGCTGTTAGGCCATCGCGGCTAGTATTGCCGATCATTCCCCGCTGACTTTTAGTTTCATACTTTCAGCCATTCGTTATTCAGGAGCCACCAGTGCCCATATCTGACACGCCGTTTCCGGCCACCTCGGACCTCACCATCGGCTTCGCTCACCACGCCTACCAGCTCAAAGAGCGGTTCGACGGACGCGGCACCGGAGTAGGTCATTTCCAGGTTTACAACCCTGACCAGTTGAACCAGCGGATAGCCGACATGGACGTGCTGGTGGTCTCCGGGTTGTGGAACGACGCGCTCCTGGACAACGCTCCGAAACTGCGATGGATCCAGTCGGTCGGGACCGGCTTCGACCAGTTCCCTCTCGACCAGCTAAAGGAACGCGGCATCCACCTGTCTCGGGCCTTCGGCGTCATGCGAGAGGCCGTCGCCGAACAGGCGCTGGCCTGCATGCTCTCGCTCGCACGCCACATGCATTACCTGCGTGATTACCAACGTCAGAACGACTGGCGTGCCTACATTTCAGACATCTCAAACCGTGAAGACGAACTCGCCGGTAAGACCGTCGGCATTGTCGGACTCGGCCTGATCGGATCTCGCGTTGCCGAGCTTTCGAAGGCCTTCAACATGCGCGTTATCGCAACCAAGCGTGACCCGTCGACTTACGACGGCCCGGCCGACCAGGTCACGGGCGCAGATGGCCTGGATGACCTGCTCAGGGAGTCGGACTACGTGGTACTGACCTGCCCACTCAACGATGAAACAGCCGGGTTAATCAACAAGCGCACTCTCGGCCTCATGAAACGAAGCGCATTCCTCGTTAACGTCGCCCGAGGCGGCTGCGTTGTGGACGAGGATCTGCTGCCCGCGCTGCGGTCGTGTGAAATCGCCGGGGCCGCCCTCGACCATTTTCACGAGGAGCCACTCGGTGCGCAAAGTCCTTACTGGGAGCTCGACAACGTAATAGTGACGCCGCATAACGCGTCCGAAACGCGAATGTACGAAGAGAACCTGATGGACATCCTGATAGAGAATATGGGACGCCTGACAAGAGGAGAAACCGAGCTCCTCCACCAGGTCGTCTGAGGCAGGCTGGCCTGCACCTTATTCTCGCGGAGCGTATGCCGTTCTAAGACTTGCGTTAGTCGCGCCAAACCAACTGAAGTGGAATCACACCGTAGGGGTGAATGACTATCCGCCCTCGTGCATCACTCAACAACGCCTGATAAACGCGGCGACAAACTACTGTCATCCTGAGCGAAAGCAAAGAACCTGTCCTGAGTTTCTCGAAGGAGTCTCCCGAGGAACAATTGCCCAACGCTCGAACCCGCGCTTATCCATACCCCGCCGACAAACCGCCAGGACCAGAGCCCCCTACGCCTGAGCTTCCGCCTCAAGCCGCGCCTGTCGCCTCGTGAAATCGGCGCAATCCTCGCAAACACTTTCCGGCAGGATCCCGACACGCATCATCAGGCTGAAAAAATGGCAACCCAGGCACAGGCCGAACACCGCCTCAAGCCCTGCCGCAAAGATCAGCGCCCCCAATACTCCGTACGCAACGCCGGTCAGTCCGAATGCGAAATGTAGGACAGTCGCCGTCACCGTGAACACCACGCCGATCATCGCAGCGAAGCGCTTCGGAGGCCCCGCTACAAACTTGGTCGGGTGGCCGATCGCCGGTTGCAGGACCTTCGTCACGAACATCGCCAGCGGGCTGAGTCGCGGCCCCGCCGCCACCCG
>JABIGL010000100.1 GCA_018650185.1 Chloroflexota bacterium
CTCGGCCCAGCCCGCCACCTTCATCGCTTCGGTGAACCCTCCCACGTTGCAGATGTCCACACGGGCGAAATTGGTGATCCCGCGTTCGATGTACGGCAGGAACTGCCACTTGGAGGCGAATTCTTCGCCGATAGCGAACGGTACGTCGGTCAGTGCGCGCAACTGCTCATACGCCTCCGGTGTCTCGTCCCGGATTGGTTCTTCGATGAAATCCAGGGTGTGGGTCGGCATCATCTGACAGAAAGAGGCTGCCTCCGCCACGTTAAGCCGGTGGTGGTAGTCGACGCCGATGATGGCCTGATTCCCGAGCGCCTCACGCGTTTTGATAAGCCATTCCGCCGAGTTGGCGATCGACTCCCGGGGTTCGAACAGCCCGTCTGTGTTGATCCCCATCTGGTCCAGGGACATACGGAATGCGGTGATGCCGCGCTCCATGAAATCTCTGGCTTCATCGATCATTTCCGGCCCGTACGGTGCCGAGGTTGTTGCAAAGACGGGAATGCGGTCTCGATTCTTCCCGCCGAGCAGTTCGTATACAGGCACGCCCAGCTTTTTACCGACGATGTCATACAGGGCGATATCTATCGCCGAGATCGCGCCGGTTAGTGTGCGTCCGCCCTCGAAGTACTGGCTTCGGTACATCTCCTGCCACAGCGCTTCACGGCGCATCGGGTCTCGTCCAACCAGAAACTCCCGGTAGTGCTCCACGACCCCTTTTACGCCCAGCTCTCTGCCCGAAAATCCCGACTCACCCCACCCGTATATACCCTCATCGGTCTCGACTTTGACGAGCATCTGGTTCCGATGCCCGACCCACACGGCATATGGCTTGATGTCAGTGATCTTCATGCGAGAGACGTCTCCTGTGAGTTGAATTGGGCGAGATTGAAGTTATGGCGATTGATGCTAACCCGATGGGGATCAGGTTGACCCGCATCCTGAAAATTACGTTCCATGTATCATCCGACTCACTATGACGAGTGAACGGGTGCAGCGGCGAATCGAACGGCTTCTCGACCAGGCTGAGGAGGCGGCTGATCATCGCGACTGGGGCCGGGTCGCCGAATCAGTCCAGATGGTGCTCAGCGTCGACCCGGAAAACGCGGACGCACTGGCCTTCCAGGTGATGCTGGAAAACGCCGGAATTAGTGGCAGCGGCGCCGACTCTCCGTCCAACACTGTAGGGGCGGACAGTGGCCCGCCAGAGGGCGAATCGCTATCCGCCCCTACAACCAAGTCCCCCACCTCATTCGCGAACGACCGCTACCAGGTTTCACGATTACTTGGCGAAGGCGGCAAGAAACGCGTCTACCTGGCCCACGACTCCCTCCTTGGGCGCGATGTTGCGTTCGGACTGATCAAGACCGAAGGCTTCGACCAGGCCTCCAAAGAACGCATATCCCGTGAGGCCCAGGCGATGGGTCGCCTCGGCGTCCATCCCAACATCGTCGCCGTTCTTGATCTTGGTCAGGAGGCAGACGGCACGCCCTACATGGTCACGGAGTTCATGTCTGGTGGCGATGTTGAGGGGTTGCTTGATGCGGACCGCGTCAGATCCCCCTCACCCCAAACCTCTCCCGCGGATGAGAGAGGGGGCACGAACGAAGCGGGCGGGGCATATTCGCGACCATCGTTTCAGGGAGGAGAGCACAAGGAGCCCTCTCCCTCTGAGGGAGGGGGTCTGGGTGTGGGTAGAAACGGTCTCTCCCTCGAACGCACCATTGAGATCGGAAAAGCCGTTTGCGAGGGACTGGAGTTCGCGCACAGTCGGGACATTATTCACCGTGACCTGAAGCCCGGAAATGTCTGGCTCACAGAAGACGGCATCGCCAAAATCGGTGACTTCGGGTTGGCCATGATGACAGACCGATCACGCCTGACCCGGGAAGCAATGATGATCGGTACGCCGTCATACATGCCTCCAGAACAGGCGACCGGCGGCGATATGACGCCGAAGTCCGATCTGTACTCGCTCGGAGCGATGCTTTACGAGATGGTGACAGGTCGTCCGCCCTTCCTAGGCGATGAAGAGATTGCCATCATCAGCCAGCACATCAATACCCCTCCAGTAGCGCCGACGTGGCATAACGGTAGCTGCCCGCGCCCGCTTGAGGCGCTGATCATGCGGCTGCTCGCCAAAGACCCATCCGAAAGGCCGGACTCCGCACAGGATGTGTTCAACGCACTGGATGCCATCGACCTGACGGCACGCGGTGAGACGGTCGAACGCGACGCCAGCTCCCTTGAGTCACTTGCCGGTGGTGTATTCGTTGGACGCCAGGCGGAGATGGACCAACTCAAGGCAGGGCTAGAGGACGTGTTGGGTGGGAGTGGCCGTTTGATCGCGCTGATGGGCGAGCCGGGCATCGGTAAGACGCGGACGTCTGAAGAGTTCGTGACCTATGCCGGGCTTCGTGGAGCGCAAACCTTATGGGGTCGCTGCTACGAAACGGGCGGACAGCCGCCGTACTGGCCGTGGGTGCAGGCGATTCGCAGTTACGTGCGTGAGGTAGACGCCGACGATCTGCGCCGGCAGATGGGCTCGTCTGCTTCGGTCATGGCGGAGCTCATCACGGACATCAAGGACCGGTTGCCGGAAGTCCAGGCACCGCCGGAGATAGAAGATCCTGACAGCGCCCGATTCCGATTGTTCGATTCGATCGCCAGTTTTTTGAAAAGCGCCAGCCAAACACAACCGCTGGTAATAGTGCTGGATGACCTCCACTGGTCAGACCGGCCCTCACTGCAGTTCCTGGAGTTCATGGCCCGGGAGTTGGGCCAGTCACGCGTCCTCCTACTGTGTACCTACCGAGACATGGAGCTGAACCGCCGACACCCGTTGACCGTGACGCTTGGTGGTCTCGCACGCGAACGTCTCTACGAACGTGTATTGCTGAGAGGGCTGACCGAAAGTGACGTTGGCCGATTCATAGGGATCGCCTCAGGAGTTCAGCCGCCGCAGGAGCTGTCCGCAACCGTATACCGCCACACGGAGGGCAACCCGCTATTCGTCACCGAAGTTGTGCGAGAGCTAGTTCAGTCCGGCGATATGGCGGAGAGCCGTATATCGGGCGACTCCACGTGGTCGGTGCGAATCCCGGAAGGCGTTCGTGATGTGATCGGCCGCCGATTGGACCGGTTATCAGAGCGTGCAAACGATCTCCTGACAACCGCGGCCGTGGTCGGACGCGACTTCACCCTGAACGTGATGAAAGAGTTGGCTGAGGACACGACCGAGAGTCAGCTTCTTGACGTGCTGGACGAGGCACTGGATGCGAGATTAATCGAGGAATTAACGGACGAGGTTGGGCATTACCAGTTCACCCACGCACTCATACAGGAGACGCTCACGTCTGAGCTTTCGCTGACGCGGCGCGTCAGGATCCACGCCCGCGTCGCTGAAACGCTGGAACGCGTGTACTGGGATGAGACTGAGGATCACGCAAGCGAGCTCGTCGTCCACTTTTCCGAGGCCGAGACCGTACTTGGCACGGACCGGCTGGTGAAATATCTCATCACCGCAGGTGAGGCGGAACTTAGTGCCTACGCTTTCGACGATGCATTCAATTATTTCGAGCGTGCCAGAGTAACCGCCGGTGAAGAGATGATTGCGGCGGACCGGTCGCTTGATGTGGCGGTCCATTCAGGACTCGGTCGTGCGGGTGGAGTAACAAACAATCTTGCTCGGCGTCAGCAAGCCTGGGATAACTTGTCTCGGGCCTACCGGATCTACGTCGAGGATGGTGATGTGGCGAATGCCGTACGCATGGCCACAAATCCTATAACGCTTGGCGCGATTGTTGGTGCAACCGAGATCACTCGGGAAGCTCTGAGCTTGGTATCGCACGACAGCGCAGAGGCGGGTTGGCTATGGACCCGTCATGGAACCTGCCTCATGGACAACGAAGCTGACTTCGAATCAGCCGACGACGCGTTCGAGAAGGCATTAAGCATCGCCCTGTTGACAAGCGACAAGGCACTTGAAGCCCGAGCCCACGCACACATGTGCCAGTTAGCTTTCCACCGGCTAGATACGGAATCAGCCAGGTACCACGGAGACCTGGCGTGGCGATTGGCTGTGGAAGGGGGGGATCCGCCGAGCGCGTTTCGGTCACAAATGTTCTGCGCCGGCGCCTACATCTTCGACGGCATGATTGACGAAGCGTTCGGTGTTTTGGACCGTAATCTCTCCTTGACGAAGGCCTATGGAGGATCAGGATGGCGAACGGGAACCGCATTTTCGGCGGTCGGCCTCGCCATCTGTACCGGAGAATTTGAGCGTGCTCGGTCCTACATGTCTGAACACTTCGACCCAGGCTCCGGCTGGTACGAAGTCCCGGGCATCGAGCTGTGGTACGACCTGCTCCAGGGTCGCAAATCTATGAATGATCCAGCGGTACTGAATGAAATATCTGGATTGCAGAGCCACAATCAGGAGGATTCCGGGCGTGGTCAATTGTGGGTTGCTACATTCAATGTGCAGGTCGCTTCGTTGACCGGTTCGACTGATCTTATCGAGGATGTTCCCGGTTCCCGGTTCCCGGTTTTGAGTAAACGCCACCTGTCCTGGGGGGTAACTGCCGCGATGGTGCGCGGGAATGCTGCAGCTCTGTTAGATGATCAGGAATCTTGTGAACTGATCTATAGCGAACTCGAGGGCATGGAACGTGTTGTTGACCCTGAATCCCTGGTGTCTCTGGATCGCGTTCGGGCACGAATGAAAACCGTGATGGGTGATCTAGAAACTGCCGCAACGCATTTCGAAAGCGCTGTAGAGCAGACCCGCAAAGTAGGAGCCCGTGGTGAACTGGCCTGGAGTTTGTTGTACTTCTCCGAGATGCTCCTGGACCGTGACGACGCTGGAGACCGCGAGAAAGCCGTGGATCTGCAGGACGAGGCAATCACCCTGACACAAGATATGGGGATGGTCCCGCTCACCGAACGCATATTGGCCCGGAGGCAGATCTTGCGGGCTTAGCAAAGGAAACAACCATGATCACAGGCCTATTCCGCGTATATGTGAAGCCCGGCAAGCGTGACGAACTCGTCGAGTTCTTTCGCTGGGACAAGCAGGTCGCTGAAGAGTCGGAACCCGGCACGCTTCGGTTCGACTTCTACGATGATCCTGCAACTCCGAACGCCATGTACCTGTACGAGTCGTACACGGACCAGGAGGCCTTTGACGCGCACAAGGCCAACGCCCCCTTCAAGAAGTTCGCTGCCGAGGTCAGGCCCGACTGCATCGAATCCTTCGAGCCCTTGTTGAACTGGGTGGACGAACTGGGTAGCACGCAGGGCTAGGGGCGACCCACCTCTCATCTTCACTTGACCTGAGATATTGCGGGCTTTGGTGAGCAGTGTTACAACGCCGTGTATATGAACGTTGAGGCCGCACCTCAATACGGGGGACGCATAACGCCGTACCGGCGAGACAGGAGATTCCAATGGGCACTACTTACAACGTATTGATCCTGGGCGCCTCGTACGGGTCATTGCTCGGCGCAAAGATGGCACTGGCCGGGCACAACGTGAAACTCGTCTGCCTGCCTGAGGAAGCCGACCTCATCAACACCGAGGGCGCACGGGTGAGAATGGCCGCGCGGGGTGTCGACGGACTGGTCGAACTGGACACGTCCAGGATGCCGGGCAAAGTGACGGCCGCTGGTCCTAACGACGTCGATCCGTCTGATTACGACCTGATCGGCCTCGCGATGCAGGAACCACAGTACGGCGTGCCGGTACTTCATGACCTGCTTGATCGCATCGCCGCAGCCAAAGTTCCGTGCATGTCGATCATGAACATGCCGCCGCTGACCTATCTCAAACGCATTGCGGCAATCGACGCCGAGGCGATCAAGAGCAGCTACACCGACGCATCGGTCTGGGACAACCTGGACCCGGCGCTAATGACGCTCTGCAGCCCGGACCCACAGGCGTTCAGGCCTCCGACCGAGAAGGTGAACGTTCTACAGGTCGGATTGCCGACCAACTTCAAAGCGGCGCGGTTCGATTCCGACGCCCACACGGCGATCCTTCACCAGCTTGAGGCTGATATCCAGGCTGTACGCTTCAACCACGAGGGCAACGACGTTGAACTTCCGGTGAAGCTGCGTGTGCACGACTCGGTCTTCGTTCCACTCGCCAAGTGGGCGATGCTGATCGCCGGTAACTATCGCTGCGTACAGAAGGACGAGATGCGGCCGATCAAAGAAGCCGTCCACTCGAATCTTGATGAATCGAGGGCGGCATACGAGTGGGTCGTGGAGCTCTGCGTAAAGATGGGCGCAGACGCGGGTGATCTGGTGCCTTTTGATAAGTACGCAAACGCTGCTTTATCGCTGGTGAACCCATCGTCCGCGGCGCGGGCGCTGGCAGGCGGCGCGCCGAATATCGAGCGCGTAGACAAGCTGGTTCAGACCGTCGCTGCCGGAAACGGCATGCAGTTGGACTCGCTGGACCAGACGGTCGAACTTGTGGACGGCTGGCTGGAGAAGAACCGGGCGTAGGGTCTTCAGCCGCTCAGTGAACGGGAAACCTGGCAGATGGCGTCGAAAATTCTCGACGCCATCTGCGCGTTAAAACTACTTCAACGTCAGGTCTGCCACGGCCTTCTCATTGAGCTCGATGCCGAGCCCCGGCAGATCGCTCAAGATCATGTGACCGTCCTTCGGAATGACGCCATCGCCGTAAAGGTTTGCGACATCGTCCAGCGGCCCCGAGAACTCTGTCGAGAACTCGTGCGGTCGTGTGCCGTTCTGGACCGTCGAGAACACATGTAGCGAAGCCATGCTGTTGATCCCGGCCTGCGGGCTGTGCGGCATGACCGGCTTGTCCAGCGTGGTCGCCATATCAAAGATGCGCTTCACCTCGGACGGGCCGCCTGCGCTCAAAATGTCAGGCTGCAGGATGTCCGGGTCGCCCAGCATCACCAGACTCTGGAACCACCACCTGTAGGCGTCCTGTTCACCTGCGGATACGGCGACATCCAATGTGTCTGCGATCTGCTTCAGTCCGGGCAGGTCGTAGTTAGGAATCGGCTCCTCGAAGTGGTCGATCCCAAGCTCCTCGAATCGTCGACCCTGTTGGATCGCCGTGGATACGGAATAGCCATTGTTGGCGTCGAAACCCAGGTAGTTGCCTTCCGACAAGAATTCCCGGACGGCCTTGAATATCTGGTAGTCCTTTTCGGGGTTAGCATCCTGCCGCCACCCCTTCCAGTCCATGCGGATCTTGAAGGCCCGGAAGTTCATGTCCCAGCCTTTTTTGATGTGCCCAACCATCTCGTCCGGCTGCATCATCCAACCTGACCCGACCGACCAGTAAAGCTCGATATCGGTCCGGGCTGCACCACCCATAAGGGTGTAAACCGGAAGTCCGGTCTCTTTTCCGAGCAGGTCCCAGAGAGCAACGTCAATCACGCCGACCACGTTGGCCGGGAGCTTGAAAAGCTTCTCGTCCTTGCCGAGCGCCAGTGTCTCCCAGTGCCGCTCGATTTGAAGCGGGTCTTCGCCAACTAAGACCGGCTTGATGATGCTCTCAAGGTATGCCTCGAACACGGCCCCGTTTTTACCCGGAACGCCCGGATTTGTACCGGGTGACTCGGCCCAACCCTCTACCCCGGCGTCGGTCTGGATTCGGAGAAGACCCTTACCGGTCTTGAGAGGGGTGGTCGTGATATCAGTAATTTTCATTTGGTTATTCCTCGGACTCGTTACGTCCGGGCACTTTACTCCAAATGCATGACTCTGAACCCTTGGGAGCTCGACTTATTGCCTGAGCGAATCGGGGCCCCGAGAGAATGATTCCCCAGTGCCCGAACTTGATCGAGACGAAGTTCACATCAGGGAACCTCCTATCCAGATTGCCGTATTGGAGAGGAGAATTACTTCAGTTGCCGAGTAGCCGGTACTCAACTAGCGACGTGTGGAGATGGTTCTCAACGTAGTACAGGCCCGTGCGGGCGTTCAGCGCCACGGTGCGATGCGCACCAGTGCCTCGTCAATGGATATTGCAAGGCCATAATCCGAAATGGCCAGGTACTGCCGAAGTTCCGAAGATGACGGAACCGGGGGGGCCACGTCGCCATGCAATCTGCCGTTGGTTGGACTCTCTCCGCTCCACACAATGCCGACGACGTTGCCATCCAGGTCAAGCACAGGTGATCCGCTATTGCCGCCCATAACCGGAGTGGAAATTATGAGGGCGTCATAAGGTTGAGCTGACAGGTCGACTTCGTCCCTCACCGTTACAAACGCACCGATCGTCGGTACCCAGTTCCCGAGTCCACCGGGATGTCCCAGCACAATGAGGGGTTGTCCCGGCAGAATGCCGACGGACGAACCGGTGTTCAATGGCGTGATGCCAAGATCTGTATCGAGTCTTAGGAGCGCCACGTCTGGCTGCGGTACAGAACCGAGAACTGTAGCTGTTGAAGTCCGGCCGTCTGATGTCCAGGTGGTGATGACGGTTTCCACTCCGGCCACGTTGTGCTGGTTGGTCATTACCAGGCCATCTTCTGAGATGACAAAACCGGTTCCGAACGCGCCCCCGCCGAGATCCAGGTAAAGCACGGAATCACGGATCCGCGTGCTTATTTGGGTCGCTGCCGCAATGTCGTCTGGATGAAGAGACGAATCGACATTCGCATTCGCCAACCCAAGTGGCGATGGAGTGAGAACCAGACCGGGGACACATTGAACGAGGTCCTGGAACTCCGACGCGCTCAAAGATGAAACTCCGAAGCCGGAGAAGTTGGGCAGACCGGACTCGGTAAGGGTCAGGTCTGCCGCGACTGCGCCGATGGCAGATTCTGCACATGCAAAGTTGGCAGCGCTCAAATTCTTCGGTTGTTCCGTTACTTTGGCGGGTGCTGCGGATCGGAACGACTCGTTTCCGGTCAGATCGGCAACGACCGACATTACGGATTCGATGGGAAGAGACTGTGTATATGTGGTTACGGCGATCGCCTGGCTGACTGCTCCTTCATACGCGGAGGGACTGCCGTCCTGACGGGTTCCGGTACGCGACGTACCTCCGTAAATGAGACCGATCACCCGGCCGTCGGTATCGAAGACCGGTGAACCGCTGTTGCCCTTCGAACTCGGTAACGAACTCACCATGTTGATCAGTTCGCGTTTCTCTTGATCGGGGTCGAGTTCAGCGTTCAAGACAAGTGCTATCGACTCTGACTCCATGAACTGGCCGATGGTCGGTATCCAGTTTCCGATACCGCCCGGATGACCAATCGTAAGCAGGTCAATTCCTGGCAGGAGTCTGGTCGTGTCGCCGATCGTTACCGGGTCCACACCGGCAGGAGGGTCGATCTTGATTACGGCGACATCCGGGGTGAATTCACGTCCGATTAACGATGCAATGCGACGGGTTCCGTCGTGCAGCCAGACGGTGATCTCATTCGCCGCCGCGACTATGTGGTTGTTGGTGACGATAAGACCGTCCGAAGAGATGAAGAATCCTGCGCCAGTCCCTCCGTCGTCAGTCTCGATAAGCACCACCGATGACATCGCAGAGTCGACGACACCTTGTGCCGTTGCCGCGAAAGCCGAATCGAGAGGGCGAACTGTCAGGCTATCGCCGATCCCCGGTACACATCCGATAACGATCTGGAAGTCAGCAGCTGGTAATTCGAGATCACCGATGGTCGAGAAGTCGGGCAAACCGCCCGGTGTGAGGGTGAGAATCGCAGCCAGGTCGAACCGTGAGGTGTTCCTGAGGCAACCGCGAAACAACTCCTCCACTTCCGAGCCAGCGATCACACCCGGAGGACCTCCCGCCAGAGGTGGGTCGGTAGCGGGAGGTGAAGTATCTTCGGGGGCTGTGACGCCCGCACATTGGAGGATCGCTGCAAATTCCAGTGAATCAGGATCGGGCGCCGCTGCATCTCCTCCAAACGCCACGTTACCGTCGATCAACTGGACTACAGATGCCAACTCGGGTCCGATGGCGGATTCAACGCATTCACGGAACAGGTCGCCAGTAGCGTCGCCGGTCAAGTTTTCAGTTCCTGACGGATCCGGGATATCGTTCGGTTCCGGCGCCCCGTCCGGTGGTGTGACTTGTGGCCGATTTAGTTCGTCTTGATCGACATCAGGTAGACCGGCACAGGCCGACGCAGCGGATAGCATTTCGGGAGAAATGTTGGCTGGATCGCCCGTTAATTGGATCTCACCGTCCTTGAGGAACAGGAGATCGGCTCCTTCGTCTCCCACCGCGTCTTCAAGACACTCCCTGAACGTGATCTCACCGTCTCGTTCCGCTGTCTCCGGAAGCAAATCGGCCGCCTGGGATTCAACGGGCGTCACATCTGTGGCCGTCACGGTCGTTGGGGTGCTAACTGATTCTCCGGATGATTCGGATCCTGAGCACGCCGTACCCAAGGCGAGGGCGAACGTCAATACAACAAGGGACAAAAGGACTCGGGAAGTTGGTCGCTCCGACATCGACGTTCACACACGCTTTTTGTGACTCTCTGATGTGTACCGATGTGAGCAATGTACCACCGGCCAATCGGCGTCCCATCGTTTCTGATCCGGTGGAGGAGGGATGCCGGGTAGTTTCTCTAACTTCAGAGTATGATCCGCCGAATCGCCTAATGCTTGAGTCAGACCATCCCGTATCAGACAAGATCAGGAGAGTACGTTGAAGGTAACCGGATTCGACACCAAGGTCGTCAGAAACGTGGAGCCCTTTGTGGGTGGTCGATGGTGGCTGTTCATTGAGCTGCACACCGACGAAGGAATCACGGGCCTCGGTGAGCGCATCACCGGCGGGGCCTACTCCAACAGTCTCGATGATATGCAGACCCAGATCCACCTGATCAAAGAGATGGTCGAGCAGTACGTGATCGGGCAGGACCCGTTCGACGGTGAACGCATCTGGGACCGGATGTACGCCTCCCGACACGACTTCCGTCACCCAAGTCTGTACGCAACGCCGGTCATCAGCGGAATCGACATGGCGTTGTGGGACATCCGAGGCAAGGCGACCAACCAGCCGGTCTATAACCTGCTCGGCGGCAAGTATCACGAGAAGCTGCGAGCGTATGCCTACGTACCCGGGATGCGAGAGATCCAGGCAGACCCGTCCCTGGCAGGTGAGGCCGCTATAAAGCTAGTAGAAGAAGGTAACTCCGCCTGCAAGCTCGACCCATTCATGCCGATGTACCCGATCCCACGGGACATTCCGCTTAAGGAGATCAAGAACGCCGAGGCGATCTTCAAAAACATGAGGGACGCAGTTGGCGATGAACTCGAGATCGGCATCGGGACCCACGGCCAGCTCTCCACATTCAGCGCCATCCGCGTGGCCCACATCCTCGAACCGTACAACCCGTACTGGTTTGAAGAGCCCGTCCCGCCGGAGAACATCGAGGAGATGGTGAGGGTCGCAAACTCAACGAGCATTCCGATAGCTACCGGTGAGCGACTTGTCACGAAATACGAGTTCGCCAGCCTGCTTGAGAAGGGCGCCGCATCGATCATTCAGCTAGATGTCGGACAGTGTGGCGGAATCACGGAGTCGAAGAAGATCGCCGCCATCGCTGAGGCGCACTACGCCATGATCGCTCCGCACATGTACTGCGGCCCGATAGCCTCGTCAGCCGCCATTCAGATCGACACCTGCTCCCCGAACTTCGTTATCCAGGAAGCGAACCAGGGTCCGCTCCACAAGACGATCTTCAAGGAGCCACTTGTACTGGACCACGGCTTCATCATTCCGCCATCCGGTCCGGGACTGGGTATCGAGTTCGATGAGGACGTACTCGCAGCCCACCTAGTCGAATGAAACCTTTGGCAGGCGGCCTATTTACATAGACTGGCCTCACGCATCGGCTTCATTGCGGCGCTTTAACCTCAGGCGTTCCGTAGCATCCTGAAAATAGACGTGCCGCTGGCACCACCATGACAGGAGAAAGACTGGTTTGGCAGACAAACTGCGTGTTGGCGTAATCGGCTGTGGCGAAATGACGGTTAACCATGGCACGGGCTACATGAACTCCAGTAAGTACGAGATCGTGGCTATCTCCGACCTGAGCGATCAGGCGATGAAGGACTACGACGAACACTTTGCTGAGTGGGATGACTACAAGGCGGAGCACTTTAGCGACGCCTTGGAGATGCTGGAGAAGTCCGACCTGGACGTGGTTTCCGTCGGTGTATGGGACATCGGCCACAGCGCTATGACTCGTGCGGCGGCGTCTTCCGGAATCAAAGCTGTGCTGTGCGAGAAGCCGATGGCTGACACGTTAGGCGCGGCCAACGACATGATGCTTGTGTGCCGGCGAAACGGCGTAAAGCTGGCCGTAGGACACCAGCGTCGCTGGCTTCCGGCGTACACCCTGGCGAGGGATCTGATAGCGGACGGCGAGATCGGCGACGTGAGCTTCATCAAGGTCTACGCAAGAGACGGGCTTCCCAACTACTCGTCTCACCAGGCTGATCTGTTCCGTTATCTGCTGAGTGACGCCAAATGCAGCTGGGCCATGGGCCAGGTGGAGCGGGAGACCGATCGCTGGGCACGCGCCGTTCCTATCGAGGACAAGGCGCTGGCTGTTTTCGGGTTCGAGACCGGTACCGAGGCGATGATCCTCTCCGGCCTCACGCCAAAACACGGTTGGGGTGCAGAGATATTCGGCACCGAGGGCATGATCGATCTCACGCTGGAAGACCTGCGCATCATGAACAGCCGATCGAACGGCTGGGACCACCGCGTCCCGCCGGGTAAGCACGCAACGCCAGGCGACGAGAACTTCGAGGTTATCGAGGGCAGCATCGAGCAGGCCCACGCCTTCGCCGACTGGGTAAACGGAACGTCCGAAGAGAAGTACCGATCAGACGGCGAAAGTGGTTACGCCGCACTAGAAATGGTGCACGCTATTTACGAATCCGCACGCACACATGTGCAGGTTGAGTTACCTGTGAAGACGATGGTGCACCCGCTGGGTGAGATGATCGACGATGGACACCTGCCGGTGCGTTACCCGGGCCGGTTCGACATCAGGAACCGCACCCTGCGCGGCGACAACGTGACCCTGGACACCGAAAACGCATAAATACCGGGACGCTCCCCCTCTCCCAGCGGGAGAGGGTTGGGTGAGGGAGAACGCCGGTGTTCGCCCCAACAGGCTTGGTTCGGTGGAGGCTCAATCCGTGAAGGTCCCTCGACTACGCTCGGGATGACATATGACTGTGCATAGCATCGTAGGGGCGAATGACTATCCGCCCTCCCCCTCTCCCAGCGGGAGAGGGCTGGGGTGAGGGAGAAGGTTCTCGTCCTGGCAACGCGAATCTGTCGGATGCTCCACGTGGTGAAGGTCCCTCGGCTACGCTCGGGATGACATATAACTGTGCATTACATCGTAGGGGCGAATGACTATCCGCCCTCCCCCTCTCCCAGTGGGAGAGGGCTGGGGTGAGGGAGAAGGTTCTTGTCCTGGCAACGCGAATCTGTCGGAGGCTCCACGTGGTGAAAGTCCCTCGGCTACGCTCGAGATGACATATAAACGTGCATAACATCGTAGGGGCGAATGACTATCCGCCCTCCCCCTCTCCAGGTGGGAGAGGGGGAGGGGTGAGGGAGAACGCCGATTTTCGCCTCGGCAGTCTTGGTTCGGTGGATGCTCCGTCGGTGAAGGCCCCTCGGCTACGCTCGGGATGACTTATTAAGGTTCATAACATCGTAGGGGCGTATGGCAATACGCCCACACCCTCTACAGGAGAGTAATTGTGGCCAGCAAAAGAAAGGTCCTCGTGACCGGTTTGAGTGGAGTCGTCGGACAGGCGATGCGGCCCGCCCTTGAGGAGCATTACGAGATCAGCTCCCTGTCGCGAAACGGCGTAGACGGCCTGCCGGACGAGCGGAACTTTATCGGTAACGTCGCAGACGTCGAATCCTTGCGTCCCGCGTTTGAGGGCATCGATACCATCGTCAACCTCGCGGCATCGGGCGGTCGAAGCGACCCGGACGGCATGGATGGCGATTGGGAGACGATGCTGAAGTACAACATCGTTGGCTGCTACAACGTGCTTGAAGTGGCAAGGCAGACTGGGGTGAAGCGCGTAATCCTGGCAAGCTCCGGAGCAGCTGCAAACGGCTACGAATGGGAGGAGCCATACAAGACGCTCGTATCCAGTGAAGACATTCCAATGCCGGAGTCGTGGGAGATGGTGAGCGAGGTGTCGGAGCCGAAACCAATCCATCTGTATGGCGTGACCAAGCTATTCGGCGAGGACCTGGGACGGCTCTATGCCATCACGACCGATCTATCCGTAATCAATTTAAGAATCAGTGCCACGGGTCCGATAGACGCACCACAGCCTGGCCGCGGGATGGCGAACTGGCAGAGCCACAGGGACCTCCAACAACTCACCCTCAAAATCATCGAAGCGCCTGCCGACCTAAAGTTCGATGTCTTCTGGGCGACCTCAGATAACAAGCGCCTGTTTCGAGACAATGCCCACGCCAAAGAAGTGCTCGGATACGCTCCGCAAGATGGGGCAGGCTGGTAACGCTGGGGCGAATGGGAGTTCACCTGTCCCTTCAGACCACACCGTATTCTTCCTCACCCCTGACCCTTCTTCTGATCCACGTGACATCAATCTGGGATTGAGCTTGACCTGTCAACGCTCGGTCCAACCGGCTTTGAATTTTGATGCGCCGTGGACATGTGGAGACCTGATCGGTCGGGATTCGGGAACGCCGGTCGAGGGTCAAAAACGAAGAACCCGTGGACGTACGGAACGAGAATCTTCCATCTAATAAATTGTGACAGGCGCCCATTTTCTTGCCAGGAAATACCTGTTGGCCCGGTCGGCACGTGGGTGCCCGATTTGAAGTGCGAAGTTACCTGACGTTAACCGACCCAACACCGTTTCGGCACCCTCCTGACACCGTCACGGGACCTAAGTCTAGAGGTCAACACTTAGTGTCTACACCCATGAGGGTGATGACTCCTTGTCCTCTGGAGTTGACTTTGTCCGGGGAGACGCAGGGTTCCGTGTAACGGGCCGTGCGAGGGCAAATTTCACGAAGGCACGTTCGCCCAAGTGAATGACGTCAACAAGCGACGTACGAAATGCTTCTTAACCTAAGAGGCATTGCACGGTTTCTTAGAGGTCTTATATGCACGGTTTATCGTTACGCGGCATCCCTCGCACGCGTTCAATCGGCTCACTGGCGTTGTTAGGCGTCATGTTTGCCCTGTTCCTTGCTTTTGTGAGCGCCAATGCGGCAGCAATCGATGGGAATCTGAGTAGTGGCGATATCGACGTCGACGGGTTAACCCGTCACCCGGTAACGGGCGCGATTGATCCGAACTACATTCTCGGCTCGATCACCTACACGCAAGATCAGGCCTCCGGCGATTTTGCCGGGCTTGAGTATCGCGGTGAAGACGCCAACTACTACTACTTCGCCTTTGAGCAATTCACTGGCGTCAATGACAACACCTACGGTGCCAACTCGGATCCCGAATGGGGCGTTAAGGGGCACAGCTTCAAGGCCCTCGTCAAGTCCGAGCACATCAAGGTCGATTACGCTCCAGCCGGGAGCGATCTTGAGTTCTACCTTGACTACTTAGAGGCAGACCCGTCCGCAAAGGGCAATGAGTTTTTCGGTCCCTTCCACTCGGAAGGCCCGGATGGCGGTGACGGCACGATGGTGTCCGGAGACCGCGCCCTAATCGCTGGCTGGGGCACGTCACTCGAGTGGAACCTTGACGTGAACGGCAGGGTTGGCACTGAGGTAGACAGCCCCGCAACACCGAACGATGCGGACGGTCCTGCCTGGATCATGCCGCTCGTGTACGAGTGGGCGATCGAGAAGTTTGACCCCGCTTCAGGCGCTCCGGTATTCCCGAACGGCGCTGGAGCACCGCTTCCAGTAGAAGCAATCGGACTGAAGATCAACGAGGTCCACAACTCGCCTTTGAAGCAGGGGACTAACCCTGTTCCTGAAGGTGTCCTGGAACTCACCAAGACCTCTAACCCTGTGTCAGACGACGACGGTGTCTGGGACGCTTCGCTGCCGCTGGACCCGCCGCAACCCGGCCAGGTCAACAACGGTGACGAAATTGTCTACACCGTGAAGGTCAGGAACGCCGGAACCGCGTCCTTGAGCGACATCGTTGTGACGGACACACTCGACGCAAACCTCACCTTCCTGAGCTCCGATCCTTCACTCCCTGGTGGGATTGTCGGCACCGAGTCTGGTGGCGTTGTGACATGGAACATTGGGACTCTGGCCGCGGGGGCGGAAGAAGACCTGATTTTCACCGCAAAAGTCACCCTGGTTGAGAACCCTGATCCTGCTATCACGATCCCGAACTTCGCGGTCGCAAGCTGGACGAATTCCTTCGGCGTGCCCGCTTCGGGCGAGACCAACCGAACCTTCCACCATGTCCCGGGGCAGCCCGGAATCGACCTGGTTAAATCCGGTTCACTTGATCTCGGTGCCGACGGCATTGCAACCCCGGGTGATCTGATCACCTACAGCTTCACGGTTACCAACACCGGTAACCTGACGCTCACAAACGTGACCCTGGACGACCCATTGGTCACGGTAATCGGCGGACCAATCGCCACCCTGGCGGTCGGCGCCTCCGACTCAACGACCTTCTCAGGTACGTACGCGATCACCCAGCCCGACATAGACGCCGGGCAGGTTGACAACATCGCTGTCGCAACCGGCACTCCGTCGGTTGGTGACGATGTATCTGACAGCGACACGCACACAGAGCCGATTCTGGCCCTGCCGCTGATCGATCTTGTGAAGAGTCTTGCCTCTAACGCAGATGAGGACGCTTCCGGGACCGTAAGCCTTGGCGACACGTTGACCTACGAGTTCGCCGTTACCAACACCGGTAACGTCACACTCACCGATGTCACCGTGGACGACCCGCTACCGGGACTGAGCGTTGTATCGCCAGCCTCCGTTGCGAGCCTTGCGCCTGGTGCATCGACAATCTTCAGCGCCACCTACTCGGTGACGCAGGATGACGTCGACGCAGGACAGATCGACAACACAGCAACCACATCCGGCACGCCTCCAAGCGGACCGGACGTAACCGACACGGATCCGGAGACGGTTCCTGTCCCGCAGAATCCGGTTATCGAGCTCGTGAAGAGTCTTGCGTCGAATGCAGACGAGGACGCTTCCGGGACCGTCAGCCTAGGCGACACGTTGACCTATGAGTTCGTCGTTACCAACACCGGTAACGTCACACTCACCGATGTCACCGTGGCCGACCCGCTACCGGGACTGAGCGTTGTATCGCCGGCCTCGGTTGCGAGCCTTGCGGTTGGAGCATCGACAACCTTTAGCGCCACCTACCCGGTGACGCAGGATGATGTCGACGCCGGACAGATCGACAACACCGCAACCGCATCCGGCACGCCTCCAATCGGACCTGACGTAACTGACACGGATCCGGAGACGGTTCCTGTCCCGCAGAACCCTGGCATCCTCGTCGTAAAGACGCCGGACGTCGGCGACCCGGGACAGCCTCTGACGGTTCCTGAAGGCGGCACTGTCGTATTCGGGTACACGGTCACGAACACCGGAAACGTATCGCTTAGCGGTGTCACGCTTAGTGACAACCTGGAAGGCTCCCCGTCATATGCCAGTGGTGACACTGACGGAGACGGGCTGCTGGATGTTGACGAGACGTGGATCTACTCCGCTGGCCACACGGTCAGCCAGTCAGATCTCGACGCCGGCATCATCGGCACCGACGAAACCACAGCGTGGGTCGCAAGCGACCCGGGTGTGGCGACTGTTGTCGGCATCTCCCCAAGTGGTTCGACGGTTACGTCGGACAACCCGGGTGGAGTGCTGCTCGTGCAGATTCCTGCGATCCAGCTCGTGAAGTCAGGTTCGCTTGACCTCGGCGTGGACGGCATCGCAACCCCTGGTGACCTGATCACCTACAGCTTCACGGTTACCAACACGGGTAACCTGACGCTGACGAACGTTACCGTTAGCGACCCGCTGATCGCCGTTTCTGGCGGCCCGATCGCCTCACTGGCACCACTGGCCGTCGACGGCACGACCTTCACGGGTTCGTACGCAATCACCCAGGCCGACATTGACGCCGGCAAGGTGGACAACATCGCGACCACTTCCGGCACGGCGCCGGATGGAACCGGTGTATCGGATGACGACACGCACACAGAGCCAGTCCCGGCAAGCCCGGCGATTGAGCTTCTGAAGTCAGGTTCGCTTGACCTCGGCGTGGACGGCATCGCAACCCCTGGTGACGTAATCACCTACAACTTCACCGTTACCAACACGGGTAACGTGACGCTGACCGGTGTGACCGTTTCCGACCCGCTCGTCACGGTAATTGGCGGCCCACTTGCCTCACTGGCAGTTGGTGCCTCTGACGGTGGAACCTTCTCTGGTTCCTACGCCCTGACCCAGGCTGACATCGACGCAGGTAAAGTCGACAACATCGCGACCACTTCCGGCACAGCGCCGGATGGAACCGGTGTATCGGATGACGAC
>JABIGL010000026.1 GCA_018650185.1 Chloroflexota bacterium
CGTTCGGATCACGCCGTCTTTCACGGTGAAGAAATTGGATCCGATCCCCTCGGCAAAATTGCCCTGCATGTCCAGCAGAATGGCCCACGCGGCGGGGTTATATGCCTTTGCCTCAAGATCGCCCATGATCAGGTTCAGGTAATTGTGCGACTTGGCACGCGGGCTGAGCGATTCCGGCGGTGTACGGCGCACAGATGGCACGATCACATCGATACCGTCTTTGAACAGGGGTGCACGTGCCTGCAACGGCAGTGGTGTGCACTCAATGACGACAGTAGCGCCCTCGTGCTCCCACATGTCACCGCCCACAACGTCCGTGCCCCGGCTGACCCGCTGGCCCACCCAGTAGTCTTCCGTCTCGTCGATCAGAGGCAGGTTCGCCGCGAGGACCTCCATCGACTTGTCGATCATCTCTTTCTCGGTCATGCCGGGATCGAGTTGGAAATACCTGAGTGTGTTGGCGAAACGGGCGATGTGCTCTTCGATCTTGAAGATCTTGTGGCCGAACGTACGCGTCATATCGAACGCACCATCGCCGTACTTGAAGCTACGGTCCCGGAAGGAGACAAGCGCTTTGCTCTCAGGGACTATCTCGCCGTTGAAATAGGCGACGCGTTCGGTTGTTGTCGTAGTCATTGACTTCCCTCTGGGCTACGGGAGACAGGGGTGTCCGAATTGCGGATACGGGCGCAACGACGCGGCGGTATCCATATCTGCGGCGATATTAGTGGCAGCAAGGCGCGCGGGCAACTGGCCCCGGTTACGGATACCTAGCGCTCGTGGCTTAGATTCAGCCGGTATCCGACGCCACGTTCGTTAGCGATCGGGTCAAATCCGGGAGACAGATTCCCAAATTTCGAGCGAATCCGCTGCACGTGAACCTTCAGGTAGTCGCTCTCTCCCACGTAAGTAGGACCCCAGACGCTCCGTAGCAGATTCTCGTGCGGTACCACCCTCGGATAGCCCTGTACGAATTGGACCAGCAATTTGTATTCGAGCGGTGTGAGCGGGACTTTTTCACCCCGGTAAATTACTTCATGCGCCGCAAAATCAAACAGCAGGCCATCTTCTTCAAACGGCTCTTGGTCTGACATTTCGGCTCCGCGCTGGGTTCGACGAAGGACGGCGCGAATGCGTGCTAATAGTTCCATGGGCGCAAACGGCTTGGTGATGTAGTCGTCCGCCCCGAATTCGAGTCCCTCGACCTTGTCCATGTGACCGTCGCGCGCTGTCAGCATCACGATGGGAACTTCCGAGGTCTCACGGATCGCCTGCATCACGGCGAACCCGGTCATATCTGGCAGCCCGACATCGAGCACTACGATATCGGGTTCGACCTCGCCCGCGTGAAATATAGCGGAACTGCCATCGGCGGCTTCGATTATTTCGGCATCAGGCCAGCTGACGCTGACCACAGCTGCTACGGCTTCTGCGATGTCCGGGTCGTCATCGACTACCAGAACCCTCAAGATCCCTCCCGATTTATCACCTGGACCACGACAATCCCCGGAACCTCCGGGGGCGCGACGAAAAACGTAACACGATCAACAATTTTCTGCTTCGAACAGCTTTGACGTTCCCCGGCATTTCAGGACTGATCCGCAAATCCCGCAGGAGGCGTTCCCGCCTGAGCGGAGGGACAAAACCGGGGATCAATGATGGAGGGTCAGTCGCAGGAATCGGAAGTATTCACGACACGGCAGAGCAAGCGGCGTATCACAAGGCCCAGCGTCGTCCACGTTCTTCAACGGTTGCCGGGTTAAGGCTTGCGCCCAGGCCCGGGCCTTCAGGAATGTAAATACGCCCGTTCTCGATCCGTTCAACCGGCTCCAGCACGGACGGCCTCCAATCGGCCTCGCCCCAGGCGTGCTCAAGTGGACGCGTTCCCTTGAATGCTGCCGTGGCGTGTGCACTTGCGAGTTGTGACGCCGGACCTGATGGCGAGTGCATCGACACCGAACCAGGGGCGTCGGGCTCCAACGCACGGCCAATCTGGACAGCTTCACCCGCGCCACCGCAGAACTTGATATCCGGCATAACGACGTCCATCACTCCGCCCTCGATGATCCGTCGAAACAACTCAACGCCGTACCCGGACTCCGCTCCCGCCACGTCCATGGTGGCGCGCTCACGAATCTTTATCATCGTCTCCGGATCTTCAATGCCGTCCACGGCTTCCTCATACCAGGCGACGTTCGAATCCCTCAGCGATATCTCAAGCGCTATTCCGGAATCCAGGTCAAAACGACTGTGGCAGTCGACGAATAGCTGAATGTCGGGGCCGATGGCTTCACGAACGGCCACGATACGGTCTATTCCAGAGCGGGCGGCTTCAGGCAATCCGGGTTCCTCAAAGGGTGAACGAGCTTCGTCGAACGGAGCGCATTTGACCACTTTGTAACCACGTCTCACCGCCTCGCGCGCTGCTGCCGCGAACGCCTCAGGTGAGCGATCACGAGGACCGTTGTCATCGGGAAGCATCGACCGGTTCATGTTGCCGTAAAGCTGTACAGACTCCGTGCGTTGTCCGCCAAGGAACTCGCTAAGGCTCACACCCGCCGCACGCGCCTGCCCATCTGCAATTGCCGTGCGAAGTGCGCTCACCGCCGTGGCACGTGGCCGATCGGCTTCAAGCTCCTCGACAGTCAAACCCAGCTGTGCTGTTACATCTGCCTCGCCATCCGGAGGCGATAGCCGAAGTCTTTCTGCATACTCGGCCGTGAGTTGGGCGATATCCGTGGCGGCGGCCGGTCCGGCCAACTCAGCCAGTCCTGTATTCCCGTCGGTGTCCGTGACTTCCACGAACACCCACTGATGGGTTCCACGGACGTGTATTGACGTGAACTCTACGGTTGAAATATTGAACAGATCGGTACCCGGAGACTTTCGTTACTTGTGAGTTGGACGGCCGACCGTGATTTCGGATGGCAGTCTGGCGAGCGAGTTTAGCAGTCGAATCGCCCTCGTCCTACGTACCCTGATGGCGCATAATTCCCGACCAGCGATCGTGATTGCGGTTCACGTGAACACAAATACGAGGTACCGAGAGGAGCACAGGTGAACCCGAGCAATGGCCCGGAGCCGCTTAGGCCCGGCCTGATGGCCTCCCCCCGCCTCATATTTGGCCTGCCGTTTGGAGCCGGGGTTGTCCTTCACGTGATGACCGGGAGCGACATCCAGCCAGGCGAACATCTGATTCCGGTCATCGCTGGAGCGGTCTTCGTCGCGATAGGACTAATCCTGAGCGGATGGGCGACCATCGCCCTGCGGCGCGGCGGACAGCACCCGGACCCAGCGCGACCGACTACGTCGCTGGTTACCGACGGTCCCTACGAATACTCTCGTAATCCCATTTACCTCAGCTTTGCGGCGTTGGGCCTGGGAATCGGCCTGTTACTCAACTCCTGGTGGGTTGTCGCTCCCGTACCTGTCGCCCTGATCGCACTCCACTTCCTCGTCGTAGTCCGCGAAGAGCGATACATGGAGACCGTGATCGGCCACCAGTACATCGGATATAGAGAGAGCGTCCGCCGCTGGCTGTAGCCGGGCAGAACGCCCAACCACAACGCACAAAACTCTTACTTTGTAAGCGCAGCCGACAGCCGTTCAACCTCTCGCTCCCTGAGGCTCACGTTGATACGAAGTCGTTCGAGGTGCTGCGATAGCGTCAACGCACCCTGTGGCACCTCGTGCTCCTCGAAGAACGCGAGGATGTCGTCGGCAAGCTCCGGCTTTGATAGGGACCGAACACCTGACAGCATCCGAACGATGGAGTTCGACGGGAACGCCTCGTTGATTGCGTCCCAGTTCTCCTTGATGAACGCCCACGCCTGTGGACCGTTCGCGCGATTCACCATGCAACCGGCCAACAAGTAAGGCGCGTCCTGCGTCCTGATCTCGCCGCTGAGAGTCATCGCGAGCGTTCGAGACATCTGCTCAGAAGTCGGGAAGCCGACCAGCGTCCTCAGGTAGCGCTGCTCTTCCTGCGGGTCGAGCGGCGACTTGAACCGTTGCAGGAACGTGTCGTAGTCGCCATCGGAGCCACCATTTGCCACCACACCGGTCACTGCAGCAGCCACGTTGGCGTCGATGCTGCCCGGATCTTCAAGATAGCGGGCGTGCAGTCCACGTGCCTGTTCCCGTGCCGAGTCGTCGTTACCGGTGATAGCGAGTGCGCGGATCAGTGTCCCGCGTAGCTCAAGGTCACGGGAAGTCTGGCCCTCGGTAGGCTCCCAGCCGATGCGGTCCAGCGCCGGTCCAACGAGATCGCGTACGACGGATCGAAGCGCTTCACGCCCTTCACCTTCCAGCATGCGATCCAATGAGGCCAGGCAACCGGATAGCTCTCCCCACACTTCTGCGTCCGTCTCACCGGCAAAGCCGCGAGCGAACTCCACGAAGTCGATCGCCCCGGTGGTGCCTGAGACCACTGACGCCCAGGCGTCATCCACCAACATGTAACGCTCGATGGCTGATAGATCCCCTGAAGTGGGGTCGATCTGCCCCAGCAGATCTGCCGAGTACCGAACACGGTAGAACCCGTGTCCACCGGCGTTGACGATCACAGATTCGACCGGATCATCCAGCGAGATGTCATGGCTGGCGTCTTCAAGAAGCACACGGTGCTGTTCGCCGTTGATCCGCAGGATGACAGGAACCGACCACCGGCTATCGGCACCCTCGGGGTCGTCCGTGAACCGGAATCGACGCTGCGACAACCGCAGGGTCTTCTCATCAAGAGCCTCGACGCTGACGACCGGATAGCCGCCCTGGTAGATCCAGGAATCCATGATCCGCCGTGCCGGTTCGCCCGTCGTCTCCTCGATGGCATCCCACAGGTCGTTCGTCTCGGTGTTGCCGTAGCTGTGCTTGGTCAGATAGTTGCGGATGCCGTCCCGGTAGGGAGTGTCGCCCAGGTACTGCTCAAGCATGCGCAGCACTGACCCACCCTTTTCGTAGGTGAGCAGGTCGAACATGCCCTCGGCGTCCTCCGGGGAGTTGACCTCGATCTCGATCGGTCGCGTCTTTTCCAGCGAGTCCACGTCAAACGCCATAGAACGCTCAAGCCCGAATTGCACCCAGCGCTCCCACTCCGGCCTGAAGGCGTCAGTGGATAGCGTTGCCATAAATGTGGCGAACGCCTCGTTCAGCCAGATGCCGTTCCACCAGCGCATCGTTACGAGATCGCCGAACCACATGTGGGCGATCTCGTGTGCAATAACGTCCGCTACCCGAAGCAGTTCAGGTTGCGTTGCGCGGTCCCGGTCGAGAAGCAGCAAAACTTCCCGGTAGGTGATCGCCCCAAGATTCTCCATCGCGCCAAATGCGAAGTCCGGCACCGCCACCATGTCCAGCTTGTCGCCGGGGTAGGGAATGCCGTAGTAATTCTCGAAGAACGCCAGCGCGTGCTCACCGGCTTCGAGCGAGTACTCGGTCAGGTGACCTTTGCCGCGCGGGTAGATGATCCGGAGAGGTGTGCCGTTGACATCCACCGGGTCTGTGGCCTCGAAAGGTCCAACGATGAACGCGACAAGGTAGGTCGACATCTTCATCGTGTCGGCAAACTTCACCGTACGTTTGCCGCCAGATACCTCGTTTGAGATCTCGGCACCGTTGGACATGGCGAACTGATCTTCCGGAACGATCAGCGTGACGCCGTACGACGCCTTGAACTCCGGCTCGTCCCAGCAGGGGAATGCTCGTCGTGCGTCGGTGGACTCCATCTGCGTTGTGGCGATGGTGTGCTCCACCCCGGCGTCGTCCTTGAACACGGAACGGTAGAAACCGTGAAGCTGATCGTTCAGCAACCCTCGAAAGTTAACGTTTAGTACGTAATCACCAGCGTTAACTGACGAAGCCAACGAGAGCGTGGCGCGTTGCAGCTCTTCGTCGTATGTAATGCCGGACACGTCTGTACGCGACCCGTCTGCCGCTGATAGCCACGCCTCGTCTATCTCGATCTCGATGGAGTTGATAACCATCTCATCGACCGACTCTGAAACGGCGATATCGATGGCCTCTGAACCGGCGAAGGTATAGGCCTGAAGGTCCGGTTCGAGTGTGATGTCGTAGCGGGAAGGGACAATCGTTTTTGGAAGTCGGTACCGGGACTGCGTGTCGGCTGGCATCTGATCTCCGTGGGCGTGAGCGTCCGCCCTGAATGAATAGCGGTTTGAATCAAGATTCGTGTTGAATACGAGTAGACGAGGCTACCAGCGAAACCGCCTGTTGCGCGCCCGGACTTAGTCGCCAGCCGAACGCGAGGCGGAGGCTGGTTCGGTCACGGATACCGGAGTGACGGGCTTAACCTGGCTGCGTCGTTTCGTCGTTCCTTCGCCTTTGTAGGCCCGGAAGCCCGGCGTCACGGCTAGGACAACCAGTCCACCGACGATACAAACGACGCCAAAACCGATCTGGGTTATCTGAACGCCGTAGGCCCCCGCAAGGAAACCACCCGCCGCTCCACCGAAAGCCATCATCGACCGATCCAGTGATACGAATGAAAGTATCCGGCCTCGCATCTCATCCGGTGCAACTTGAACCATCAAGGACCGACTTAACGACATAAAAGTGGTTTGCAGAGCACCGATCACTAGCATCAACGCCATCGGTACAGCGAGACCGAGGGTTCCCGGCACGTACGTCGAAGCCGTAAACAGGATCAATGCGACGCCAAAACCAGCGACATCAAGCGGCAGGATCAACCCGAGGCGGGTCGGTTGCGCTTTGGCGACATACAACGCTGCACCAAGCGCGCCTAGGCCGGTGATCGACAGCATCATCCCTAATCCGCCACGCCCGATATCGAGCACCTCGACAGCAAACAGCGGTGCAAACACCTGCATGTAAGACATGCCAAACGCGAAATAGACCAGCGAGATCAGCAATACACCGCGAATCTCGGGCCGTCTTATGGCAAAACTGGCACCTTCCGCCAGCCCGGATGTCATGGCTCGCAAGCCTGATTTCGCAGGACGGGCGTGATCTGCGATGTGAAGCATGTGGATCGCAATGACGCCTGACGAGTAGATAACGGCGATCAGGATGAAGGTCCCGGTCAGCCCGAAGAACTCGGCAAAGAGACCAGCACCCGCGGCACCGACAATGCGCATCACGTTCTGCGTAGAACTCAGGAGCGCCATGCCATTGGTTATCAAATGGCCCGGGAGGATGGTCGGCACCATCGAAAATCGTGCCGGTTGGTCGAATGCCTGCGTCGAACCCCGGGCAACGACCCACGCATACACCATCCACAGCTCCATCCAGCCACCGATGAGTAGTACGGCGAACAGGACGGCCAGGAGGAATGAACCCCATTTAGTTGCGATCAGGATGGAGCGTCGGTCGAACCAATCAACTACCACGCCAGCCCATACGCCCAGAAAGAGTGTAGGCAATGTGCGGGCGGCCATCACGCCGCCGAGTTGTGCCGCGCTGTTATCCGTCATCTCAAGGACGAGCAGTGGGAGCGCAATCATCTGCGCCCATAAAGCCAGTGCGTGGCTCGTCTGGCCGAGCCAGATGAGGCGGAAGTCACGGAATCTCAGGGACTCAAACATCGCAAAGCGTAC
The DNA here is from genome assembly GCA_018650185.1 of Chloroflexota bacterium. GTDB lineage: Bacteria > Chloroflexota > Dehalococcoidia > Lucifugimonadales > Lucifugimonadaceae. The sequence continues at coordinate 7,572 of JABIGL010000026.1, forward strand.
CGCTCCATTGGGGTCCGCTTCTGAGCTCTGTTCTTGAGAGTCGTCTGCCATTCGTTGGTCGGGGCCTCCCTGCTTCGCCTGCGCTTCCGGCAGTCTACTCCCGTATCTGGCGAGGGGAGATGAGCCCCGATGTACCGTCCTGGCGAGCGTGCCGTGCTAACCTCCGGCGAGCGACCACATCGCCCAATCAGAGTCAGGGGACGGAACACCCGCCATGCCTAGCCACAAGAACGCCAATCCTCCGATGGACCGCGCAACCCTCCGTGCAAACATTGCGGCGATACCGCGGGTCAAGATCGCCCACCTGCCCACGCCGCTCGAAGAGCTGCACCGGCTCAGCGCCGAGCTAGGCGGGCCGCGCATCTTGATCAAACGTGACGATGCCACGGGACTGGCGATGGGTGGCAACAAAGCGCGGCACTATGAATTTGAGCTGGCCCACCTTGTTGAGCAGGGTTATGACGCTTACGTCAACATGATGGACTACCACTCCAACAACGCCCGGATGACGGCGGCGGCGTCCAACAAGTTCGGCATCAAGTACTCCTGTGTCCTGCGTTACGCCGCCGGACGAGAAATCCAGGGCAACCTGCTTATCGACAAAGTTCTCGGCGCGGATCTCCATCTGCTGGACGAAGAACAGTCAGAGCAGTCGAAGGCCGAGGAGTACGCCCGAGAACTGGGGCGAAAGCTTGAGGCTGAGGGCTACAAGCCATACGTCCGAGTCGATCACGAGTTCCCGACCATCGTCGGAACTCTTGGCTATCTGCAGGGAGGGCTTGAGCTACTTGGACAACTCGAAGAGTTGGGGATCCACAAGGCCAAGATCATTGGAGTGGGAGGACGTTCCACGGGCGGGCTGACACTCACCGCCAAGAACCTGGGTCTGGACTGGGACATCACCGGTGTGATGGTCAACTACGACATGCCGATTGATTCGTACCTGTACGAAGTCATCCCCGGTGCTGCCCGGGTCGCAAAACTTGCGGTCGGGTTTGAGCCAGGCGACATGAATATCCTCGACCAGTACATCGGTGAGGGCTACGGCATCCCGACCCAGGAAGCGCTGGACGGCATCCACCTGATGGCCAAAACAGAGGCGATACTGACCGACCCGAACTACACGGGCACTGTGATGGCCGCACTAATAGATCAAATCAAGCAGGGCAACTTTACGAAGGACGACACCGTAGTAATCCTCCATACCGGCGGCCTGCCAGCCCTCTTCACCTTCGCAGATGAAGTCTGGAAGCACGAGTACACCGGGGTTTAGATCACTGAATCAGGGGTCGTAACGGAAATACCTTCTCCCTCTCCTGGTCGGGAGAGGGCTTCAGAATTCATACAGCCCTGATGGCGTCAATGTAGCGGTGGATGACGATATCGCCACTTTCATCCCGTCATTCCCTCTCAGGGTGTTGCACTTCGTTTGTGAACTCATGAAATTTCGTGGACGACCTTCGGATGATTCGACGGTGGCGGCACGACGAGCGTCTCTGGATTCCCATCTGCATAGGAATGACGTGTAGATCAATTCGTCGCGACATGAGACAACGACTGGCCGGCCTCTTCGCACCTTGCGTTGGAGAGACAATGGCTTGTTCAAAACTAGCCTTCCGAAATTCTCAGGCTAGGTTTAATTCCCATGTCTTCCCCTCACTCCCCCTCACGGTCGTAAAATTGTAGGTCGCTGCTTTTAGAACGAAGGCGGCTATCCAACGAAACTCATCTCCATCACGACAGTACGGTCTACCTATGAACAGGCGAAACGGACGTATCAGCTTCACGTTGCAGCGCGAGCTTGGACAGTTGATCGACGAATCGATCTCTGATCCCCGGCTTGCGCCCATGACGTCTGTGACTCGCGTTGAGTGCACGCCAGACTTTGCGACTGCGCACATCTATGTCAGCGTGCTCGGCGAGCCTGAAATACGTCAGGGTAGCCTTGAGGCACTCGAATCCGCTTCGGGTTTTTTGCGCCGCGAGATCAACAACCGGATTCACATCAGGCACGTTCCGCGCCTCGTTTTCCACCTGGACGAAACCCTTGCCGAGGGCGCAGACATGCTGAAAAGGATGAACGAAGTGGCTAGGCAGGACAGCAAGCTGCCTGTGAACGAGTTCGAAGAACCGGAGGCTGATTCCGATCTGGGAGACGAAGGGTGACCTCGTCAACCGGCGACGAGGCCCCGACTGGTGGAAACACACCCAGGAAGGTGCGGCCGCCGCAGATCAACGGCGGATTCCTGAATGTCGACAAGCCGGCCGGAATGACGTCGATGGACGTTATCCGGATCATCCGTCGGTTGACCGGCCAGAAAAGGGTCGGTCATGGTGGGACGCTGGACCCTGATGCGACCGGCGTGTTGCCGATCTGTATCGGGCGCGCATCACGGTTTATCGAACGATTCGTCCAGGGTCGAAAAGTTTACGAAGCAACAGCCACGTTTGGCAGTTCTACGGATACTTACGACGCGTCTGGACGTGTAACTGCCGAGTCAGACGCCAGCGGAATCACCCTTGAGGCCATAGAAACTGCTCTGCCGCAATTCATCGGTGAAATCCAACAGGTCCCGCCCATGTACAGCGCTATCAAGGTCAATGGCGAGCGGTTATACAAGCTTGCGCGCGAGGGCAAGGAGATTGAACGTGAGGCCCGGGACGTGGTCGTGCACGGCATAAAACTAATTTCGTGGAATTCACCCACCCTGAAGTTGAGGATCGAGTGTGGAGGCGGGTTTTACGTCCGGTCCTTAATCCATGACATGGGACTGACGCTCGACAACGCCGCTCACATGGTGTCCCTTGTCCGATCTCAAGTGGGACGGTTCACGTTAGATAGCGCTGTGACGTTGGAACAACTGGAAGAAGCGACCGAGGCCGGTGGCTGGGAACAACTGTTGTACCCGATCGACACAGCACTCATGGATGTACCCGCCGTCGTCGTCGATCCTGCGCAGGAAGAAGCCATTGGATACGGAAAACCCGTACAGATTAATACGGACGTCGAAAACGTCCATCAGGAAGTACGCGCCTACAACCGGGAGGGCGAACTGATCGCTCTCATGAGTTTTGATCCCGTGCTGAGCCGGTTAACCCCGATTCGTGTGCTAGCGGCGCGCTGAGCAACAAGTTCCGGCGAGCTTCCAAATTTCCTTATATCATCAAATTCTGTCCCAAATAGGAGTGACGACCCGGTTGGGGCATCCTTAAGATCACGCTATGGAATTTTCTTTGCCGCTATTGAGTGCGGCAGGATCCCCGGTCGAGGCGGTAGCGCATCTCGTCCTATTACTCGCGATCATAATTCTCGTCGCAAAGCTGGCGGGTGAGATCGTTGAGCGATTCGCGTCCCTGCCCGCCGTTCTGGGTGAACTGGGCGCGGGCATTCTGATAGGTCCATTTGCGTTGGGCGGCATCGAAATCGGGTCGCTTGGACCATTATTTGCGATACCGACCGAGTTCAATGAAACCGGCGACCTCATCGAGTTGGTCACACCGGTAGATTTAGAGCTGTTCTTCGTGGCGCAGGTCGCAGCGATAATTCTGTTGTTCCAGGCCGGACTTGAAACAAACCGCGCCCAGTTCTTCCACTGGGTAAAACCTGCCACAGCCGTCGCTGCCGGGGGCGTAGTCGTCCCATTTGCGTTCGGTTTTCTGGCGACGGTATTCATGGGTTTCGCCAGCCTGGACAGCGCCGAAGCCATGCTACCGGCGCTGTTCGTAGGCGCAATCATGACGGCGACGTCTGTTGGTATAACGGCCCGGGTCCTTGCGGACATCCGACGTCTCGACACGCCTGAGGGGACAACGGTGCTGGCCGGTGCGGTGGTCGATGACGTCCTTGGCATATTGATCCTGGCAGTTGTCATCGGGATAGCAGATACGGGTGAAGTTTCAGCTGTCGAGATAGGACTGATCGCCGCCAAAGCGATCGGCTTCTGGCTGGGGCTGATGATAGTCGGTAGCCTCCTGGCCAATCGCATATCAGATGCGTTCCTCTGGTTCAAAAGCCCCGGGGTACTCGTAGGCCTTGCCCTATTCCTGGCTTTCCTCGCATCTGCCGTCGCTGAAATCTATTTCGGTCTGGCCATGATCATCGGTGCTTACACGATGGGGCTGGCGCTCTCCGACACCGAGCTGAAACACCGAATTGAAGAGCCGATGATCCAGATCGGTTATTTCGTCGTCCCCATATTCTTCGTCGTAATCGGGATGCAGGTTGATCTAGGCGCAATGAGCGGTGCCATCCTCTTCGGAATAATGCTCAGCGGACTCGGAATATTGAGCAAGTTGATCGGTGCGGGCCTACCGGCTTTGGCGGTCGGTTTCAACCGGCGCGGCGCATGGCGTATCGCCATCGGTATGTTGCCCCGTGGAGAGGTCGCGTTGATCATCGCCGGTATCGGATTGTCCAACGAGGTGATCGGGCAGGACGTGTTCGGTGTCGCAATTCTTATGACCATCGTGACCACGCTTATCGCGCCGATCATTCTGGTCCCGGCATTTACCTCCGGTGGATCAGGACTGCGTCGGCCAATGGGTGGCGCCCGGGCACATCGGCCACGGGGACGTCCGGAGGGCGAGTAAGCGGCTGTAAGTGGGTCGGTCTTACGACCCATGCATGCTATATTTGAACGTCCAACGAGCCCCCGTAGCTCAGCGGATAGAGTACCGGCCTCCGAAGCCGGGGGCGTGAGTTCGAGTCTCACCGGGGGCACCACTCGCCGACACCCATCCATCGTCATCTTCTGCCAGGTGATAAGGTCGGTCCCGTATGACATCACGCGAGGCTGGTCAGCGCTGGGTTGCACCCGGGGAGCGGTTGGTCGAGGCGCTGCGGAGCGAGATCACAGACGCCCGGCGCGGCGATTCCCTGGATCCGGTGACGGTCGTCGTCCCTTCCTTTCACAGCGCCTTATACCTTCGTCGCGCCATCGCGGCTGACACCCCCCTTTTCAACGTCCAATTCCTTCGTCTGGAAGACTTTGCAGAGACCCTGATCGGGGTGGATGATCCCAGGCCATCCCTGTCCCGATTACGTGCGTCCGAGATCATTCACGCCGTCGCCACCGACGAGTCGATCAAACTACCCGACGAGTTCACGCCAATTCGGGGCCAGGAAGGATTCCAGAGGGCGCTACACAGGACCCTGGATGATCTCGACGCTGCGGGCGTGGCACCCGCATCACTGGACGACTCCGGCTGGAGATTCACGTCCGCCGTCCTTGGCCTGTACGGCTGGTACAAGGAACGCTCAGCTCGCTTCGTGGCGGCATCTGACTCAGCGCGTCAGGCAGCGCTCGCCGTGCAAACGGATGTCCCCGACCTGAACCGATTCGGCCAGATAGTCCTGCTGCTGGTCGAAGAACCGGCGATTCAACATCGCGATCTCGTTTCGGCGCTTGTGACGAGGCGTTCTACAAAGCTGCTTATAGGGGCCACCGGAGAGTATGAAAGCGACCGCTTGATCTCGCAGATTCCGGGTGTAAGCGTGTCTCCAGACGCAGCCAGTGGAACAACACTGGGCACCGCTTCAGGGAGTATCAGGCTTGTCTCCGCTCCGGATCCCGCCGAGGAGGCGCGGTGGGTGGTCCAGGACGTACTTGGCGCTGCACGCAACAACATCCCGTTTGCGCGGGTTGCGGTGTTCTTCGAGGAGCCCTCCTATGGTCCACGTCTGACCGAGGCGTTCCAGCTCGCCGACATTCCGGTCTCCGGACCTTCTCCCATGACGCTTGCCCAGACCCCACGTGGACGTTGGGTCATGGGCCTGCTTGAAACGTTAAATGCAGATCAGTCGACAGTCGCCGGGCCGGTAGAGGAATCGCGGTTCGCACGAGAGCGACTTGCCGCCTGGGTAACCGGGAGCCACGTGGTGGCTGCAGACGGCGCTCCGGCTTCAGGCGCTGCGTGGGACGTGATCTCCCGACGTGCATGGATCGTTAGCGGCCCGAACTCGTGGAACAAAAAACTGGGCGAGCACGCCGGGCGACTACGTGCTCGTGCTGAGAAGGCTGAAGCACAAGGGGAGGACGACGAGTCGGCGATCGCTAGCTGGAAGGCGGAGGCAAACGAGGCCGAACGGCTTCGGAAGTTTGTCCGCCAACTGGCAGCGCGGTCGACTCCTCCTGATGGTTCGGCTACTTGGGTCGATTTTGTGCAGTGGCTGCGTGGTTTAGAAGAGCAGTTCGGCGATCCGGAGGAGGACGACGCCGCAGAAGCCGTGGGGGCAGCGCTGGACTCGATTGGCGACCTGGACTCTATCGACCTGCCGTCTCCAACATTTGAACGCTTCAGACAGACGCTCGCACAGGAGCTTGACCGGCCTTTGCCACGTGTCGGGTCGCTAGGTTCGGGCGTGCTGATTGCGCCATTGCGGCAGGCGGTGGCGAGCGATTTTGACCGTATTTACATCGTCGGGATGGCTGAAGGCAGCTATCCGGCGGTCGGTTCAGAAGACCCCCTGCTTCCGGATAGCGTTCGGGCGAGCGTGCCCGGGTTGAAGACGCTAAGCGACAATCGCGCAAGCGCACGCAGACGTTATCTGACGGCCCTGTCCAGTGCGCGGGAACGTGTCCTGGTGTGGCCTCGTTCACAGCCCGGAGCAACTCGACAGGTGTGGCCCTCACGCTGGTTCATTGAAGCGGCCGAAGCGATTCACGATGGTCCGTTGCCTGAAGACCTGATCCATGACGCGGACAGTCCGGTCGAGGTGATCGCATCATCTGTTCGGCAGTCCCCAGATACGCCCGCAGTTGACCGCCATCAGTACGAGGTGAAGAGCCTTTCTGCGTGGCGGGATGCGGATCGGGCGCTGGATCAGCATTTTCTGTTCACGTCAGATGGCCAAACGCTTTCTGCAGGAAGAGAACTTGAGCTGAGCCGATTCCGGTCACTTCGACTTACACAGTGGGATGGTGCGGTCGGCCCGAATACGACACAACAATCGCCGTGGGTTCCTACATCGCTTTCCGGGGTTGCTTCACCAACCCGCCTGGAGACATGGGCCAACTGCCCGTTCAGGTACTTCCTGACCTACGAGATCGGTGTCGAGCCCACGGAAGCGCCAGAAGCAGCACAAACGCTGAGTGCGTTGGATCGTGGAATCATCATCCACGACATCCTCGATCAATTTGTAAAAGAGACGCTCACTCAACAGCACACAAGTACGGCAACCGACGAAGAGCGGTTGCAGCAGGTCGCTCAAGAGAAGCTGGACGCATTTGAAGCCAGTGGATTGATCGGCAGGCCAGTGTTCTGGCGGCTCGAACGAGAGCGAATTCGGCGCGGGTTGCTGGATTTCCTGGACGTACACCGGTCTCGAATCTCCGAACGAGGCCAGCGGCCGGTCGCAACGGAGCTGGCGTTCGGGGATGGATTTGATGTCCCGGCCGTAGTTGTTCAACTTCCGGGAGGGCGGTCCATCAGGTTCAGGGGGTGGATCGACCGGGTTGATGCCGCAGAAAACGGGGTCGATGCCACGGTCATCGACTACAAGAGCGGCAGCGGAACCTACTACTCAAACATCAAGAAAGACCCGGTAGATGGCGGCAAACACCTCCAGCTTCCGATCTACGCGCTCGCTGTGAAAGAGTGGCGGCCGGAAACGGAGTCCATAGACGCCGAGTTCTGGTTTGTTATGGACGAAGCCGGCTCAAAAACGGTCAGCACATCGCTTGAGACCGCCCGTCCACGTTTTGAAGAGGTCCTTGAGCAGATCGTCTCGGGGATCGAACAGGGCATCTTCCCGGCATACCCGGGAGATCGACCTATGCCTGTCAGTGGAGGTGGGTTCAAGCCATCAAACTGCGCCTACTGCGCATTTGATCGCATCTGTCCCGGCGGGCGGTCCTGGGCCTGGGAGCGCAAGTCAGACGACCCGGCCGCGGCGACCTTTGTCGGGTTAAGCGCCGAGCCTTCAAACGGTGCAGGGGCAGGGTCTTGACCACACTAGATCAGGCTCAACGCGACCGAATTACGAATGAATTGGATTCCAGCCTGTTCGTAGAGGCCGGCGCGGGAACCGGCAAGACCACCTCACTGGTGGACAGGGTGACGGCCCTGATCAAACGCGGCGAACCGGTTTCGAAACTGGTGGTAATCACGTTCACCCGGGCGGCGGCGGCCGAATTGCGGGACCGCGTACGGCGTAAGGTAACGGCGGCCAGGGACGAGGCAGCACCCGGCGGTGCAGAGCGCGAAAAGCTGGACACAGCGGTCCGGGAGATCGACTTCGCAGTCATCCAGACAATCGACTCGTTCGCGCTCTCATTATTGCGAGAACGGCCACTCGATGCAGGACTCCCGCCGGTTATCGAACCGGTGGACGAGGTTCAAGCCGACCTCAACTTTGATGAGGCATGGTCCCGCTGGCTTGACGAACAATCTGAAGACGGAGCGTTCGCTACGGCGATAGCCGCCGCATTCCGATTGGGCCTTGGGTCGCCGCTTTCTGGACTGACCGATACGGCCCGACAATTTCACGCTAACTACCATCTCGTCGCAAAACACGATTTCAAAGAGACCGGATCCGTCCCACGCTACGCAGCGAGACGGATCGTCGATGACGGAAAGTGGCTTCCGGGAATGGAGCGGTTCTGTCGGCTACCAGACGGCGACAAACTCACCGAGAGGCTGGAGACTTTTCGCGCGTTAGCGGAGCGCGCGGAGCGGCTTGGTGCGGACAGCGAAGATGCCGATTGGCTGCTTGCCAGCCCGAACGTCAAAATTTCGGAGACTGGCGGTAGCCAGTCGAACTGGGATAACGATGACTCCGGCGTGAATGCCTGTAAGTCGGTCAAAGCTTCCCTGAAGGAAATTCAGGACCTACTCGACGGTGAACTTTCGGATTTGCGACGGCACGCCCTCGGGGATCTGCTCGAAAAACTCAAGGAGTTCGTGACGGGTTATGCCGAGGAACGGCGAAACGCCGGTACAGCCGAATTCCACGACATGCTCGTCTGGGCCGTGGACCTGCTAAACAACGCGGACGCCCGGAAGCACTTCCAGAATCGGTACACACACGTCCTCGTCGATGAGTTCCAGGATACGGACCCGCTTCAGGTCGAACTTGCGCGGGCTCTGACTGATCGTGACGACAGTGGACATCCAACCCCCGGTGCGCTATTCGTCGTCGGCGATCCCAAGCAGTCGATCTACCGATTTCGACATGCCGACCTACCAACACTGAATAGATTGCGTAATCAGCCACACGTGGACCTGACCACGATCACGCAAAACTTCCGGTCCAACACGTCACTTGTGACGTGGATCAATCACGTATTTGAACGCTGGATGGACGGCGGCGGAAGCCCTTACCAGGCCGAATACGTCGGATTGCTCAGCGAAATCATCCCGTCGGAAAGCGTGCCTCACTTGGGAGTGCATCTGGCAGGAGAAGCCCTCCCCGAGCCACGGATCGAGGCGGTGCGTCGTACCGAGATGGCGGAAATGGCGCGTATTGCACGAGAGGTCGGCGAAGGCAGATGGAGTGTTCGCGACGGGGACGACGTGCGTCCATCGCAATACGGCGATATGTCTATCCTCATTCCACGACGCACAGCCCTTCCTCTACTCGAAAGGGCACTCGATGAGTTCGATGTGCCTTACACGACCGCCGGAAATTCGCTGCTGTTCATGACCGAGGATGTTCGGGATCTGCTGAGCGCCCTAACCTCAATCGATGATCCCACTGACCAGGTTGCGGCCGTGGCGGCGCTGCGGTCTCCGGCGTACGGCTGCTCGGACGTTGACCTGTGGAACTGGAAACAGGCGGGCCAAGGCTTCAACTATCTTGAGGCGTCCGATGTCGGCCCTTCCGATTCCAGCCCCGTAGCGCGGGCGTTCCGATCTCTGAAAACGCTGCATGGCGAACGATTCGATGGCTCCCCGGCGTCGTTAATCGAGCGTTTCGTGCGCGAACGTAGGCTTCGTGAACAGGCGATAATCAGTGGACACGCGGAAGAACGTTGGTCTCGCATCCAGTTCCTGTCGGAGATGGCGCGCGTTCTGGCGAATAGCGGTCGCACGTCTCTACGGGATTTCGTGGTCTGGGCCGGTCAACAGGCTGCGCGAGACGTGCGTGCCCCTGACGCCGGTGCCAGCGAAACGACGGATGTGGTGCGTGTAATGACGGTGCACGCCGCCAAGGGGCTTGAGTTTCCTATCGTGATGCTCACAGGATTGAATTCGTCCGAAACTCCTCGGACCAACAATGCGCTGTTCGACCATAGCGACGACGCAGATACGGCGATCGGCGTGCGGATGGGTTCCAGTAATGCGTACTTCAAAACGGGTGGGTTTGACGGACTGCGCGAACAGGAGAAGGACGCCGGGAAGATGGAGAATGTGCGGCTGATGTACGTCGCCGCCACGCGTGCCAAAGACCATTTGATTATCAGCACCTTCCGCAAGGACAACGACAAGAATTCGCAAGCGGCGCTGATCGCCGGGTACTCAGAAGACGCCCCGGAGTTGTGGTCTCAGATCACGCCGGTTGCAGGAAGTGCTCAGGTAGACGTAGAACTGAGTCAACCGGCACCGGCACTGCGGGCCCTCGATGATCCAGACCGTTGGGAGCGTGAACACACTGAACTGATTCGGCATATGTCCGAGCGCAAGATCGTCTCGGCGTCTTCGCTTCACGACACCGATCATTCCCAGCAGTTTGAGAAGACGGGCGACGATCAAGCGGAACTGGACCCTTGGAGACGTGGGCGAGCCGCAAGTGCAATCGGACGGGCCGTACACGCCGTCCTTCAGGATGTGGATCTTTCAGCGCCCGACATGCTTGAGGTTCTCGCCGAAAAACATGCCGGTGCACACGAAGTTATTCGGTTCGAGAAAGAGATACTGTCTCTTGCAAGAGCGACACTGGAGACACCTGTAATGCAGCGGGCCGCTGTCGCCGAGGCGAATGGCCGTACGTGGAGGGAGTCTTACGTCAGCTCCCCGGTGGGAGATAACGGGGTGGTGCTTGAAGGATTTGTGGACCTGATGTTTGAGGACGACGATAAATCGATCGTGATAGTTGACTACAAGACCGACCGGACAATCGATGCGGTCGAGGGATATGAAATGCAACTGGGGGCGTACGTCGCAGCGGTCCGTAAGGCTACGGGGCGTGAGGTGAAGGAAGCGGTTCTGGTGTTCTCGCGACGCGCGTCCGAGGCGCTGGCCGCAGGTCATGATCTGAAAACGGCGGAACACCGAGTGTCGGATATCGAGGACGCGGTTGATCGGGCGATCGAACAAGCCGAGCGGTCGATGGCTGGATGAAGTTTTACGCCCTGTTCCTGGCCGCCTCGGTTACAACATTGTTGATCGCCTGTTCCGGAGGCGGCTCTGAGGTTGGCCTACCTACATCAACTCCCGGCATCATAGAGCCGGAACCCACGGTTCCACCGTTGATTCCGGGTCCGACGCCCCGACCGTTATCGACCAGTACGCCGATCCCAGCACAGGTTCCTTCAACACCTACGCCGGAACCAACGTCAACGCCCACGCCTTTACCGACCGCCGCTCCTAGCTCTCCAACTCCGGTAGCGATGACCCCAGTTCCAGCCCTCACGGCTACTCCGGTCCCAACAGCAACGCCGACACTCGTACCTATTCCTACGGCGACACCTACGCCGGAGCCCC
>JABIGL010000112.1 GCA_018650185.1 Chloroflexota bacterium
AGAGAGCATGGCGTCGAGAAGGCTTATTCAAGTTACGAAGAGCTGCTGTCGGACCCGGACATCGATGCCGTGGACCTTGCTACACCGCCCTTCGTACATGCGGAGATGGCCATAGCGGCCGCACGCGCCGGGAAGCATGTGTATGTGGAGAAACCGATGGCGCGCAGCCTTGGGGAAGCCCGGGCCATGTTGCAGGCGGCGTCAGATGCGGGCGTTCGGCTCATGGTTGGCGAGAGTTACGTATTCCATGGACCGCATCTGATCGCGAGGAACCTGATCGAGGGTGACGCTATCGGTGAGGTCCTCCAGGTTCGTCCGACCAGGGATCCGTGGTTATTTAACGAAACGGAGAACGCCCGGCTCGGGGGCAAAGGGCATCACATCGCATGGCGCTACGATCCCGCGCTTTCAGGTGGTGGGGACTTCCCGTGGATGATGGATCATGCACCCCACTTCTTCGCCACCGCCCGTCTGTTCAACGGTATGACCGCTATAGAGCGCGTGAACGCGCTGCCTCGGCCACACGGGGAAGGCCGTGAAGCACATTTGCGCGGGGTCACGGCGGTAACGTGGATGTACGAAGGTGGCGAGGCGGACGGAATATGGATGCAAGCGGACAACGAACCTGAAGCCGGCCGATACGTCGGGTTTCACACCGAGATAGTGGGCACTCGTGGCACGATTCGTGTGTTTGGCGAGGGTGGCGGCTCGGCGCCGGGCTTCCCGCAGGTTGCACCGGTCACGCTCTTTGCGAACGGTAAAGAGACCTATTTCGATCCGGAAGAGGGTCAAGACAGGTCCTGGGCGTCCAACAACTCCTATTACGACCGTGCGCATGGCAACGCCCTGCGTAACTTCGCGTGTACCGTGCTTGATGGCATGCCACCTCGATATAAGCCGGAAGATGGCCTCGCAGATCTGACGGCAACACTAGCGACCATTAAGAGCGCGGTCGACGGAACCCCAATTGCACTTGCAGACGTGCCGGATGACTGGACGGCGTACGGCGCCCGCTAAAATCGAAGACTGGAGAGCTTCTTGAAGATCACCGACGTTGAGGTCATCTCGTTCCGATTGCCGATCAATAGCCGTGGGACCAAGTGGGGTTACGGCGAGGCGTCGGCGCAGCACGACGGCGTGCAGTCGATCACGCGTATTTCGACCGATAGTGGGCAGGTCGGTTACTCCTCCGGCGGCGTTCACTCTTACTTCTACGGCGCGAATGCTGCCGAAGTGGAGTCCGTGATCAAGCCGCTGCTCGTCGGACAGGACCCGTGGGACCGCGAACTACTGTGGCACTGGATGGCCCAACATCGCGGGATATCTGAAGGGCTGCTGGGTAATATCGATTCAGCCCTGTGGGATCTGGCGGGTCGTGTGGCTGGCGTATCTGTGGCGCAGTTGTTGGGTCGTGCCCGGACCAAAGTGAAGGCTTACGCCAGTACCGCGCCAAACCTGGGTAGCCCGGACGTTTACGCGGACCTGGCACGATCGGCCCGGAATCGTGGTTACCAGGCATTCAAGGTCCACGCCTACATCTTTGCCGATCCCAAAACGCTCGCTCCCACGCCGGGCAAGCCTTCGTCGCCACGGGAGGACGTCGAGGTGTGCGAAGCGGTGCGAGACGCCGTTGGTCCTGATATGACGTTGATGCACGATCCCTGGGGTGTGTACTCGTACCAGGAGGCTGTGTACGTGGGGAGGGAACTGGAGCGGCTTGGCTTCTACTTCTACGAACATCCAATGGACGAGCGACGTACCGATCCCTATCGCCGTCTATGTCAGGAGCTGGACATCCCTGTTTGCTCGCCGGAACTGACGGACGGTATGCACTACAGCCGCGCTGAATGGCTGCTCCAGAAGGCATCGGATATCGGGCGTATCGACATTAACTTTGGTGGCATTACGGCCTGCAAGAAGGCGGTCGACATGTACGAATCGTTCGGCGTGCCCTGCGAGATGCATGTCGGCGGACACGGCAACGCCGCGATTCTTGGCGCTACTACCGAGGAGACGTGCGAATTCTTCGAGCGAGGACTGCTCTACCCGGACGTCGATTACGATCAGCCGCCGCTTTATCTGAACACGCCCTGTGATCCGATGGACGCGCAGGGCTACGTGCATCTGCCCCAATCGCCGGGCCTGGGTTACGACTTCAACTGGGACTACATCAACGACAACCTGATCAACAGGCCGGGAACCGGGGCTGACGGTCGACAGGTCCTCCCGTAGGAGATTCCATGAAGATCATCGACACGCATCACCACCTGTGGGATCTGGACAACAACAGCTATCCGTGGCTTCAGACGCCGATCGACCATTTCGCCGGTGATTACTCGAAAATTCGACGTACCTACCTGATTGGTGACCTGATAGCGGACGCTTCCGAGGGACCGTACGAACTTGTGAAGTCGGTGCATGTTCAGGCGGAGTGGGACCATGAAGCCGATCCCGTAGGCGAGACGGCATGGTTGCAAGGAGTGGCGAATTCTGCGGAGGCCAACGGCCTTGTCTCTGCGATAGTCGGCAATGCTGACTTCTTTTCGCCTGAGGTTGAGGCCGTGCTTGAGCGACATGCTGCGCACCCCAACTTCCGTGGCATCCGGCAGATGCTCAACCACTCGCAGGACAACGCCGGGTTGAACTTCATAGACCGTGGCGATGCGATGGATGATCCGACGTGGCGTGAAGGCTATCGACTGCTGGCGAAGTTTGACGCGTCTTTTGACCTGCAGGTGTGGCCGTGGCAACTGGAGATGTCGGCTCGGCTTGCCAATGACATCCCCGAGGTCCCGATCATCCTCAACCACACGGGGATGCCGTTCGCCAACAATGCGGCGAGTCGCAGGCAGTGGGGTGCCGGGATGCGTGCGATGGCTACAGCTGGCAACGTTTCGGTGAAGATTTCGGCTCTCGGGATGGCGACGCCCGGATGGACCGCTGATGACATCCGACCCTACGTTGAAGACACGATCGATATCTTCGGCGTAGACCGGTGCATGTTCGCCTCGAACTTCCCGGTGGACAGCCTGACGAGCGACTACACGTCAATCTGGGCGGCGTACGATGAGATCACGTCCGGGATGTCGGATGCAGACAGGAAGAAGCTCTTCCACGACAACGCGGTTCGGTATTACCGGTTGTAGTTGGATGTGACAGCACCGTCTCCCGTTGGGAGAGGTTTGGTATGCGGGGGACAGTGCGGTTCCCATTTGGATCAGCCTCCTGCTAATTTCATGTACGTCGGCTGCCGTTGCCGCTGATGACCGGCCGGGTGGAGGGAGAGTCGGGAGATCCTTCACCTCGGGCGCAGGACGACAGTAACTAGTGTGGAGGTCGTTTCGGTGGTTGAAGAGCGACGTGCGTGGGCGGATACGAATCCGCCCCTACATTTTTCGCACAAGTCCACCCTGAGGCTCTCGACGGGTCGACGGGTTGGCGATCACATCATCAAGCCATGGCATCTCCGCCCACTCAGGCGTATCTTTGCCTCCGCGTACGAATCCCTGTAGACACCATAATCACGCACTCATGTGCAGGAGGCCTTATGGCGGGCGAAGAGAATCTCAAGGAACGCATCCGGCGGGGCGAAACCACGATCGGCGTGCAGGTCCCGTACAACGCCACGAAGTCCCAGATCGAAGACATCTACGGTAAGGACGACCGGTACAACTACATCTCGGTCGACAGCCAGCACAATCCGCTGAACGAGACCGACCTGGTTGCCGTCAGCCTTGCCGCGCAAGACTTGAGCATCCCCGTTCACTTCCGCATCAAGCACACAAACTACACGTGGCAGATCGGCAATTGGCTGGACCTCGGACCGAGCATCATCGAGGTGCCGCAGACAGAGACCGAAGCTACCGCGCAGGAAGCTGTCGACTACTTCTACTACCGACAGTTCGGTAAGCGCAGTGCCGGTGGAGCGCCACGTGTTGGGCTTGCCGAGAACAACGGTCGTTTGGAGTACGCCGAGTTCTGGAACAATTACGGCGTCCTGATGTTGCAGGTGGAGTCGATCCAGGCGATCTGCAATATTCCACGACTTATCCGTCCGGGAGTTGACCTCATTTCATGGGGTCCGGCCGACCTTACATTCGACCGTGAGGCGAACCCGAACCACCCGCTGTCGGTATCGGATGATGCCTGTGTTGAGTACGCGGTCAATGTGCTGAAGGGCACCGACACGAAGTTGATGATCCGCAACTACGACTGGAACTTGCGGGACAAGTACATCGGGATGGGCGCAACGGTCCTTCTCGAAAGCCCGAAGCCTTAGCCGCGAGATTCAGAGCATGAACTCCTGGTCCGATCGCAACGCTGCACTCGATCGCGAGCGGTCGGGCCGGGAGATGGCTTCTCTCTGGGGCGCTGACCCCGGTTCCGTCCAGCTGGTGAACGATGGGATCAACATCGTCTACCGGTTCGAGTCGAACGGACGGGCCGGGTTCATGAAAGTTTGCAACGCAGCGAACCGGTCCATGCTTGAGCATCGTGCGGCGGCGGAGTACCTGCAACACCTGTCCTCTAACGGCGCTGACGTTTGCGCTCCCATGTTGTCGAGCGCCGGACGACTTATCGAGGAGTACAGGCAGGGCGGTGACACGTTCATCTGCTGGGTGACGGAAGAAGCTCCGGGCGAGGAGATCTCGCTTGAGGCACCGTCTGTGGATGAGTTCCGTGCGTGGGGTGTGGCGCTGGGCAAGATGCATCGTGCGGCAGAGTCGTACCGGCCTGCTCACGAGCTTAGCTACTTGACGTGGCGGGATCTGTGGCGACAAACCGATGAGGGGCTTGGTCCTGAGGATTCGGAGCCCGTTCGCGAGGAGTACGAGGCGCTCGATCCGTGGTTGCGCGGTTTACCGGAGAACCCGAGCTCGTACGGATTAACCCACACAGACATCCGGACGGCGAACGCCATGTGGGACGGGGAGCGTGTGCGGATCATCGATTTCGATGAGCCGGTGTATCACTGGTATGCGTCGGATGTGATGAGGCCGTTCCTGGAGTTCTCCAATCTGCCGGTGACAGAGTTTGATCCCCTGTTTGACGCGTTCGTAACCGGATACCGGGAGGTTCGAACACTGCCCGACAGATGGTTAGACGAGTTGCCGCGTTTCGCCCGAATGAAGAACCTGGGTTTTTACTGGTGGGACGCGATCAATAGTTCGGCGGAAAGGCCGGATTACGATGAATGGATCGCCGGTATTCGGGCGCGGTGTGGCGCACCGCTGCTTCGGTTGAGCTAAGGCAAAGCGTTGATTGAGTGACGGTACTTCTCCCTCACCCCAGCCCTCTCCCGCTGGGAGAGGAAGATTCCTTTCACAGCGGCTACGCGATCACTTTGAAATCATAGGACGTGGTGTTCGTCTCGCCGCGTTCGAATCGGTTCATTCGCAACGGTGTTATGTCCACCGTTTTGGCGGAGCCCTCCAGCATCAACTCGGCCATCACCGTGCCAACGGCGGGCGCGAGCTTGAAACCGTGGCCGCTAAACCCGGTGCAGATGTAGAGACCCTCGATGCCGTCCACTTTGTCGATTACTGGATGGAGGTCTGGTGTACTGGTGTAAAGCCCGGCGTATCCCGTGAAGAATTCGGCGCCTGCGATACCGGGTAGGCGCTTCGAGAGTCGCAGCCACACGTCTTCCAGGTAGTCCATTGATGGCCGCTGGCTGTAATTGTTGGGATCGGCGTTCTCCTCCCGGTTGCCGTTGCCGACCAGGGTTAGATCCGCACCCTCCGGTCTGAAGTAGGTCATGTTGCCCATGTCGGCGCCACCGGGGTGGAAGGGCAGTTCCTCCAGGTTGCGCTTGAGCAGGAACACCTCGTGCCGGGTGGCTTCAAGCGGGAGGTCGATGCCGATGCCGTTCAAGAAGGTTTTGGACCAGGGACCCGTCGCCACGACCGCGGTATTTGTGGCGTAGCGTTCGCCGTCAGTAATTACGGCCACGACGCGGCCGTTGTCGATCTCTACAGACGTCGCCGGCGTCTCAAGCAGGACCGTAGCGCCCAACTCGCGGGCACGGGTCGCATAGGCCAGTCCCACGCCCGACGGATCAGCGTGTCCGGAGCGCGGCTCCCACGCGAACGCCTCGTCGTCGTACTGCTGAAAGGCCGGAGCCAGCTCCCGGGCGTCTTCCCTGGACACTATCTGCGTGTCGATCCCAACGTCCTGCTGCAGGCCGATGTTGTGCTTGAGACCGTCCAGCGCATTGCCCGGCACGAACACCATGTAACCGGTCCGGACGAAACCGACATCATCGCCGCCAATGACCTCATCAAAGTTTTCGTAGGTCTTGAGCGATTCCCATGCAAGCGCGGCGTTGACCGTTGTCGAGTAGTGCATCCGGATAGCGCCGGACGAGCGGCCAGTGGAACCGGCGCCGAGGGTTGTTCGTTCCAGTAGCACCGGGTTCTGGACGCCGCGTGACACGAGGTTGTACAGGATTGAGGTGCCCATGACGCCGCCGCCAATAACGACAGCGTCCGCTGTGACGGTCAAAGCTTTCGATGCTCCGGATTGATAACGCGTAGTTATGTCGGCGCAACGTACCACCGCTATGCAGGGGCGTCGATATCTATTCGGAAGCGAGCAACTCTTGTAACCGGACTTCGGTGCCGGGGTGAAACGTTGCGATAGCGAACCAGAACTCAGCTCCGTGGACGATGGCGTCGAGTTGCGTTCCTACGAGATCGCCTTCCATTGCAAGCCCAAACTTGTTCCACGTTGAGCCCGTTTCGGCGTCGGTAATCGTTCCTGCGTCGTCGGCCGAAAAGGTTAGTAGCTGCCCGTCGGCATTCCGCGAGAACACGGTGGTGGATCCGGGTGTCTGATAGTTGTGACCGCGGGTGCTAGTCCGGAACGCAGACTCCGTCCCGTCGTCGTAGAAAATCACGATCTCCTGCTGGCCTACGGTGTCGTTCACAATAGGCTGTACCGCAAGCGATCTGAATGGGTACGACACCGACTCGCCGTCAAGGTTGAGCGCGACAACCCGGTCGATCGGCTGTAATCGTCCGTCAAAAGCGCCCGTGAAGAAGATCGGCAATGATCCGGCGACGTCGTACCCGGAGTACGGCGGGTCGTCGTAGGTGCGGTTGAAGGTTATTTCAGCGCCGGAAATCGGGTGAAGTGTTCCCGGCTCGGGTCTCAAAAGGACCTTGCCGTCAGGGAACTGGTCTGCGAACTCCTGCCAACCGACGATGGCTGACGGCAGGAAGGTCAGCTTGGTCCCAGCGAACTCGCCAACGAGGCCTTCGCCCGTGATCTGTTGCCACCAGGTTTCGGTCAGTCGGTCGTACATCACCAGATCGGCATTTGCGATCCATCCGGTGGTGCCGAACTCCAGCAATTCGCCTTCGTGTTTTCCGGAGAAAACGATAGAGCTGTTGCACAGGGGGCAGAACGTGACAGTGACTGGCTCGCCGCCAACTGTATCGTTCACGATTTCATGCCACATCAGAATGGACAGCGGGAAGGCCCTTGCATCGCCATTGATGCTGACCTGAATTACCGGTTCTTCCGGACGCATGTAGTCGGGGGCGTTACTGGCCGACGCGTATTCAGGCGTATCGATCGACGGGATGCCATCCTTGCCCAGCTCGGACGGTTTCGTGAACAGTCCGACCTTTAGTCCCGGCGTCACCTTCGTGATGTCAAAATTCCAACCGTCATCGACACGCCCATTAAGAAAGCCATCGCGGATCTGTTCCGCCAGGGTTCCGGTAGGTGTCGGTTTTAGCTGGATCCTTGGGCCGCCCTCGGGAACGGTCGTCGGAGTCGGTTGCACGGTTGCTGTAGGAACCGGCGTCGGGACTGGGATCGACGTTCCTGGAGCGTCGTCGGCTACCCCGTCAGTGCCGGAACTGCACGCGATGCTAACGAGCGCGACGGTCGCCGCTGCTGCATAGCGCCAGGTTCGTTTTGGGATCGACTGCGAGATCATGGCGAGAAGATTGGTGGCTGAGGGATCATCCCGGCGAGGTGATCTCGACAAGGTCTGCAGTGAGCTCTTCCGTCGTGCCCCTGACTTCGGTGTCGGGTTTGAACGCAGCCCACGCGAACCAGAAATGCGCCGCATGTGTGATGGGTTCTAGCCGAGTTCCGATGAGCTCACCCGAGGTAGCGTTTCCGAACTTGTCCCAGGTCGAACCGGTCTCGTTGTCCGTGATCACGTCACTTGCCAAATCAAACGTAAGCACCTGTTCGTTGACGGTCCGGTTGAACAGCGTTGTCGAGCCAGATTTGGAGAAGTTTCCACTCCGAGAGGTGAACGCCGAGTCGGTGCCGTTGTCGAAAAATACGGTGATCGGCACGCCTGAGATCACATCGTTTATGACCGGTTGTTCTGACAGGAACGAGTACGGGTATGCGATATCCAGATCGTCCAGCGTCACGCTCGCGATGCGCTCTACCGGGGCCAACCGACCGTCAAAAGGTCCGTCGTAGAGGAATGGTGAGCTGTTGATGTCGTCGTATCCCGGGTACGGCGGGCGTGAGTAGTCACGTGCCAGTGCTCTGCCGGTTACCGAGTGTCGCTCGGTGTCCGTGGGCCGAAGCAGTATCTGCCCGTCCGGAAACGAGGTCACAAAATCAGACCATCCGGTGATTGAGACCGGTAGAAATTTGAGCTGTACGGCCGCATAAGTGCCGATCAACCCTGTGCCCGTGATCTGCTGCCAGAGAGACTCAGATTGGCGGTCGTACATGATCAGGTCGCTGTTCTGGAGGAAGCCAGACACGCCGAACTCCAGCACTGTGGTGTCAGGGCGGGTGCGCTCGAACACAAGGGAGGTGTTGCAGAGAGGGCAAAAGGTAACGGTAACCGGTTCACCGCCAACGACATCGTTCACGATCTCGTGGAAGGTCATGATCGACAGCGGGTAGCCGCGTACATCGCCGTTAACGTCCAGGACAATGACCGGTTCCTGGTCGCGCATGTAGTCCGGCGGATCGGAGACAGGGGCGAAGCGTGGAGCATCAAGGGACGCAATGCCATCTCGGGGCACCCCACCGGAACTCAAGTTTCTGACATCCAGATCTGCGGCGAAGCGGGTGAAATCGGTCTCCCAACCCTGGCCTGTCAGTGCGGCGCTGACGGCGCGTTCGTCGGGGCCGATTGCGACCTTCAGACCGTCCTCTTCGAGGTCCCTGCCGGGCACGGATGTTGAATCCGGAGCGATCGGAGTGGCCGGGGACTCTGTTGGAGCGATTGTAGGGACGACTTGGTCACCTGAAGGGCCATCATCGGACCCTCCACTACAGGCGACCGTCAGTACGGCGACGGCGACGGTCAGCCCGAATATCGCCTGTAGTGGCGAAAGTCGGCGGCGTTGTCGTTTCAAGTTGTAGCTCAGCAAGTTATTTTCCGCATGTCTGACGGTTCAGTTCAAAGTCTCATGTTGGGTTACGTATTGAGTTGGATGCGGACTACGCCAGATGAGCGCGCAAAATGAATCTGCCCGTGTACTTTTGAACTACAAAGCGTAAGCACACCGAGCCTCTGGAGGAAAGATGGCGAAGACAACTGCCGTCCACGCAGGTCACGTTATTGGATTCGACGGAACTCAGCATCGTCACATCGAAGACGGTGTGGTGTCTTACGAGGGCGACACGATTACCTGGGTTGGACCGTATTCCGAGTGGACCACCCCGCAGGATTGCGAGGTGATCGAGGCACCGGGTCGGTTGCTCACGCCGGGATTGATCAACCTCCATGCTCATATCGGCGGCTCACCGCTCGATAAGTCGTTCATCGAGGATGTTGGGCGTCGACAATTCGGCATGTCGGGCTTGTTCGAGATGCTTCCTGCCCGGTCAGGTGCGCAGGACGATGATGGCACACGTGCCTGTCTGGACTTTTCATCGGCAGAGCTCGTGATGAGTGGCACAACGACGGTGTTCTCCATGGACCCTATGCCGGAGTACAACATGGAGCGCGCCGCCGAAATAGGCCTCCGGATGTACGTCGCTCCGACGTTCCGGTCTGGCCGTTGGTACACGGACGATGGTCGGCGGGTGAAGTACGACTGGGATGAGCAGGCCGGGCTGGACGGGTTAGCGCGCGCTATCGAGTTCATTGAGAAATACGACGGCGCGCACGATGGGCTGATTCGCGGCATGCTCTGTCCGATGCAGGTCGACACCTGCACGGAGGACCTGTTTCGGCGGGCGTCCGACGCGGCGCGAGACCTGGACGTTCCCATTCAGACCCATGCGTCACAGTCTGTGGTCGAGTTCCGCGAGATGGAACAACGGCATGGTCGAACGCCGATCGAGTGGTTGCTGGATATCGGCTTCCTTGGCCCCAGAGGCCCGAAAGCCATTGTCGGCCACGGGATCTTCCCGAACTCGCACTCATGGATCAACCAGCTTGGTAACGACATAGAGATCCTTGGAGATGCGGGCGCGACCGTTGCGCACGCTCCATGGGTGTTCGCTCGACGTGGGATCGCATTAGAGAGCTTTGCGGATTACCTGGATGCCGGGGTCAACATGGCTATCGGTACTGACACAGCGCCGCAGACGATGCTGGAGGCGATGCGATGGGCGGCAGTGCTTGGGAAGGTGACCGGGCGTGATGCGCAACGATCTACCGCTGCACAGGTGTTTACGGCCGCAACCATTGGCGGAGCCACGGCACTTGGGCGGGACGATCTGGGTCGTCTAGCTGCCGGGGCGAAGGCGGACATCCTTTCGTGGGACATCGGCGGAACCTGGATGTCACCGTTCCGTGACCCGCTTAAGAACCTTGTGTACTCGGCACGTGAGGAAGACCTTAAAACCGTGGTCATAAACGGCCGTACGGTGATGGAAGAACGGTCGATACCCGGGGTCGATATGGGTGAACTAGGTGCAGCGCTTCAGGCGTCTGGAGAGCGTCTGTGGGAACGGATACCGCAGTCGGACTGGGGTGAACGTGAGGTGGACGAGTTGTCGCCACCTTCGCTGGCGCGCTGGGGCGACTAGTCGCGAAATGTCGGCTCGCCAAGCGTTTCTACTTACTCTGGCTTACTTCCAGCTCGAAGGCGAGCAGTTGCCGCTTGGTGTCGATGCCGCCGCCATAGCCTGTCAGCGCGCCACCGACACCGATGACCCGATGGCAGGGCAGGATGATGGAGATGGGATTGCGACCATTCGCCGCGCCAATGGCACGGACGGCGTTTGGCCTGCCGATTCGCGCCGCCTGTCGACCGTAGGTTGTGGTCTCCCCGTACGGAATGGAATTCAGTGCCAACCACGCCGCCTTCTGGAACTCCGTGCCACGAAGGTCCAACGGGATGTCGAATTCGGTGCGTCGTCCGTCGAGATACTCCTGAAGTTGGAGTCGTGCGGTGACGAGAACCGGATGATCCGGACATGCGGTCATTTCTTCCGGGAGCGCAAGACGCCCTGCACTTTCGCCCGGCCACGCCAGCGCACGAAGTCCTAGATCGGTCGCGACCAGCATCAGCTCGCCGAACTGGCTATCCAGGGTCGTTACGTAGTGACGGTCGGTGGTCACAGCACGGTCCTCTGTTTTGGGATCAGACGTAGCACACGCAACCAGCGGTTCAATCGTTTTGATAATCGGATGTCCGAGCTGCGTTGCGTCACAAGGTAACCACCTGCCAGCGCGATCGGAAGGCCAATTAGTTCGGCCGGAGTTATGTGTTCGCCACGAAGAGCGACGCCCAGTACGACTGCGAGAACGGGTATGAAGTAGGTGTGTATCGAGCCGCGCACAGGGCCCACTCGGCCCGTTAGCGTCGCAGCCAGCGATCTGGCGACTCCGGTTGCGATCACACCAAGAACGATGATGGCGATCAGGGTGGAAGCGCTGATTTCGGAATCTGACAATCCGGCCAGTCCCATCGGGAGTAGTCCGACCGACCCGATCAAAAGTGCCCAGAAGATCACAGTGGTCGCACCGTACTTGCGTTGCAGCGGACCGATGACGTGTTGCGTGATGCCGTAACCGAGTACTGCCAACCCCAGCCAACCGATGCCGACCGGATTTGCCTGCACTCCGACAAGATTCGGGGCGGCCATCAGGGTCACACCGGCGAATCCGATAGCGAGGCCGGTTAACTGGATACCGGCCGGGAGCGAGCGCTTCAGCAGAATCCAAATGACAAGGCTCGCCAGCGGCGTGGCGCTGACGGCCATACCGGCGACAGCGGAGTCGACCGTTTCTATCGCCATTGCGAAGAGGAGTGCGGGTCCGGCGTTACCCGCTATGGCGACAACGAGTAGCTTGGGCCAGTCTTCACGATCGATCCGCTTACGTGCCGACGGAAATGCGGCAAGTCCGGCCGCGCCGAGGGCGACTCGCAGCAGGGCCACGGTCTCGGCCGAGAAGCCTTCAAGGGCGACCGCTGTCCACAGGAATGCAGAGCCCCAGATGAGGGAGACGCCCGCCAGGAGCGACCAGTCTGTGGACGTGAATGGTGCGTTTTCGGGTGATTGGGCTGTGTCACGTGTTGTCGATCTCACGCACCCAACGTTAGGCGGTACCGGCGCCCGCAGTTGGCCGTATTTGGACATAGATCGCTCAACTCGGATATCGTGTCCGAATATGTCCGATCGCATGACCCGAACGGCCGGAGAATAAGTTCATGATTCTGCCCGACATGGCTGATCGCGAAGTTAATGCGGTATTCACCACCGGCATCTACTGCCGTTCGGGTTGTTCCGGACGACCATTGCCCGCAAACTGCGCGCCTTTTCCATCGGCCGTCGCCGCACAGGCGGCTGGATTCAGGCCCTGTCTTCTCTGTCGACCGGACCGACGTGCTGAAGTGTTGATCGATGGGTCGACGCCGGAGGTGGTTCGCCAGGCGCTGATGCTGATCAGTGACGGGTTTATGGACCAGAACACCGCCGTAATGCTGGGGCGGCGACTTGGCATAAGCACTCGTCATCTCAACCGACTGTTTGAGGACTACCTTGGGGCGACTCCGACACTCATCGCCCAATCCCGACGCGCCCATTTCGCTCGAAGGTTGCTCGACGAAACAGACCTGACTATCACTGATGTATCTTCGGCGTCCGGGTTCCGAAGCGTTCGGCAGATGAATCGCGTGATGATGGGTGTGTTCCGGTTTTCGCCGTCTGAGCTAAGGAAAAAGCGGCGTGAGGCGCGTCGCCTCGTGGCCGATGGCGGGTTGAGACTGCGGATTCCGACGCCGGTGGGTTTTGACCTGGAACCTGTATTGCGATACCTGGGACCGCGCTCTATTCCTGGTGTGGAGTCCGTTGTGGATGGCGTCTACAGGCGAGTTACCAACACGTGTGGCTATCCGGGCGTGGTTGAAGTAACGACCCGGAGGGATGGCGATGGGCTTGAGATGGTGGCTCATCTCCCGTCTTACGTTGGGTTGCTGGATGATGTCGCCCGTTGTCGTAGTTTGTTTGGCCTTCATGTGGACTACACGGAGGCGAGGACCCAACTTGAGGATGACAACGCCCTGATGCCGCTGGTATCGGCACGTCCGGGCCTCACGATTCCCGGTTCATGGGACCGATTTGAGACCGCCGTTCTCGCAGTACTCGAACAATACGGGACGGTTAGTTCCGCATCAAAGAACGCCGGGAAGATTGCTTCCAACTTCGGGATTCCGGTGCCGGGTCTTGCACAAATGGAACTCGGATTTTTGTTTCCCTCGGCCGAACCGCTTGCCCAGGCAGATCTCGGAGAGTTAGGACTTTCAACTGCTGGCACGGATGCGGTGCGGTCCGTGTCTGAGGCGGTAGCGGATGGCTCGCTTGATCTTTATGACCACAGCGAGCTGCCCACACTGTTGGCTCGTCTCCAGGAAGTCCCCGGCATCGGTCGTTCTGCCGCTGCCACTATGGCCATGCGTGTGTTCGGGCATCTGGATGCGTTTCCAGGTAGTGAGACTGCCGAGGCCGGTGATCACTGGCGTCCGTGGCGCTCGCTGGCCTTCAGCTATTTGCTCGATTCTGAGACGGATCGATCTGGGAACGATGCTGAGATGGAACCCATCGGAACAATCGCCCGTTAGTCTTGTCTGACCAACCGAATGCGGTGACACACAAGGCAAGACGACAGGGGTGAACATGCTGCTCGAAGGGAAGAAAGCACTCGTGACCGGCGCGCGCAAAGGCATCGGTCGCGGCGTTGCGCTACGGCTTGCCTCTGAGGGCGCTGACGTCGGAATCGCCGACATCCTGTTGGACGATGAGGCTGAACGTACGGCGGAGCTTGTACGCGAGCAGGGTCGAAAGGCGTCTCTTCATCAGGTGGACGCAACGAAGCTACCCGACCTGAACAGGCTGTTCGACGAGTTCCTGATCGAACACGGGCGCATCGATGTCCTGGTCAACAACGCCATTATGCAACCGCAGAATCGGCCGCTCTTCGAGATCGACGAGGCGTTCTGGGATCACATGATGGACCTGTCGCTCAAGGGCTACTTCTTCGCCTCACAAAGGGCTGCAAAGGAGATGGTTGCGCAGGGAGATGGTGGAGCCATCGTGAGCATGGCGAGCGTGCACGCGTACCGCGCTTTTCCGGGATGGACGCCGTACGGCATGGCGAAAGCGGGGTTGCGTCGGATGGCGATGGGGCTGGCGACGGACCTGTCGGGGACCGGAGTGAGGGTCAACTGCGTCGCGCCCGGATATATCGATGCGTCGTTCACGGACGATGGACGAGACCCGGATCGGTTGACGATCGCCGACATGCCCAACTTTGAGACCCGGATTCCTCAGCAGGTCGGCGGTGTGCCGGGTGATATCGCTGGAGCGGTGGTGTTCCTGTGCTCGGAAATGGGTGGCTACGTAAACGGTGAGACGCTGCTGGTGGATGGCGGCATGATCGCCTCAGGCGGCTCCATGTAGGCCCTTGCCCCCAATGGGGGATTGTTTTGGATTGAGTTGTCTCTGGATTTGTGTTCGATCGGCTTTGTCCGTTTTGATGGGGCCTTCTATCTTTCGCTCGCTATTATTTGTTCCGCTGCATCCCCGATATCTCTGGCCACGAAGTCTGGTGTGTCGAAGTAGGGATTCGTGACCTGTCCGGGTCTTGCAATGAACGCGCCACCGCAACCAGCGGCCATCGCCCCGGCTATGTCCCAGTCGTGTGCTGCGACCATTAGTAAGTCCGAAGTTTCCACGCCGAGTTCGCGGGCCGCCATCTGGTAGACACGGGCATCCGGCTTGAACACGCCCACGGATTCGACAGACATCACGCGGTCAAACATATCGATGAGCCCTCCCGCCTCCAGTTGTGCCCGTGCGGCGGCCAGCGGTGAATTTGTGAGCGCCACGGTCTGAAACCCGGCGTCCTTGAGGCGTTGCAAACCCGCTGGAACGTCCGGGTGCGGCGGGAGCGAGAGCATCCGGCCAGGTATTTCGATTAGCGCCTCTTCGGTGAGGGTCACATCGTTTCGTTCGGCAACCATCCGTAACGCCGCACCACCGACTTCGCTAAAGTGGCGGTACGGAGCTCCGACCATCGTTGCCGTGATAGCGGTGTTGATCACCTGCGTGAACCACAGAGGCCGCAGAGCTGCGTTCCCGAGATGTCGTTCAAACAGTTCGTCAAGCACACCGAGGTCGAGCAAAGTTTCGTTGACATCGAAGACGATGGTTCTGGACATTTATGTTCCTCGTATCGGGATGTCGCTGCTCAATTCGTGATTATGCTACGGTGGCGCTGGTTGCCGCCTAGGAGAATCAAATGAAGATCAAACTCCGGCTTGCAGTGCTGGCGACGATATTCGCCGCAGCTTTCTCCGCAATGGGTGCGTCACCAGTCGGCGCGTTCCATCAGGACTTCCGTTCCGTGCCGCCTGGAGGGCAACTGTACTTCACCGGCGCCCCTGACGATGTAGTGCTTGTCAACGTACATGGTTCTAGTTCGGCTGTCACAGCCAACGTAATGCTGTGCGACCTGCCTGGAGGCGGCGGTCCGCTTTTCATAGGCCATGGAGGCCGACGTTCGGGTACGGTGATCCTTAATCCGACCACGCTTGGGTATGTAGCCGGCGATGAAATGGTCTTTTGTATCCAGACGATCAACTTGTGGCCAGGAACCCTGTTTCGGATGGGGCCAGGCGAACGAAATCCGGACGGCATAACCCACAACGCCGTTATCGAGGACCCAAGCCTCGGCCACTGGATTGGTTTCGAAAGCTGGCTCGGTGGGAGTGATCTGGACAGGGATGACATCCAGTTCAGGGTGTGGCATAACGCGATTTCTAACAGCGTAAACCTCCCACCGTTAGCGGACGCGGGTGGACCTTACTTCGTGAATGAGGGTGGATCGGTCACGCTATCCGGAGCCGGTTCTTCGGACCCGGACTCTGATCCACTGAACTACGAATGGGACCTCGACAATGACGAGATATTTGAGGTCGAACCAACGTCTTCGTCCAGCGCTCTGTTCAACGTGCCGCCTCTGTCAGGCCCGGACACCAGATCTGTAAACTTCCGCGTGTGCGATGCGGAGGCCTGTGACACGGACACGGCCGTTGTGACCATAAATGCGTTGCCCCTCACCAATGCAGGCGGCCCCTACGTGGTAAATCGGGACCAGTCGATCACGGTCACAGGGGCAGCGTCGTTCGATCCGGAGGGTGCTCCGCTCAGTTTTGAGTGGGACCTCGATAACGACGGTTTGTTTGAGATCGGTCCAACTTCCGTCCCGGAAGCAGTGTTCGACGCATCTGGTTTCAGTTCTCCGGATGTTAGGACCATCGCTCTTCGGGCCTGCGATCCGCTGGCGTGCGCGACTGACACGGCACAGGTTGTAATAAATTCGCCGCCCGTATCAGACGCAGGATCGTATGCGGATATCGAAGCAACGTCGGCGGCGGGCGCAAACGTGGCGCTCGATGGACTTGGATCGCTTGATCCCGATGGTGATCCGATTACGTACTCGTGGTCGGCCACTGGAATCGCGTTTTCTGATCCGACAAGCCCGACACCCACGGCAATCTTCCCGCTTGGCTCGACGCAAGTCACGCTGACGGTGACCGACGCCCTCGGTGCGGCGGATGAGAACTCGACCGAAATCAAGGTCGTTGATACCACTCCTCCCGAAATTCGTATCTCTGGGAATATCCAACCACTGTGGCCGCCTGATCGTAAATTGCGCGTGATTGATATCGAGATCGTGGCGCTTGACCTCGTAAGCGCGTCTCCGATCTTGGTTGTCATTGGCTCGAGCGACGAGCCGGACCCTGACGCCGGTAGCGAAAGCGGAGACGTCCAAATAGCCGGACCAGAGGATATTCGTCTGCGTGCCGAAAGAGACGGGAATGGCCATGGTCGTACATACAGCTTGTTGATTAAGGCGACGGACGAGAGGAATAACTCGGCCACAAGCACCGTCCTGATCGAGGTGCCCCTGCACGTCGGGCGAAACCCGTAGCTCATCACCGTAGGTGAATCGGGCGGAATTCAGCAATAAACACGACGCGCGACTACCATCCGCCGCATGGCAAGTGAGAGGGTACAGCGGCGTATAGACGGGCTGCTCGACCAGGCAGAAGAGGGCGGCAAGAAGCGTGTCTACCTGGCCCACGCACGCTGCTCGATCGTCAAGTCGCCTTCGCGCTGATCAAGAAGGAGGGATTTGACGAGACATCACGCTCCCGAATAACGCGGGAGGCACGGGCGATAGGGTCGCCGTCGCTGTTCATTTCGAAGATGCACTAACCTTCTGCCGCGCAGTCGGAGCGGAAAGGGAGACTGCGTGGTCCTGCGCCGGCTACGCGGAGATGCTGCTGGATTTGGATGAGGTAGGCGAAGCGGATCGCACGCGAGCCATCGAGTTGCAGGACGAGGCCCTCGCCATCACACGTGAACTGGGGATGCGACCGCTGATGGAGCGAATTCTGGAGCGACGAGAAATTCTGAGTGTGTAATTGCGTGAAACGACGATTGTTTTGAATCATCAACGCCGGATTCTCAAAGTGCCGGGTCTGTTGAACACACGGGATCTTGGTGGGTTGCCCGTTGTCGGTGGCGGCGAAACGCGCTTCGGGCGAGTGTTTCGAGGTCCAATGCTCGATTTCCTGCCCGGACCTGGCGCTGACGCCCTTATCAACGACCTGGGCATTCGGCGTGAGATTGACGTACGGGATGATGGTTCTGCCACTCTTGGTCCTGACAGCCTGTTCGGGCAACGGGTTGTTGAGCGTTACCAGATACCGGCAAATCACCCGGACGATCAGGCGCAAGTTTTCAAGCGGTTTTCGCAGGAAGTCGAATGGGACCACGTCGGCGACAACCTGGATTCGATATCACGCTCTCCCGGTGTGCCGCACATACTGGCGCTACTTGCAGACTCATCTGGGCAACCCACCTATATCCACTGCAGCGTCGGTAAGGACCGGACCGGGACGATCTGTGGCCTCATGCTTGATGCTATAGGAGTGGGTCGAGAGGCCATTGTCGAGGACTACGCGCTTAGCAGTCGCGACATCGAGGAATGGTTCGAATTCGCAATGGGACGGAGCGAGAGGGCGAAAAAGTTATTCGGTAGCGCACCTGCTAAGACACTGGCCACGTTCAAAAGCGCTGACCCCGACATCATGATGCGCATGCTTGAGGGTGTCGACGAGAGGTACGGGTCATCGGCCAGGTACGTGCGCGGGCTTGAAAATGGCGAGGCCATTCTTGACGGACTAAAGCGCAAACTTCTTGGCGACTAATTCGTGATATGACTACTGGTCATGGGGTAAATTTCAGGCGAAACTGCGGTCGGATCTACGAGACGAAGCCATCAATTCAACAGCTGGAGCTTGCATGACATCCGGAACGCCACAGAATCCTGCAGAGGTTTACGACCAGTACTTTGGGCCATCGATGTTCGTGTCGTCGGCGAAACCTCTCATGGCGCATGCCAGCCTGTCACCGGGGCAAAAGGTTCTTGACCTTGCGTGCGGTTCGGGAGTTGTCACGGAAATAGTCGCTGGCGTCGTGGGCTCGGGTGGAAGCGTTGTTGGCCTGGATTTCAGCCCTCCCATGCTTGGAGTCGCCCGCGCCAAAAGCATCGCCGGTGCGTCTGTTGAGTGGGTGGAAGCGGATGCCTCGAAAATTCCGTTCCCGGATGACACGTTCGACGCCGTTGTCTGCCAGCATGGCTTCCAGTTCTTCCCTGATCCGCTGGCCTGCGTCAACGAGGTGAAGCGAGTTCTCAAGCCGGGAGGACGGCTCACCCTGACCGTCTGGGCTGACGCCGGTGAGCACCCGCTTTACGAGGCCGTATTCCGGTCGGTATCGAATCGGATTGAAGTTCCGTACGAGATGGTCGCCAGGCCGTTTCTCTTCGGCAGTTTGTCGGACGTTTCATCATTGTTGAAAGGCGCCGGCTTCGGCGAGGTGAAGGAGTCGTCCGAGTCGTTTGACGTCAGCTTCCCGTCGCCCGATCGTTGGGCGCAGCTCTCCGTGATGGGCGCTGCTGCTGCGGTTCCGGCGTTTGGGGATCTGTCTCCGGAAGAGCGCGGTGCGCTTGGACCGGCGGTCGCGGCAGAGGTGAAAGACCTGCTTAAGAGCCATATTCAGGGTGATTCGGTGGTCGTGCCGATGAAATCGCACTACGCTACCGGGACAATTTAAGAGCCGACGCGTCCGGATGTGGGTCTGACGTGGCTCATGGTTGCTTTCATACGAAGGGAATGTGCCCGCCATGTCTGAGATGCAGGAAATTTACGACCACATCGAGGCGCACCTTGACGAGTCTATGGCCATCCTGGCGGACCTGGTTCGCCAGCCAAGTGTGTCGGCGCAGGACATGGGGTTCGACAAAGCTCCGGGTGTGGTCAAGGACGCTCTGGATTCGGTCGGGCTGAACGCGGAGATCGTCCCTGTACCAAACGATGGTCATCCGTCGGTTTTCGGGTCGATGTCGGGCGAGGGCGAGAACACGTTGCTGTTCTACACACACTACGACGTGCAACCGCCCGAGCCGCTGGAGCTGTGGGACTCGGAGCCGTTCGAACCAACTCGTCGAGATGGCCGTATCTACGGCCGCGGTACGTCAGACGACAAGGGCAACATAGTCGCCCGGCTGGCCGCGATACGCGCCTTCAACGAAGTGCGAGGTGGTTTGCCATGCAACCTGAAGTTTTTTGTTGAGGGCGAGGAGGAGATCGGCAGCCGTAACCTGCGGGGGTTGATCGATACCCGTGGGCAGGAGTTTGTGGCGGACGCCTGTATCTGGGAGGGGGGTGGACGGAACCTGTCCAACGATCCCTTCATTTATCTCGGGCTGAAGGGCGTGCTCACCATTCAGATGTCGGTGAAGCTGCTCCACGGCGACGCCCACTCCTCGTATGCACCCATCCTGCCGAGCGCGTCATGGCGTTTACTCCAGGCGCTCAACTCCATCAAAGATCCGTCGGACGATCGCTGCCTGATCCCGGGCTTCTACGATGCTATTCGTCCCGCCACGGACGCCGAGGACGCCGCTGTTGCCGCGTTGCCAGACGAGGCACCAGAGTGGAAAGAGGTGTTCGGTGTTGAGTCGTTTGTCGGCGGCATCGGCGGCGAAGACCTGCGTCGAAAGCTGCTGTTCGAACCGTCGGCCAACATCAACGGCTTTGAAAGCGGGTACAACGGCGCCGGGATGAAGACGGTGCTCCCGGCCGAGGCGACGGCCAAGATGGACTTCCGGCTGGTGCCTGATATGAGGCCAGAGGACATTTTCGAGAAGCTTCGAACGCACCTGGACCGACAGGGGTTTGAAGACGTCGAATTGGAGTACCTGGCGGGTGTGAATCCAGCGCGAACGCCTATCGAGTCGCCCTGGGTGGCGCTTGTGGCCGAAACCGCCGAAGAGATCTACGACCGAAAACCGGTTATAGCGCCGACGATGGCCGGAACCGGCCCGATGTACGAGTTCGCCGAGATCCTG
This sequence comes from Chloroflexota bacterium, assembly GCA_018650185.1. GTDB lineage: Bacteria > Chloroflexota > Dehalococcoidia > Lucifugimonadales > Lucifugimonadaceae. The sequence goes on from JABIGL010000112.1 coordinate 20,873, forward strand.
GGTATGCCGATAGCAACGTCCGGGGTCGACCACCCGTCACACAAGATCCACGCCCCAAACGAGAACATCACGGAAGAGGATTTCTTGCTGGGGGCCAAGCACGCAGCGCTGATCATGCAGCGATTCGGGGAGCGCGGATTGGGCGGGTAGTTCGACACGCGCTTTTCACGTTTAGTTGAAGGAATAGAAAACGCGACGATGCGTGACACGTCCTTCGAGAACCTCAGGATTCGATGATCGGCTCGGTCTCGCCTACCGCCGCACTCAATCTCAGACGCTGTCATCCTGAAACAAGTTCAGGATGACAGTTGGTTGGCCTGTGCTCTGTTGAAGAGTAGCCGTCGATTACCCCCCTTTCCCTAAGCGGGGGTTGGGGTGAGGGGGAGGGCGGGCCGCTGCACGCCCCTACGGTGCGCCTGGCAAAAACGCTGAGTCAGGGGGGTGCGACCATCGCCATCTAGAAAACCGCTATCGGGTTTGCCGGGGATCCTGTTCCGCCTATCACGTTTAGCGGGTTGATGGTGAGCATGAACTCGTATCGGCCTTCCTCTGTGCACACGTCCGCAAGCGGCTCCAGCAGGGAGTTGTCCACCAACGACACGCCGTAAGCAAAAATAGCGCCGTGCATCGTCCACGGGATGTTGTACTCGTTCGGTGCCGCATCCATCATGTCCCACACTACTAGCGACACATCGTTGTCCCGCACAAAGGGCAGGCAGGACGCGTGCAGGCCGGGTCGTTCTGCACCTTTTGTCCAGACGCCATCGTTCGTGGCGGAAAACTTCTCTCGACCGCTGTAAACGCAAAGCGCATCGCCGGGCTTGATCTCGATGCCCTGTTCGGCGGCGATCTCCTCTAGCTCCCACCCGTGTACCGGCGTATCCAGCGTCACGTGTTGGCCACCGCGGTGCTTCACAACGTCCAGCAGTACGCCGCGGGTCAGGATGCCGTCCGACCATTCATCGACGGTTCCGTACTGCACGCCATCGAACTGGATGTTGTCGTCGGGGTCCTTGCCATCCCAGCCGCCGTTCTCGTCCCAGACATGACATAGGGCGTCGATGTGGGTGGTCGACGTGCCGTGATATGCGACGCCGTAGTAGTCGGTTGCAGCGCCACCGCCCGGCGGGCGATCGCCCTTCATTAGGAACTGGACAGCAGGCTTCGGATTTTCTGCAGATGGCGTGACCGGAAATGGCCGACTTAGCGAAACGGTGCGACCCTTTTTGACGGTCGCAATGGCCTCAAGCCGCTTGGCGTCGTCGATCAGGTTCATCGCCCCGGCGGCACCTTTGTCGCCCCAGCGGCCCCAGTTGCTTCGATCCTTGAGATAGGAGTCGATGTCTGCGCGTGTCGGAATTGCGTGCTCGGCCATGTAACGGTCTCCTGAGGCTCAATCCAAGGATTTCGTATGTCTGTGCGAGCCGCATCCTACACGCGCCAACCCGATTTGAGGCGTTATTAGGGGCGTTGGGCCGGTAAAGTAACTTGCCGTGCCTTATACGATTTCACTCGCCGCCCGAATGTTGATTAGACCTCGGATCGTGCTGCTTACGATTGCCATGACAGCATTGCTGGTCGCGGCGTGCACGGAAGATAGCGTCGACGAGGTCGACGACGGACTGCTGTGGACTATCGATAACGCCGTGAGTGTCGGGTTCGAAAAGACTGAGCCACTACGGCCCGGGCCCGCCAAAGTTCTCGATGCGTGGCTGGGTACCTACAACGGCGCCGACGTGGAGCTGTATCGGCACCGGGTGAACGATATCGGTGTGGACATCCCTCTTGATCCAACCTGGCTGCATCGACGGACATTAGCCGACGACTGCTGCAACTTCTGGCAACGGAACCGCCTCACTGCGATCTGCGCACTTGAAGAGCAGGCCTGCAAGGAGCTTCGGGACGCATTGGAACAGGCGTTCCCGCTTTAAGAGGACCGGCTGTTCAAAGTAGATGTCGCCCTGAGCCTGCCCTTTGAAGAGCCTCAGGGTGGGTGTTTCTCGGCGTGACAGCGGCCCTTCGATGTGTGCGCTGGCCACCGTATCTAGACTCCTGATTTCTTGGGAATGATGGGTTTGGAAGCGGGGTGCTGCTCTGCCCTCGAATCCCTGCCCGCAGAGCCTTGACGCGGCTGGCCTTTATTCCACATAATCAGAACATATGTTCTATTACCAGATAGGGCAGTGCAAGTAGAGGAGATGCAGGTGGGTGAAGTCGAATCGGATTTTGGCAGGGCTGCGACTCAGCGTCTGCCGTCGATGGCGTGTCTGAGATGCGGTGGGATTGACACGTTCCGGTTGGAAAAGGCGCGGTCGCAGGCGAACACCTGTTTCCGGTGTCGCGGTTGTGGCCACATCTTCAGCCCCATCGGTGACTGAGCGCCTGGTGACGATTTCAGCGGCGAAGACCCGGGAATCAGACTGGGCGGGCGACCCGGCCGGGTTTGTTCGGGATGAGCTTGGTGCGCAACTCTGGGAATCTCAGATCGAGATCATCGAGGCCATTCGGGACCACGTGCGGGTCGCTGTGCGCTCGTGTAACGGTTCGGGCAAGACCTACGTGGCCGCGCACGTCGTGCTGTGGTGGCTGATGGCGTTCCCGGAATCCATGGTGATCACCACTGCGCCTACCGAACGACAGGTCCGAGAGGTCCTGTGGCGGGAGATCCGTCGCGCGTACCGCGGTAACGAAGAACTGATCGACGGCAAGTTGACGCGCACTGCCCTCGAGATAGGCGACAAGCACTACGCGTATGGCCTGTCTACGAACGAATCCGAGCGGTTCCAGGGCTATCACGAGGGCAACATCCTTTTCATCGTGGATGAGGCGTCCGGTATGCGAGAGGACATTTTCGAAGCGATTGAAGGCTCGATGACCTCCGCGGGCGCGCGCTTGCTGCTTCTCGGCAACCCCACGGCACTTGGCGGGACCTTCTACGAGGCGTTTCATAGGCGGCGGGACCTGTGGCACACATTGCACATATCGGCCTTCGACACGCCGAACGTAAAGTCGGGTCGGATCGATGTGCCGGGGTTGGTCAGCCCGCAGTGGGTGAAAGACGCCGCCCTGAACTGGGGCGAAGACAGCCCGATGTACGAGGTGCGAGTACTCGGCGATTTTCCGTCCGAGGGCGAGGATTCGTTGATAGCGCTGCGGTTGATAGAGGCGGCGGTGGTGCGCGACACGCCTCGTGCACCCGGCACCCCGGTCCTGCGAGAGCTTCAGGGCGGACCTGTGGAACTGGGCGTCGACGTCGCCCGTTTCGGCAACGACAAGAGCGTTATTTGTGCTCGCCAGGGGGGTCGTGTCCTGTGGCTAGAGGCGTTCAGCATGCAGGACACGATGGCGACAACTGGTCGTGTGGTGGCGGCGGTGGCGAGGTTGGCCCCCGACGTGGTGACGGCGGTGAGGGTGGACACGATCGGAATTGGCGCGGGGGTCGTTGACCGCCTGCGTGAGCTTGGGGTTGCGGGCGTTGTTGCGGTGAACGTCTCGGAACGCGCCCGTAACCCTGAGCAGTTCATGAACCTGAGGGCGGAGCTTTTCGACGGGCTCAGGCAAAGATTCCAGGAAGGCCGGATTCAGATTCCTGACCATCCTGACCTGGTGGCCGAGCTATCGTCTCTCCGCTATTCATTCACGAGCAGTGGACAGATTCGACTCGAAAGTAAAGACGTATTGCGATCACATGGGATCGCCAGTCCGGATCACGCTGATGCCCTGATGTTGGCATTTGCATCGACCGGGGCTTCCCGATTCAAGGCGTGGACGTAGAGGTGGAGGACGGCGATGGCGAATAGGCGACTTGTGTGCGGGCTATGCGAATCGGTGACTGATTTCGCGGTGCCGCAGCGCTGTGCGCACATCGTTGTGTTGCATGCGGTTCTCGATCATGCGGTGGAGATGCCGCCTATCGAGTGCTCCGTGCGGCGGGTTTCGCCGTCGGGACGTGCGAGCTGGTGGCTTCCGGACGGTCGTGAATGGTTGATCGAGTGGGCGAATGAGGGATTCCAGCTCTGAGGCGTGATTCGTTTTGGGCTGGTACGGGTATGTGAGCGAGGGGTGGACGAATGGGTGCGGCTACGACGTTGATGGAACTGGTGCGAGCGGGCGCACGTGTGGCGGGACAGGTACTGCTGGCCAGGTCTCGGGCGGATGCACGGGACACCGTCGAGCGATCGAACAGGGCTTCGCGGGTGCTGGTGGATCAGATAGGTGACGACATTACGGGGTTCGGCGGGTCGCAGACGATGAGTCGTTACGGCGACTTCTACTCGACCTCCGCGGCTGTTCACGCTGCGGTACGGGTGCGTGCGAGTGCGGTGGCTCGTCCGCCGTTCCGGGTGCAGGAGGTCGGGGCAGATGGAGGTGTGTCGCCGGTCGGTGCGGGTCATCCGTTGCAGGTGTTGCTGGACCACCCGAACCCGTTCTGGACGCCGAGCGAGATGTGGCACGCCACCGAGACCTACCTATCGCTCTGGGGCTCCGCGTTCTGGGGGCTTGAGCGTGATGAGTCTGGTGTTGTGACTGAAATCTGGCCGCTCCGGAGCGATCGGGTTCGGGTATTACCGGACGACAAGTCGTACGTGCGCGGCTTCGTGTACGAGCACGCTGGCAAACGTGTGGCGTACCTGCCGGAGGAGGTCGTGTGGTTCAAGCACTTCAACCCGGTGGACGAATTTGCGGGCGTGTCTTCCATTGCACCTTCTCGTGCGGCCATCGAGATGGCGTCCTCGGCTCTGCTGTTCAACCGATCGTTCTTCAGCAACTCGGCCACGCCGTCAGATCTTGCGATCACGACGGCCGAGACGCCGACGGATGAGCAGGTGCAGGAGTTTTACGAGCGCTGGGAGTCACGGTTCGCCGGTGCCAGCCGGGCGCACCGGCCGCTGGTGCTGGGCCAGGGCATGGATGCCAAACGGCTCGGGTTGTCACAGCGTGAGATGGAGTTCATCGAGGCGCTGAAGTGGTCGGTAGAAGAAGTTGCGCGTGCGTTCGGCGTGCCAAAGGCATTCCTGGGCGACCTGCAGGAAGCAACGCTCGCCAACATCGACACCGAGGAGCGGTTTTTGTGGCGGAACACCATCGTCCCGGAGCTACGGTTGCTTGAGGACGCGGTGAATCGGACACTCGCGCCCATGTTCAGAACGCCCGGCGGCCCGGAGCTAAAGGCACAGTTCGATCTGAGCGCCATCGAAGCCCTGCAAGACTCGGAAAACGAACGTGTGGACCGGTTGGTGAAGCTGGTTGGCGCAGGCGTGCTGACGGTGAACGAGGTGCGCGCTGGCCGCGGGCTCGGGCCGGTGGACTGGGGTGACGTACCGGCGAGCCAGCGTGAGGGTGTCGCTTCGGTGTAGATCCGGGTGATGTTAGAGCGTCCCGGGCCCGTGCGGTTGTGTCACCGCGGTTGAACGGGGCATACTCGGGGCGTGCTAATTACCGATTCCCGTGACCTCGCCGCGTTTTGCAAGCGGCTTGAGGGCGCTCCCTACGTTGCAGTAGACACCGAATTCCTCAGAGAGAAGACCTACTGGCCGAAGCTGTGCCTCGTGCAGGTCGCGTATGACGACGAGGCGGCAGCGATCGACCCGCTGGCGAAGGACATCGACCTCGATCCGCTGTTCAACTTGATGGACGACGAGTCTGTCTTGAAGGTGTTTCACTCGGCCTCGCAGGACATGGAAGTGTTCTTCAGCGTAGCCGGGCGGGTCCCGGAACCGGTGTTCGATACACAGGTCGCCGCAATGGTGGCCGGGTACGGCGAGCAGGTCGGATATGCCACCCTGGCCGCGCAGATCGCCGGTGTCACGTTGGACAAGTCATCGCAGATCACCGATTGGTCGATCCGACCGTTATCAGACCGCCAGATTGCCTACGCCCTGGGCGATGTGACGCATCTCTGCACCATTTACGAAGAGCTTGACGAGCGGCTCGAAGAGAGTGGTCGCATTTCGTGGGTTTCCGAGGAGATGGCGGCGCTTACGGACACCTCTTCCTACAACGCAGACCCCAATCTGGCGTACCGGCGTGTCCGGATTCGTCGACCCAGTCGCAAGGTGCTCGCTATTTTGCGTGAGATCGTTGCCTGGCGCGAGGAGACGGCACAACGCCGGAACCTCCCCCGCAACTGGGTGATCCGGGACGATGCGCTGGTGGAGATAGCCACGCACGCCCCTAAAAACGTAGCGGACCTCAGTCGTGTGCGTGGTCTGCGCGGTAACGCCGCAAAGGGCCGTGACGGTGAGGCGCTGCTGAAGGCGGTTCAGCGTGCGTTGGATATGCCGCAAAGTGAGTGGCCGGAGATCCCGCCACGACGACCCCCGATCCGGGGTCACGAGGCGCTGGTGGCGCTGCTTCAGACGCTGCTACGGCTACGATGCGAGGACAACGACGTCGCAACGAAGTTGGTGGCGACGCGTGAAGAGCTTGATCGAATCGCTACGACCGATGATTCAGATCTGAGGCCGTTGCAAGGCTGGCGGTACGAGTTGTTTGGCAAGGATGCGCTTGAGATGAAGGCCGGGCGACTAGGGCTGACGGGCGACCGTGGCCAGGTACGTGTGCTGAGGCCAGACGAGCTGGACTAACCCCAGTGGGGCGCTTATTTTGACGATCTTATTGGTGAACGCGCGCGTCTGTGGTGACTAACTGTCGTAGGGGAAGCCGCCCCCTCACCCCTGCCCTCTCCCGCGTGGGGAGAGGGGGCAAATTCAAGTCACTGCAATCGGATTCTGCCCGCATCAAGGCTGTACACGACGTCTTAGAGAAGTACATGTAGGGGCGGATTCGTATCCGCCCTCGGTTGTGTTGAGACCATGCTTGAATTCAAAGCAACAACTGCCTCGTCATCCTGAGCCGGGGCGAAGGATCCCCCGGCTTTTCACTCAGCATCTTGATCGTGTCCGACTCGACCATTTGGCGAGCGGCGTTCGTCAGGAATGTGACTGTTTCTGCCACATTCGCCCGCCACTCAAGGGCCTCAGGGTGGGTTCGATTGGGTGAGGAGGTGGCGCTATTAGCCGTTTAGGGGCGGATACCTCGGCGTTTGACCCTTCCGGGACGTGTGCCCTCGGTCCTTGCCTGCGACAATGGCGCTCGTTTACGGACACACGCATCTCGGAGGCCGACCGTCGATGGAACCCAGGGTTCACGTCAGCGATGAAATTCTTGAGCGGTTTCGGCGCGTCACGTCGGCGACCGTTTACAGCGCCGTGTGGCGGCACCCGGTGGAGGGTGCCGAGTGGTTCGCCTCGGCCAACTGGCAGCGTTGCCTGATGAAGAACGTCAAGCCGATGACACACGGAAAGACGATGGTCGGACGTGCACGGACGCTCAGGTTCGTTCCTCCCCGGCCTGACTTGCTGGAGATCACACGGCAAGGCGAAAACTCGCCGGAATACATAGCGATGGGAACGTGTGGGCCGGGCGACGTGCTGGTTGTTGAGGCGCACGCCGCAGAGCCAGAAGCCAATATCGTCGGCAACATGAAGGCCCGCCAACTATGGCACAACGATGCTGTTGGGATCGTCACCGATGGCGGCATCCGTGATCTGGACATGATCCGAGACGACTACGGCCTCGATATTTTTGCCGGACACCGTTCACCAGCCGGGAATCTCCCGTGGATCGAGGCGTACGAAGCGAACGAGGCCATCAACTGCGGCGGCGTTCTCGTGCTCCCGGGTGATGTGATCGTCGGAGACGACGACGGTGTGGTGGTGGTGCCGAGTCAGCTTGCGGAGGGTGTGATCGACTGGATCGAGGAGCAGGACAAGGCGGAGGAGTTTGTGATCGGGTTGATTGACGAGGAAAAGGCACCGCCCGGTCGCTACTATCCGATATCCGAGGAAACGAAGGAGCGCTACCGACGTTGGGCCGAGGAGCGTGGCGAGGCGTAGCCCACCAGGGGGAGATCAGGGGGTTCGGGTTGGATGAACTTCTCCCTCACCCTAAGCCTCTCCCGCTGGGAGAGGGGACTTTCTGAAACAGGGAGGTAATCGACACATGGAGACTATATTTTCGTCAGAGCATCCGCCGAAGACGATGGAGATTGAACGTACAGATGATGACCGGCTGCGACTGGTGATATCGCTGTCCAAGCTCGGGCAGACAACGATTCTTGAGTATTTCCTGGATGATGCCGACGTCGAATCACTCAAGAAGGCGCTGGGCTGATGGCGGGTGGTCCTTCGAGTGGCTCAGGAAGCGCAGATTCGGGTGGTAGCGGTCCAGCCGCGGGCGGATTTGGCGCGTCGCTCAAGGGAGGGTCTGGGTCATCGCTGTTCTGGAGCGAGGTGACCGTGCCGGGTCGTCCACGCGTTCTAGTTCTGGACGCGGTCGAAGATCGAGATGGCTGGGAGGCGGAAGCGACCGCACACATTGCCAACAGCCTGACTCGCAGGGACATCCCGGTGATCGGAAAAGCGCCGATACCTGTATCCGGGCGAGACGACATCGCAGCGGCGATCAAGTCGGCGGACGACTTCAACTGCATTTTTCTGACGACCCGCGCTGACGGGTCGACATCGGCTGCCGAATGCTGGCTGGCCCTTCAAGACATACTCGCCGGTAGTTCAAAGCTATTTGCGATGTGCACCTGGGATTCGGCCGATCCTGAGATCGCCAACTCAGCCCTAAAAGATGAAGGAACATTCGCTCCCGTGGCCGTAGTACAACAGGAGCCGATGTCCGGGCGCGGCGCGAGCCTATTCTTCATGAAGTTCTTTGCCGAGCTGGACATGCACTCAGAGGCGACCGAATCGATGACCGGCAAGATGGTGTGGTTCGGCCACTCCAAGGCCCGAGAAATCATGCGAAGACGGCACTACGAAGGCAGAGTCGGGTTGCGATCTTGAAGGGATCCCATTGGCACAGCTCAAAATAGGCGACATCACTGTTACAGCGCTCTCCGATGGGCGGATGTCGTTCGCCACAACCAATCTCTTCCCGGAGACGCCGGAAGCCGTGTGGGACGGCTACCGCGAGCGATTCCCGGAGGCTTTTGACGCGCAAGGGTTCTACACGAACATCGGAGTGTTCCACCTGGCGTCTGGCGGCAAACAGGTTCTGGTCGACACCGGGCTGGGACCGCATGGGGCGGCAGGAGGTCGTCCTGGTCCGCCGGAGTTGATGGAGGACATGCAGGCCAATGGCGTGTCTACGGGCGAAATCGACTCAGTGTTCCTGACGCATCTCCATGGTGATCACGTCGGCTGGAACCTCACCCACGACGCTAACGGAAGCCGTCCAACCTTCCCAAATGCGAAGTACGTCCTTCAACAAGCCGATTGGGGCCACTTCACGGACGAGGAATTCTTGAATGCCGGAAGGCGAGACGCAGCGCAGGACACTTACCTGCCGTTGCCGGATATGAGGGTGCTTGAGCTGATTGACGGTGAGGCCAACATCGCTCCCGGCCTTGACGCCTACCCGACGCCGGGGCACACACCCGGTCATCAGAGCATGCTGATTTCGTCAGGTAACGAGCGGGCACTCATCATCGGTGACGTTATAGGTAGCCCGATGCATGTGACCGAGCCGGATCATCTGTACAGGCCGGACGTGAATCGGGAGCAGGCCCAGAAATCACGGCACGACGCGCTCGATCTGGCCGAATCGCATGACATGGTAGTCATCGGCAGCCACATGACTCGACCGGGATGGGGTCGACTGATCCGATGGGAAGGCCGCCGATACTGGCAAGCTCTATGACACAGCTCGCTGTAGGTTATTTACAGAGAGTTGGTCTTTTTACGGTTGTTTCGCTGGCCCTTCTTCTTGTCGCGTGCGGAGGCGGGCTGTCTGAGGAAGACGTGCAGCAACGTGTGAACGCGGGCGTAGCTACCGCAATAGCCGCTATCCCGGGCGCCCCGACGCCTCAGCCGACTTCCACCCCTGTACCAACTGCGACCCCCGTAGCGGCACCCACGCCACAACCGTTCGCCACGCCCAGGCCGACTGCGACTCCGGCATCGTTGCCAACGCCACAACCCACATCAACGCCCGCACCGACCGCCACACCTCAGCCTGCCTCCACGCCGCAACCAACACCAAGCCCGCAGCCAACTGCAACATCACAACCGTCGACCCTGCTGGATCAGGTCTATCGGCAATCCACGGATGCCGTCTTTCTGGTGGTTGTGGGCGGAAAAACCGGGACGGCGTTCCTGTTCGAACCCGGCCTACTTCTTACCAACCAGCACGTGATCTCAGGAAATACCTCTGTCGCACTCTGGGGTGCGGAAGGCGGTTCAACATTGGCCGTTGTCGTGGCGTCCGATTCGAAGAGAGACCTGGCGCTTCTGCGGATCAACCCGGGTGCGACCACCGCCAGACCGCTGACGCTCGCGCCCACGATCGACAACGGCTCTATCGCCGAACCGTTACTGGCGATCGGCTACTCCAATACGCTCGCCGACGGCAACGACATCGGTCCGGCCGGTGCGAACGTGGGCGTCCTAACGCGAGTTGTCGAGATTAGCCAGGACCTGGGACTCGGATTCGAGATGGATGCGCCGGTGGATCCGGGCGACAGCGGTGGGCCGGTGTTGAATCGCTCGGGCGAGGTGGTCGGTATCAGCCGGGCGGTCGTCGTACAGACCACGACCGGACAGCGGGTGGTCGGCACCTTCCTGGCGATCGCCATAGACGAGGTGTACGAGGCACTACCGGCGTTGAGGGCCGGGATTTCGCGTTAATTAAATCGGGTGGAGCAAGCCCCGCCCTATCCCGCGTAGCCGTCCAGCGCGTGAGCTGCCAGGTAACCCCGGTCCAGCTCAAAGCCGAGCCCTGGGAGGTCTGACAGGTATACGGCGTCGCCCCTGAGGTCCACCGGGTGGTCTATGAATGCGTCGTATGCGCTCAGGCTGGCTCGACTTGTTTCGACCCGGTAGTGGTTGGGCACGGTGATCATCACCTGCGCCCCGGCGATCACGTTGATCGGCCCGCTGGCGTCGTGTGGCGAGATCGGGATGTAGTAGGCCTCGGCCATCGTAGCGATCTTCTTCAGCTCCGTAATGCCGCCGGTCCATGTGACGTCCGGCATAATGAAGTCCGCTAGTCCGCCCTCAAGCACAGGCAGGAAATCCCAACGGGTGTGGAGTCGCTCGCCGACACATATCGGCACGCCGACGCTCTCCTTGACCTGTTTTAGCGCCGCATAACTTTCGACTGGCACCGGCTCTTCGAACCAGAAGATGTTGTACGGCTGTAGTGCGTTGGCCAGCCGGATCGCCGTCGGCACGTCGAAACGACCGTGGCAGTCGATCAGGATCTCGATGTCAGGTCCGACGGCCTCCCGCATGGCGGCGATCACCGCTACGCCGTGATTCTCCGCTTCCGCAGTCAGCTTTCCGGTTAGATATCCGTGCAGCTCCTCCGGGTGATGTGGGTACCAGGGATCGACCTTGAACGCCGTCTGGCCTGCCTCCACGATCGCCTTCGCGTGCTGGGCCGATAACTCTACTGTGGAACCGTCCTCCGGATGACAGTAGACCGGTACAGACTCACGGACCGGCCCGCCAAAGAATTCGTAAATCGGCAGTCCCTGGATCTTGCCGCGAATGTCCCAGAGAGCGATGTCGATTCCACTGATGGCGCTTGTGCTGGCTCCGCGCGAACCCATGTAGGTGAAAGTCCGGAAGATCTTGTTCCAGATTCGCTCTATGTGCGTCGGGTCTTCACCTTCCAGGAACTCGCTCAGGTGCCCGATCACGGCGCATACGGCACGGTTGGCGGTGTGTGTGGTTCCAGTGACCTCACCCCAACCAGTTACACCCTCGTCTGTCGAGACCTCGACGAACACGTATTCGCGGTTAGAGGGAGTGCTGTCCTCCGCCGTCTCTAGGTAGGGGCGAGGACCGCTGATCAGCCACGGGGCGACTTTCGTGATCTTCATCGGGACTCCGTAAGGGGGTATTCAGAATTTGGGAATAAACGCGTGAATATGGCGGCGAATCCTACAACGCCTGTTAGCGTCCGCGAAGAGGATCCGGCCAACGAGTTAATTTGAAGTAAGCGGCTCTTCCGACTCGAGCGCTCCGTGTTCAGCCGCTAGCAGTCCCTGTTCGTCCATCTGGCGTGCGGCGTACACGATCACCCCGGCGGCGTATTCCAGGCTGACTTCTGATGTGTTCAGCATGAAGTGATACAGAAAAGGGTCGACGGGATTCGAGTCAAAAGCCTTTTCAAAATAGCGGGCCTGCGCCAGGTCGGAGTGTTCGATCAACTCTCGTGCTGATTCAAGGCTTTCAAGTTGCTCACGTTGCTGTATGCGCTTCGCCCGGTCTTCCTTTTCGCCAAGCAGCCCGACCCTGAGCACGCCCGTCGTGCCACGCAAGATCGCGCCACCACCCCTGCTGAGGATCACCGCGTCACCGGCGGCCGCGATCTCACGGATTACTTCGGACGTCGTGTCGATGAACTGTGACTCGTGAAGCTCTTCGGCGCGGGTTGCTGGTGCGGCCTCAAAGTCTCGGTAAGGCCGTGAAACCAGGACTTCCATCCCGGGGCCGAAATACGGATCACCGGCTCCGGCACTTCCGGTTCGTTCCAGCGTTCTCTGGATGAAGGAGATGAAGCGGTCGCCACGAGAAGGTAGTCGACGTTCAGAGTCCTGAACGGCCTCGACGGTGGCGCCCACGCGCCGACCTATCTCGGAGAGTAGAAGTCGGTCGACGAAGTCCAGCTCTAAGGCTTTAGCAACCAGGCGGCCTACTCCAGGCCCGCCAGCGCCGACTCGTCCCTCGATAGTAATAACCGGCATATGACCCCTCCCTTGGTACGAAGATCAGGTGTCGTTGGAAGGGTAACAGGTAGCAGCAAAAAGGTCGTCTTCGATTGGTGTCCGCCGGATATTGACGATTACGGAGATGCCGACTACTCTTTAATTAGAACAAATGTTCTATAGGCTTTTATAAAGACAAGAACAAGAAGTTGGACGGGAAAGCAGGGAGGGGCGGTTGACGAAAACGGTGGAGGCTGGAGGAGACGTGACGGTTGATTCCGGGCTCGTGACGAAGTGGTTCTCGGTACGAGCGGTGGAGGGGGACGGTGCGGACCTCAGCCCGGATGTTGATGGCGGGCACGAGAAAATAGAAGACGGGCCACTGACGCTTATTGCGTCTACGAGTCAGGAAGACCGCGCCGGTGATGTCGTTAGCGCTTCCGGGTGGGACCTGACGGCTTACAAGGCGAACCCGGTATTTCTCTGGGCACACGACTATCGACGGCCGGCCATCGGCAAGTGCGTAAAGGTGTGGGTCCAGGACGCGAGCGACGGCGGACGCCTAATGGCGAGCATCGAGTTTGCGCCGACGCCCTTTGCACAGGAAATTCGGTCGTTGTACGCGGCTGGATTTATGCGCGGCGTATCGGTCGGGTTTCGGGCCATAGAGATGGAGCCGAGGACCGGGTCGTCGGGTCGCAGAGGTGTTCTATTTAAGCGACAGGAGCTACTTGAGATCAGCGCAGCCCCGGTCCCGGTGAACGCCGGGGCCCTTGTGCGGGCGGGAGTCTCCGAGGACGCCGGGGTTCCCGCTATCTCTGAACCGGCAGACTCGCCGGAAATCCGGGGAGTCCGAGATGAGATACGGGAGTTCTGGGGAGTGCTTGCCGACCTGACGGGCGGTGAGCGGAAGTCAGTTGAAGCAGACAGTGTGGGGGAGAACTAAATCGTGACGACACGCGAACTGGAATCGATCAGCAAAGAGATCGCCGAGGTATCGGCATTCGTGAAGGAGCACGTCGCTCCGCTCGCAGAAGAGAGGGCGCGTCTCCACGACGCCGTGTCCGGGCTGGCGCGGAGTGCAAGGGATTCGCAGCGGCGGTCCCTCCTTGGCGGTGAGGGCCGGAGCGTTGTGGACGCCGGTCCCTACGCCGGATGTGACGCACTGGACCTGGCTATCGTGCGCAGCCTCCATCGAGCGGCGCAGGCCCACGGCGGCGGGTCACATGTTGAGGATTGGGGCGTTCGGCTCCGTGCCGCGATGGATTCCGTCACAAGCGGATCCGGTGACGAACTTGTCCCGACCGCCGAGGCCAACGAGTTGTGGCGCGACGTGAACCTGGACACCGTCGTAGGGTCCCTGTTCAGTCGGATCGACATGCCGACCTCGCCGTTCGACATCCCTCTCCAGCTGGGTGACGTCAACTGGTACCCGGGCACCGAGAACACGGCCACCACCACGACGGCGCTCTCCACGGCCAAGCAAACGCTTACAGCGCAGGAACTTGTGGCCGAAGTTCCCTGGTCACTGACTCTTGAGGAAGATGCGGTGATCGCGATGCTTCCAGAGGTTCGGCGATCGCTTGTGCGGAACTCGGCTGAAGTGATCGACGACGTCCTGCTGAACGGCGACACCACCGCACTGAACAACATCAACGCAGATGGCACGACAATCGCCGCCACCACGGCGGGCAAGGCGCAGTGGTTGATCGGGTTCGACGGCCTCTTGCACCTGCCGCTCGTGGACAACACCTCACAGGGCAACTCACTCAACGGGAACGTGACGGCAGCTAGCTATAACTCTGCATTGAAGCTGATCGGCAAGTACGGGGTGCGACCGACCGAATCGCCCTTCATCGTTGACGTGAACACCTACCTTGCATCGCTCGCCATCGACGAGGTCGAGACGGTCGATAAGCTCGGCCCGAAGGCGTCACTCCTGACCGGCCAGTTGGGCGTGCTTTACGGCCACCCGGTGATCGTGTCGGAGCAGATGCGACTGGCGGATACGGACGGCAAGGTGACGGATGCTGGCAACTTGACCAACACGGGCCGGATCCTGGTCGTGAATCGCAGCCAGTGGCGCATCGGATTCCGCCGTGAGCTGTCGATCGAGACCGAGCGTGACATCCAGAAGCGACAGAACGTGATGGTCGTGAGCATGCGGGTTGCGTTCGATGAACGGTCCGGGAACCGTTCGACGGCGACCCACACGGCGCTCCAATACAACATCACCGGCGTGGCGTAGACGGCAGCGGCGGGCCCTGCCGGGCGGCTATTTGGGGTGGAGTAGTCCCCGGTAGGGCATTTATCTGGGTTGGGGTCGCCATTCCAGAAGAACTACTACTGAGTCTCTGATGAAGACGTGGAGGGGCATGTATGCCACTAAAGACGATCAGCAAAACCGTGACTCTCGCAGGTACGGCGGAGCGTTTGAGTTCCACAGACCTGCTTGTCTGGTGGGCCAGGGTGAAAGCCAAGACCGCTAACGCCGGGACCGTGTACCTGGGCGACGCAACGGTTTCGAGTAGCGACCCGGGACTCGTGGCTGACGACACTATCGAGCTACGGGGACATCCAAATCTGAACCTGTACGACGTCTTTGTGGATGCCGGGACCTCTGCCGAAGGGGTCGATGTCTGGTACCTGGAGTACGCGTAGCAGTAAATTCAGGCACACAGGAAATTGGATCCGGCATCAGCCGGTGAGGGGTTGAGGTGAGATGGGGCTTCCTATCGGGACGGTAACGGTGGCGGCGGCTGGTACGCGGGTCCAGGTGGTGACATCCGGAAACGCGGTGTCAGCCGTGAGCTTTCGGGCGCGTGGGACTAACACCGGCGCCATATATGTAGGCGACGACAGCGTGGCCGCCGGAGACGGGTACGAGATAAATCCGGGGGACGAGCTGACGGTTCGCTTCCGGGAGTTGATAGACCTGCGTCGCTTTTATGTGGATGCCGCTAACAACGGAGACAAGGTGGATTACGCGGGGGTGGCGGCATGACGGACTCGGGTGTGGAGTACCGGACCAACCCCCGGTTCAACCCGGACAACGTGTCGATCAGGTTCGGTACCGGCGGCGACTCAAGTCTGTTTTACGACGGCGCTGATCTGATCGTCACTCCGGCCGTTGTCGGAACCGGAGATCTCAAGGTTATCGGTGCAAGCCTCTTGCTTGATTCTGCTGAGCAGATCGATTTCGGGGCTGGCGATGTGACCCTGTCCCATGCAACTGGCAAGTTGACGATGACCGGCGGGGACCTTCATGTCGTGGACGGTGATGGCGTCGTCATCGGCCATAGTGCGCAGGGTGTGGTGGCCGGGGTCACTCCGGAGTTCCAGATACTTGGGGACACGGCCGGGACCGATGTGAACCTCGCTATCGTTGCTTATACGGGCGCAAATGCGAATAACGGCTCGATCTACTTCGGGAAGTCCCGAAGTGGAGTCGTGGGAACACCGGGTACCGCATTAGTTGCGGACGATCGGCTCGGGCAGATCGTCTTTCTTGGAGATGACGGCACTGATATGGCATCGGCCGGTGCGCGCATCACCGTCGCCGTAGACGGCACACCCGGCTCCAACGATATGCCGGGTCGGCTCATCTTTGAGACGACTGCAGACGGTGCCTCCACCGTTACGGAACGGATGCGGATCGACTCGGCGGGTGGGGTGTTCATCGGCGACAGCTCCAATAACGGTATGACGACCGGTCTCACGATCAACCAGGGAGTAAACGACGACAAGATTTTCGCTCTAAAATCCAGCGAGGTTGCTCACGGATACACGGATCAGTCAGAGACGGATAGCTGGTTCAACATCTCAAAGTCGAGCGCGACTCTGGGTGGTGCGCACGTTCAGGTGATCGGAGAAGATGACTCGCTTCCCCGCGTTCTCCGGTGGACAGTCGCCGGTGGGACCGCTGACACCACCAAAACCACGGCCGGAGTCGGACTGGTCAACTTCGATGTCCGTGAGCATGACGGGGCTAACGCCGTCGCAAACGTTACGGCCGATGGAAACGTGTTTGTCGTGCAGGCGCGGGTTGGGGGCGCAACGCTAGCGCGCTTTCTTGTAGACGAGGACGGAGATATGTACTCCGTCACCGCCGGGCAGACTTTCGACGATTACGACGATGTTGCGCTGATTGAGGCGTACGACCACGTTCGTTCGGGCGATGCGGCTTTCGAGATTAAATCGGAGTTCGGCAAGTTCGCATATGCGAATGAAGCGGCTTTGATCGATGCCGGAGTTTTAGGCGGGTCCATAGCTGATGGTGGATTGACCAACCAGACGCAGTTGATTCGTGTGTTGACGGGTGCGGCACGACAACAGGCCACCCGCATTCGTCAGCTTGAAACCCGGGTATCCGGATTACTTCCGGTGGGAGATTAGAGATGCCTACGATTGGTTTTACGTTCTCGACGACCAACGCTGCCTTACTCAGGGAGGCGCTGGCCCATCACCAGGGTGTTGATGTGGGCGGTATTAGCGACACAGACGTCAAGGAGTTCGCTGGCCGTCACTTGAGGGGACTGGTGCAAAGGTACCGCGCCTCTCAGCGTGATTCGGAAAATCCACTGGATACAAGCGATCCGCTGGTTTAGACGAACTTAGAGAAGCTGATATTTGCTGGTGGAAGTGAAAAGTGGGGACGGAATGAAGTTTGAAGATCACCTGAAAGAGTTCCTGGACAACTCGATAGACGATGAAGAAGCGAGGCAGCTAGCGATAACGGCGGTTGCGAGCAGTATCCGGCAACTCAAGCTGGGAGTTGCTGAACGACTCTGGCATGCAAGACAACTGGGTACCGAGGATGTAACGGCCAGTGCGGTTGCGCTTGGAACGGCGCGTTCAATCAAGCGACGTTTCGATGTCGCGATGTGTGAGTACCAGCGGTTGATTGGTGCCCCATCTGAGGTAGCGGAGTTGCACGTGATACCCGGTGGACGACTGGACAGGTCGGACGCATCGAGTGCCCCGGAAGGGGGTGCCTGAGCATGGTCACAACTACTACGGCACCCGTCGGTGTGATCAACACCTATGCCGGTCCCGACACGCTCAAGCTGCGGGCTGGAATTACCGGCTCTACGCAGGAGTCACTGCTCTGGCTGGCGTTGTATGGCGCAAGTCGTGCGGTCGATCGATTTTGCAATCGTCACTTCTTCGTACTGAATCAGACGAGGAGGTTCGATGTAGAGCATCCGGACAAGTTGCCGGTGCCAGACCTGGCTACGATTACGACGATTCGTGAGGATGCCGACCGTGACCGGGTGTTCGAGCTGAGCCTGACCTCGGACCAGTACCTGCTCTACCCGCTGAACGCCAGTCCAGACCGGCCATGGGGTCGGCCATATTCAAGCATCCACGCAGATCCTCACGGGACACACCCTGCGTTCACCGTGGGACGAAGGACGATAGAGATCGATGGCGACTGGGGATTTCGCTGTGTCCTGCAGGACACGGGAGTTGACCTGAACGTTGGTGCGCCACTCACCGCCACAGCGACCTCCGTCACCGATGGGGCTTTGGTCGCGCCGGGCGCGACGTTGCGTATCGAGCAGGAGCAGGTGTTTGTACGGCTCGTCGCCGCTAATGTTTTGACGGTCGAGCGCGGCGTCAACGGCACAAGCGCGGTTACTCACGCCGATGGCACAGACCTGATGGGAATGACCTACCCGGCGGCGGTGAGCGAAGCGACGTTGCTGGTAGCCGGGCGATTGTTCTCTCGCAAAGACAACCCGATGGCGGTCACGGCAGGGTCGTACGGGCTCGGAGCACCAGATACACATGCGGCTATCGACCCTGATGCTGGACGGCTGCTAAGTGCGTTGCGCCGAATGCCTATCGGCGTAGCGAGCTAACCGCGCTATGAGTCTTAGTTCCATCAAGGCTTCGATTGTGAACGCGCTGGATACCATTTCGGGCCTCAAGGTTTATGACCATGACCCGGGAACGGTAGAGGAGTTACCGGCGGTGGTGGTTTCTCTGGACGGTGCGAACTACACCGATCTCAGCTTCACGTTCCGGCTGGTCCTGCTGACAGATTCGTGGGACGGCTCGGAGCAGGAGGCGGCGCTGCTGCCGTTCCTGGAGGCCTCAGGTGCGTCCAGCATCTGTGGGTTGCTAAATGCTGATCCGGGATGTGTCACGGTCGACGCTGCGGGGATCGGTAAGCATCGGTTTGCGGGCGTCGACTACCGCGGCGTCGTGATCAGTGTGACCGCGCGGGACGTACCTTGATGCGAGGCCGGAATGGTGACTCGTCGCGCAGACGAAAGCATGCGCGCCGGAGTGAGGGAGACGAGCGATACGGGCGCATTAGGGCCGATCTACGATCGCTTCGGAAGACGGTAGAGAACGATCATGATCACCGGTTGCGTCGTATCGAGACAGATCTCAGGTGGGTGATCGTCTTACTGGGCGGGCAGGTCGTCGCACTGGTGGGCGCAGCCGTTACCGGAGTGATGAGCGGTTAGACCTGCCCCGGCGCTATCTCTTCGATGCGGATGATGTGCCTTGAGGACTCGTAGTACAGGCACCGGACATGCGCCCCGGGTCTCAGTTGTTTCAGTGCCTTCCGGGACAGGCCGTAGTCCACGCCGTCGATCACGATCAACCCCAGGTGGGTGCCACGGGCGCCGAACCATTGCCAGTTCCTGCCGATTGCGTCCACTACGCCCTCACCTAGGCCGGCCTGGACAGATTTGTCCTGGTCTTTGGTGAGAACTATTGCCCGGATGACAACCAGATACAACACCCACAGAATCAACAGGCCGAACGGGATTCCAAACCACAGGTTATCCAACCCGAACGCGCCAAAGATCCACGCGGCAGGTGCGAGAGCGGTTCCGGTCAGCCCCAGAAAACGGAACACCTCCATGTCCAGTGGAGACTGGATATGCGGGTCGCGGGGTGCGTCCTCGGTGTCTGAGGGGTCCGGCGGAGTCTGAAACGGGTGTGGTGAGTCAGCCATGTGGATCCATTCTATGGTTGGCGTGTGCCCACCGCCCCTCGTTTCGGTCCCGGCATGTAATCTTCGTCGTGTGACTCCAAAAAACGATTCAGCAGATCCACGGCCGCAGAAAATCTGGCTGGCCAACGTTGGTGCTAACGCGGCGCACCCCTTCTACAGCCCGCGATTTGACGACGGTACGTTCGAGTTGCTCCCGATTCCAGAGACACCTACCGAAGCAGGACCGCACTCGGTCAGATATGCAGACGTGCCGTCGTTCCAACATCCAGGTGAAACGCTGGGCCGCTGGGTGCCAGAGCGCTTTCGGGACACGGCGACCCACTACGATCCTGAATTCCAGACACTCACCTACGGCGATAACGTGGAGCGTAATGCGCGGGCGGCAGGATTGAGGGGTGTCGAGTCCGGCGACGTGCTGTTCTTCATCGTCAGACTTGCCGATTGGATCGACGGCGAGTTCAGCGGTCGGTTTGGCTTCTACCTCGCTGGATTCCTGGAGATAGAGTCGATCCTCGCAGGTGTTGAGGAACACCCAACGCAGGCAGAGATGGCCCGGTACGGCGTCAACGCACACATCCGGCGTGGATTAAACGATCCGTCGCAGCACTGGGACAGATTCTGGATATTCGGAGGATCGGAGCGGTCAAAACGACTAACGCATGCGGTGCCGGTCGACCGTGTGCTCGCCGACGGCGTTTTCAGGCGAGCTGATGGCGGGTTGTGGAACTGGAATCCGTCTCGAACCGAACTTCAGACTATCGGTTCGTACACCCGCACATGCCGGTGCGTGATCGACGTCTCAGAACCAGGTGGACCAGAACGGGCAGACCTGTTGTGGGAAGCGGTTGAGAAGCTCAATCCCGGGATCAGACACGCTCCGCACTCTTAACGCTCTACGGGATCCGGTAGGAGGTCCGCCGGAGCTCCATCCGGGAAGAACAAATCTGCCTCGGGCCGGGGTACTCCGGACAGTTCGAAGAATCCGACCTCTGTTATTGGCGTGTCATCTATCCCGCCAACGATAAGCACGGACCCGTCGTTCAACAGAGTGGCCGTATGTCGGCCCCTGGCGTTGGACAGTGTTCCGACAGATGACCAGGTATCTCGCTTCGGGTCGTAAATCGATACATCATCGATGTCACTTACCACGTTGAAACCACCGGCCACGAGAATCCGGCCGTCATTGAGCAGTGTTGCCGTGTGCTGAGTGCGTTGGTCAGGCATGGACGCACCGGCAGTCCAGCGACCCGTGGCAGGGTCGTAAATTTCCACGGTTGCGAAAACGTCAACTGTTTCCTGGCCGCCGATCACGACGACGCGCCCATCAGGTATCAGCGTGGCGGTGTGTAGGAATCTGGCGGTTTCTAACGGCTCAAGGACGTCGAACTCTTCCGCTCCGGGTGTCAGCGCCTCTACGGACTGACGTGCCTGTCCGAATCCAGAACCGCCGACGATGAGAATCCGTCCATCTTCCAGCGTCGTCGCCGTGTGCCAGGCACGCGGCCCGTTAAGGTCAGGACCCGCTTCAAAACGGCCGTTTTCCGGGTTGAACAGGTCGGTAAATTCAAGCGGCGTCACGCCACTCATGCCACCCGCCACCAGCACTCGACCGTCGGATATGGGAGTCAGCGTATGCAAGGCGCGCTGCGAACGCATACCGCGCCCGGCAGCCGATTCGCCAGATCCGGGGTCAAAGATTTCGGCGGTGAAAGTAATGCCGAAATGGTCAAGTCCCCCGGTCGTAAGGACTCGCCCATCCTGGAGCAACACCGAGCGGTGATCACGCCGCGGCGTTCCAAGATTAGGCGACTTCTCCCAGGTCCTCGTCACCGGATCGTAAATCTCGGCACTCAAGTAGGAGAAGGTCTCGCCATCGCCCCCGCCGAGAACGAGGACGCGCCCGTCATCCATGAGGACCGCCGTGTGGTCAGCGCGAGGGAAGCTCATCGACTCAACCTGAACGAGGTCGCCAACGTTGGAGTTACCGACTTCAAACAAATCGGTACTCGCCCAGGTAAAGGCGGCCACGCCTACGGCGACCACCACGACGAAGATCGCTCCAATGGCTCTGTCTGGGGATTTCAAAATAGTCGATCCGTGCAGTTCTTTGAATTTCTGTGGCGGGGGACCGTTGCGAAGGTGTGAATACTCATGTCCAGGAAGGTCCCTCCTTGCAAGTAAGACGCTTTGCGAGCGTGTACAGGTGCGACTGGGTTTCTGTTCCACCTCGCCTGCCGTCCCGGAGGCCGCTATCCTAGCCCTTCTCGATGGCCTGAAAGGCCGCTACGAAAGCAACTCAAAGGCGCTCTATATGTCACCTGTACGAAAAGTTCTGGTCACCGGTTCCGGGGGGCTCATCGCCAGTGCATTGGTGCGTGATCTTGGAGACCGTTTCGACTTTACCGGTCAGGACATTGGGCCGCCGAACTATCCGACCGTGCCGACCACCGTGGGCGACCTGTCCGACATGGACGGTGTGCGCCAGGCATTCGACGGGATAGACGCCGTGGTACACCTCGGCGCTGATTCCAACCAGCACGCGCCGTGGGCCAGTGTGTTGCCGAACAACCTGATCGCCACTAGAAACGTCTTCGAGGCGTGTCGGGACGCAGGTGTGAAGCGTGTTGTGTACGCGAGCTCAAACCACGCCGTTGGTATGCATGAACTGGACGAACCGTACAGCCGAATTCGGGTCGGTAACTACGAAGGACTGGATCCGGATAACGTCCCGCAAATCGACCACACAGTGCAGATCCGGCCTGACGGCCAGTACGGCATCAGCAAGGCCTTTGGGGAGGCAACCGGCGCGTACTACGCCGAGAACTTCGGGTTGGAGGTCGCCTGCCTCCGCATCGGCACCGTGAATCGGGATAACCGGCCTATGGAGGTGCGACAGCTCGCCACATGGTGCAGCCACCGTGACGTTCTGCAGCTCATCCAGCGTTGCCTGGAAGTTGAACCACTCCAGTTCGACATCTTTTACGGCGTATCGGACAACAAGTGGCGGTTCTGGGACATCGACCACGCACGAGACGTGCTCAGATACGCACCACAGGACAATGCCGAGGACTATCGGGATTCGCTCTAGGGCTGGTCTTCGGTAGGTTCCTCGTCTGGGACGTCCTGCGACTCTTCGGTCGCTTCAGGTTCCGACTCAGGCTCGGGATCGCCCTCGAACTCACCCGTAAACCCCGGGAATCGTCCCTCAACTGATTGCGGTTGGACGTCGATGGGTTCTTCGTCTGAAACATCCTGAGACGCTTCGGCCGCATCGGGTTCTGAATCAAGCTCGGGGTCGCCCTCGACTTCACCAGTGATACCCGGGAACCGCTCCTCAATCGAGGGGTTCTGGTCGAGATCTTCTAGTGACCCTTCCTGAGATTCTGACGGGGTGTCTTCCGGCTCTTCAGGTCCCATTGAGAGATCGGGCGCGTCGAGCCCGGCCAGTTGTGCAGCACGGGTTACGCGTGCGACCCGTTCAGCATTCCTGCGTGCACGCCAGTTCTGCTCGATCAGTCGAATCTTCTCGTCCGCGTCTTCGGTCGATCCGTAACGGTTGTGGCCGACGAGCCGCAGATGAACCTGGCGTACCCCGATGGCGAGTTGCTTGCGGATCGAGGTGATGTCGGCGTTTCGGTAGTGGCGGGCGATTAGCAGGTATGCGATCTGCTCAGCACTCAACGCCCGGTCCGTCGTAACGAGCACGTACAGGACACGCTCGTACGCCCCGCCGACCTCCGCGAACGGAAGCTCCCAGTCAGTGACCTTGTGGTTGTATACGGAGACAACGTATCGGCGCTCACGGTCGTCCAGCTTTTCCCAAGCGCGCTGGCGCTTCGGCTCCAGGTCCGGAGACTGGCCGTGGCGATGTGTGACCCGAGACAGGTCAATTTGATGTGTGAAGGGCTGTTCCAAGCAGGTCCTCGTGTCGGTGCTGCGTACTCAAAATACTCAATGCGTCATTCCCATGAAGATGGGAATCCAGTGACGGTGCACGCACGACTCGCCTATGTTTCAGCAGAAGGCTGTCTCTAGATTCCCATCTTCACGGGAATGACGGGGTTTTAACGTTACTGATGATATCAGCGAGTGGGTCTTATTCAGACGGCGCCTCCGGTAGAATCCCGCCCATGTCGAGCCAGATCAACTACGTCCTCGCCGGTGACATAGGGGGAACGAACATGCGCGCTGCGCTGGCGGATCGAACCGGGTCTCTTGTCGCGAGCGGTTCTGTGGCTACAGAGCCTGAAAGAGGTTTTGAGCTGGCAGAGGATCGGCTGAGGGCGTTGTTTGAAGAAATGGCGTCCGGTGTGCCGCGGGATGAGGTCGGCGGCGTGGTGATTTCCTCTGCCGGACCAATCGATCCTGGTACCGGAATTTACGTTTACCCGCCAAACCTGCCGGGCTGGCACGGAAAGACCATGCAGCCGGGACTGGCGGAGTCACTCGATATGCGGGTGACGATCGGCCACGATGCCACACTCGGCGCGCTTGCTGAGTCACGTTACGGCGCTGGCAAAGGCGCACATCATCTTGTGTACGTGACGCTTAGCACGGGTGTTGGCGGCGGGATTATTGCTAACGGACAGATGGTGACGGGTGCAAACGGACACGCCGGCGAGATGGGGCACCTTCTGGTGCGGCCGGGTGGTCAGAGCTGTAATGTGGGATGTGATGGCTGCCTGGAGGGCATCGCCTCGGGTGGCGGCATCGCACGAGCAGCACAGGCGGGCATAGAAGCTGGCCGCGACACTTCGATTATCGGCATGTCAGGTGGAGATGCGGCGGCGGTGAACGCAGCGATGGTGTTCGAAGCTGCTGCGGCCGGTGATGCGCTTGCGGTCGAGATCGTGGACATCGTGATCGACGCCGTGGCCAGCGGTTTCGCTGACATACTCAACACGCTGGATCCCGAGTATCTTGTGGTCGGCGGCGGCGTGACCGGTAGCCTTCAGCCCTACTGGTCTGATCTGCACGCGCTGATCGAAGAGAAGGCCCTGCCGCACTTCAAGGGCCGTGTTCCGCTGCACGTGTCGCCCCTTGGCGACGATGTCAGCCTGGTGGGCGCAGCGGCGTACGCATTTGATCTGGCGGATTCAAAATCTGGATAAGGAGCAAGGAAACTGATGCAGGTACTGGACTACGGACGCTCGTTCATCACATTTGTTTCGGAAGGTGGGCGATACCGGAATAACGCACGACTCCAGATCGAGTCGAGGACCACGATCACCGATACGCGCTCTGGTGAATCCACGCGTTACCTGTTCTTTGCATCCTGTAAGTCGGAAGACACTTTTGCGCCTATGGACCTGTTCTACGACAACAACTATGACTTCAACGGCATCTTCTCGGAGAAAGAGTACGTGATCTTTCGAACCTACTCCAAGCACACGGCGCGGTTCCGTGAAGAGGGGCTGTGGAAGGGCACATTCAAGGATATGAGCGAGCGACTCGTTGAGGTGGATGGCACGGTGCTGAACAGCGGTGAAGAGGTTGTCCGGGCGTCGATGGCCGGGAAGCCTCTGGTGGGGCGAGTCGGGCTAACTTCGGATGATGGTTCGTTGAGTGCCGAGATCGAGTTCCCGGTGAAGACTATGAACGCCAACGACACAGACTGGAAATACCAGGTGGACACCGGCCCGATAGGACTTCCGGACTTTCACGCAGATGTCGACATGCACATAAAGCGGATGTCACCGGCCTTCGTGGCGTACAACGTGGAAAGCTTTGCGGATTTCGTCGTGCAGCAACCGGTGGCCTTCCCGGACACGGGCGCGTCTGTGACGCACTACGGCCCGCCCATATCGCTCCCGGCAAAGACGAGCGTGATCTCCATAGAGTGAGGGACGTGTCGTCCCGAGCGTAGCCGAGGGATCTTCACCGACCAGCACTGGCGGTCCGGTCCGGGCCTTTGATCGTTTCTCACCCCAAGCTTCTCCCTCTTGGAAAGAGGGAACATCAATAATCTGGAACGCCGTAGGGGCGAATGGCTATCCGCCCGAGGTTCGATGGCGATCGGCGCCGCAGACGGTCGTTGAGCTAAACCCGCCGACCCTTCGAGAGCCTCAGGGTGGGCTAGCGGGCGGTTCGGAAATCGTAGGGGTGACGGGCAATACGCCCACGCTTGTCCGTGAGTATGTTCCGAA
The DNA here is from genome assembly GCA_018650185.1 of Chloroflexota bacterium. GTDB lineage: Bacteria > Chloroflexota > Dehalococcoidia > Lucifugimonadales > Lucifugimonadaceae. The sequence continues at coordinate 46,719 of JABIGL010000112.1, forward strand.
AATGGATGTGCGCAGGCACCCTACTCGCGGTCGAAATCGACGTTCCGCAGATCGCGTGTCGGAAGTGATGTGCGGGTCAGCTCAGCCTCTATCACCGGCCCTCCGGTGCGTTTCTCCGCCTGTTGGTGGTCGTAACGACGACGGGCCCACTCCAGGAAGCGCGGGAGCCCCCACCGAACCAACGGGAACAGGAGCATTGGGATCAGGAGGCGGATGAGAATGCCCATGGATTGTCCGTATGGGGCTTCTGCTTTAGCTGACGTTGCGCCGGGCGCGCTTTAGCTCTTTCTCGGATACGGAGATCGAGACCGGTGGGTTCTCGTCTTCTACCTCAACCCGGTACTGCGCTACGCCGCCCAGGTGGTGGTGGAGCACGTCGGCTTCGATGTCGAGCACGACGCCGATTCGGCCTTCGTACTCCGCGTACCGCCCGGCGACACTCGGGTGTAGTTCAACACGGTCACCGCTGTCATATTTCGCCATATGTTCATCCCATGCGGCAGCAGAGATAGTTGTATCAACAGTTCAATATTAACCCGGTAGCTGGTCGATCCGTTCCCGCGCGAACTGGTTAATGTCCCGGGCGATCTCCAGTGCACGCTCAGAGTCATACTCTTCGTACACGTCTGCGGGAACCCCGCCGGGTAGCCCTCCGGGATAGCGCGCGCCCATGTAGTGCTTATCAAGCAATGGGCCGATCGACTTCATGAAATCGAACGATGGCTCTACCGCCATGGCGTCCTCGCACAGGTCCGCCAGAGAGTGCCCCCACACCATCTCAGCCCCACGAGCAAATAAGTAGCTCGTGACCGCCTTCTCGGCGGACTGATGGCACAGGAAACAGGCGAGGGCGTGCCTGCCTGAAGCTGCGACGAACTCCGCATCTGTCAGATCAGCAGTGGACTGTTTCATCCACCGCTCCGCGTTCTTAAGCGCTGCGGACTCAACCAATGATCACCTCTCCGTCTCTTTCGACCGCCATCAGAATCGGGTCGGTATCGACCAGTTCTTCGTACTCCTCGGGGGTGTAGACGATGAAATTTGTGTCCAGCCGAGGCCTGAGATGTGTTGTCCAGAAATCTGCACGGCGGTGAAACTTCTCGTCGGTTGCCTGGACTATCACCAGATCGAGCGATGTTTCAGGCGTCACGCGACTGACAGCGAGATCACCCGTGAGTGCGACCCGCATAGCGCCGAGCGGTGGCATCTCAATTTTGAGCCGTTCAAGCTCCGCTTCCAGCATCTGTTTTCGCTGCTGTGCGAAGCCGTACATCATCGGCAACCGGTCTGCCTCCAGGCCTGTGTTGGGAGCTTAAAAACCGAGAGGCGTCCCGTATGTGCCGGGGCGCCTCTCGAATAGCGATCTGTTATCGGCCCTGCCTAGACCGTGTAAAGCGTCGGGTGGTTTGGAACCGGCGCGATCTCGTCCGGCGTCAGCGGGTAGGCCAGCTTGTTGTACACCTGGATTCGATGGCTACCGAAGTCCGGGATGTACATGCGGCCTTCGTTGTCGAACCGCACAGCAGCCGGTCCACGGAGTCGCTTTTGCTGCTCGGTATTTGCCATCTCACGGTTGCGGAGCACGGCCGGATTTGCCCGGACGTAAATCTCACCGCTCTTCGAGAGTGTGGCGTCTCCGATGAACTTGTCGAAGTATTTGCCTTCTGCGCTGAACTGCTGAACGCGGTTGTTACCGCGGTCCACTACGTAGATGTCGCCGTGGTGGTCAACCTCGATACCTGCGGGACGATGGAACTCTCCATCATCCGTACCGGGCGTTCCGAACATCGAAATGAATTCGCCGTTGGACGTGAACCGTTGCACGCGGTCGTTATGCCAGTCAGCTATCAGGATGTCGCCGTCGCCGGTGATAGCGATGCCCCACGGCATGTTGAATTCGCCTTCACCTGAGCCCCTGGATCCAAAGCTGGAAAGGAACTTGCCGTCCTTGTTGAACTTCTGGACCCGATGGTTGAGTGTGTCTACCACCAGCAGGTTTTCGTCGGCGTCGAAGGCGATACCGGACGGGCGGTTTAGCTGCCCCTCGCCGGAACCTTCCTCGCCCCACTCACCGGCATCGCTGCCGTCCTGGTTGAGCTTGATGATCTTGTGCGAGCCTTCATCCGACACGTAAAGCGTCCCGGCGGCGTCTTTGATCATCTGGACCGGCCACAGCAGTCGCCCGCCGCCGATGGTGTCCAGGTCATCATCGTTCCAGTTCGTTCGACGAATGTTACTGCCGCCCAGTCCGGGGCTATCTGCCCGGCACAGTACGTACAACTCATCCTTGTCGCCAAAGACGATGTCCATCGGGTAGGTCGTAACTCGACGCATACCGAGGGTCGTCAGGAACGGGAAGCCGGCGCGAAGGAGAGCGAATGGCGGAGTATCTGGCTTTGTTGCCGATTGCAGGGTCATGTTGGTTCTCCGGAGCTAGGAGGTGGACATCAGCGTCATGCCAGAGGGCTACGCTGAGGCCGTTTCCTTGTAGGGGTGAAGCTGCTCGAATTTGCCTCCGACGATCGGTTCCGGGTCCACGTTTAGATGCTGTTGCAGCATCGTGCCGTAGACACCACGGAAGTCGAATGTGTGCGCGAGGTCTTCGTCTCGCTCCCAGTCCGCACGATCCAGCGATGGGTATTCGGCGTAGAGGCCGCCATCGATGTTGTCGCCGATGATGAACGCACCGCCACCGGAGCCGTGGTCGGTCCCGGAGCCGTTGTCCTTGATGCGTCGGCCGAACTCGGTGAAGACGAGCATGGACACGTTGTCCGCTGCATCGTGTTCACGAAGGTCCTGCCAGAAGTCACTGATAGCGCCGGTCAGCTCTGCGAGCAGTCGGGCGTGTGTCGGCACTTCCTGGGCGTGGTGGTCGTAACCGCCGTGCTGCGTGTAGAAGATCCGTGTTCCTAGGCCAGCCGTGTGAACCCGGGCGACGTCCCTGAGAGATTTGGCGATCGGATTGTTAGCGTACTCAACGGTTGAGGTGTACTGCTGCGGTGCGACCTTGATCAGGTCGGCACCGGACAGGACACTCTGGCCGGTGTCACTGAAGTAGTCCATGACAAGACCTGAACCGATGGCCGGGCGGTACATGCGCTTGAAGATCGCAAGGTCTTCCGCGCGACGCTGTTCGGTCTCGACGCTGGTCATCAGGCCGTAGTTGTCCAGGTCATCCACGGATGTGGCGACCACGCCCGGTGCGGCCATCGCACGCGGCAGACCACGCCCAAAACTGACACCCGTGAGAGGGTTCTCAGAGTTTGGGTCGAACTGCCGGATTACCTTTGCCAGCCAGCCCTCGGTTGCGATGATTTCTGGCTCACATGTGTGCCAGATGTCCATCGAACGGAAGTGTGAACGTGAGGCGTTCTTGTATCCGATGCCCTGGACGATGGCGACCTTGCCGTCTTCAAACATGCCCTTCAGGGGGGCAGCGGAGGGGTGGAACGCCAGGGTGTCGTTGATCGGGAGGGACTGATCCTCCGGGATGCCAACGAGTGGTCGGTTGTCGTAATACATCCCGGCGGTGTACGGGATGAGCGTGTTCATGAAGTCGTTGCCGCCCGAGAGCTGCACGACTACGAGAACGGGATCTTTTTTTTCTTTGTTGTTTTGGCCGCTTGCGCCGTTTCCGTTGGTCGTCATGTTTAGGGTTCCTCCCCGTAAATTTGGCCTGCTAGATCTGGCCCGTGTGTTCTGGCCTCAGGCCGGACTGGATGCAAAGGAGTTTTGGCACCCGCTGCCGGTATGGCAGTGGGCAGCCGTTAATTAAGCGAACTGGTACTCCCGAGAGGCGACGGACAAGGAAAGCATGCGGGCGATCCGATCCTCGCTCTTGATCCTCTCGGATTCTGTACCGAAGGTCAGGTCACCATCGAGTTCGGCGAGCTCCATTAGTGCTGCCCGGGTGTCCTCTCCGGCTTCGATAGGTCCGGCGAGGTCCAGCACACCATTGACAAGTTCTACGGGTGTGATGGGATCGCCAGATCCGGAAAGCCGGTTGATGATCGCCCTGGTACCGGGGGTGTCCGGGTCCTGAACACGGGAAGTGGCGAAGTTAATGCGCTCGGTGAGCGTTCCTCCGTCGATCCACTCCTTACCCGTGTGCCAACCTTCAACAGTCGGCGGATCCATCAGCTTCTGGCCCATCACGATGCTCGCTGAGTCCAACGTCGGCAGTCCGGGCTCTATCTCTCGGAACTCGCCTGACAACTTGATTGTTCCGGCGATGAATTCTGCCGGGCACTTGACGCGCCGTCCTCGGGCCTCTTTGAAGAAGTCAGACAGGAACAGTGTCTTCATCACGGTGCGGATGTCTGCGTCCGAGTCCATGTACGCCTTAACGAGGACGTCGATAGCGGCCTCGTCCTGTGGCGGAGTCACACTCCAGGCCGGGATCTGCGGCTCGTCCGCAACGAAGAAGTTGTAGATGTGCCGGCAGATGAACCGGGCGTTCGCCTCTTGCTTGACGATGATATCGATGATGTCTTCGCCGTTGAGGTTGCCTGTTACGCCCAGGAAGGTCTTGTCGGTGTTGTCGTGGTCTTCCGGCCGGAACTCAAACCTGGCGTCGTAGTGGCCGAACGGGTAGAGCGGAAGTGGCTGCTCAAAGGTCCATCCGGTGAAGGCCCGTGCGGCGTCCTTCACGTCAGGCTCGTCATACGTGCCGATTCCCATCGAGAACAACTCAAGTAGCTCCCTGCCGTAGTTCTCGTTTGGCGCGTTGCCGTGATTTTCGGAGTTGTCGAGCCAGAAGCTCATCGCCGGGTCTCTGGACAGGTCAAGAAGAAGCGTGCGGAAGTTGGCGAGGCCATTCTTCCGGAACATCTCGATGTGATCCACCATCGAAGGCGTGTGTTCGCTCTTGGTCCAACCGGTTGCGAACACGTGGTGCCAGAAGAGCGTCATCTTCTCTTCAAGCGGACGGCGGGTGTTGACCATTCGCCAGAACCATCGGCCATTCCATATGCCCGGGTTGTCCTTGTTCGAGAAGATGTGTGGGTAAAACCGTTCGAGGGCATCCTCGTCCAGCGGCTCGAACCGTTCTGGATTCACAAGGTCGTCGACCACCTCTTCGTAAGGCCGTGCCGAGAACTCTTCCAGTTCATCACGTGAAGAGCCAAACCCTGCTCGTCGGAGCAGATGGGCCATCGTCGTGAGCCGCTCATCCACCATCGGTCCCTCCTGATTTCATCGCAGTTGCGAAGTCGTTTGTCGACGCCATATTTCGATCCTGGGTAATTGACCGGTAATACGTCGTGATGGGATGGGGCAACTTTAACCCAAGCACAAGCGCCACGAAAGTCGCGCGAGGATTGAGGTTTATTCCGATTCGAAGCTAGGAGCCCGAATTACCGGGTGAGTCCGGTCAGTAAGTTTGGGATTCCGGAACTCAAGGCTGAGCCGACGGAGGAGAAGAGGTTTATCTCGGACGGCGGCCAGTAGCCGAACCAGACGCGGCCGACCACGTTCTCCGCCGGAAGCTGTCCCCATGTGCGCGAGTCGTTCGATCTTCCACGATTATCCCCGAGGACAAAGAAGTTATCGTCCTCCACGATAAGGGGGTAGGTGCCGCCGTTCGTCCGGGTGACCGGGAAGTTCTCTTCGCGTGGCTCACCGTTCACCCAGACCTGTCCACCGCGGATATCGATCTCGTCTCCCGGGATGCCTATCACGCGCTTCACGAGGAAGTCTGCTTCCGGCCCGGTCGGCGGGGTGAACACGATTATGTCGTCACGCTGTGGCCCGTGAAACAGGTACGAGCGGCCCACATCCTGGCCCTTGATAGCCCGTATGACATCGCCAAACACACCGTCGTCTGCACTTGCATAAACAAACTTGTTGACGAGGAGGTTCTCCCCATCGGCAAGTGTCGGATCCATGCTCTGGCCGTCTACCCGAAATGACTGGGTCGCGACCTGTAGGACGACAAAGATGAGTACCGCCGTGATGGCGGTCTCAGATATTTCACGGATTGATTTCAAAAAGTCCGGCTGTCTTTGCCGATCTCTTAAAACGGGGAGATCGGAGAATTGGCGTGTCGGGGATTGTTGTTTCTAATTATAGATAGCAATACGCCGGTAACACCTTCGTGGGTGTACCAGGGCTTCCCCAACCTTACATACGATTGTTGAGCAATCGTCGGTAAACACACAGCCGTATCGCTCCGGCCCAATCCAGATTCACCGCCCCGGGTGCTTGAAGCACAAACCATTTGGCTGAACAAAACTCTCAAGACGAGATACTGATCACTCGCAGCAGGCAAGGCGACCTGGATGCGTTCAATCAGCTTGTCCTGAATTATCAGGACCTTGTCTTTAGCGTCATCCTGCGCATGGTCCGCAACCACGCCACCGCTGAGGACATCACGCAGGAAGCATTTATCTCCGCATTCAGGAACATTGGGCGGATGCGCGGCGTCAACTTCCGTGCATGGGTACTGCGAATAGCGCGGAATGCCACCTATGACGCCATCAGACGGACGAATCGTCGGCCTGAAGATTCGATAGATGAGCAGATTGTCACACTTGGCGAGACGCTGCCGTCTGGAGAAGAACTGCCGGAGGACTATGCGCTAAGGCAGGACCTCGGGCGGAGCATAGATCAGGGTCTTGCAGAACTTCAGGCGGACCAGCGTATGGCCATCGTCATGGTGGACGTGGAAGGTCTCAGTTACGACGAAGCTGCTGATGCGATGGAGGTTTCGATAGGGACCGTAAAGTCTCGATTGAACCGAGGTCGGCGACGGCTACGGGAGTGGATCGTTGCCAACGTGGAACAACTTCCGCCCCAATTTCGTCTTAGTGATGAAGACCCGTAGCGAAGCTGTTGCGGGGAGAGATAATTCGCATCGTAATTACGAAGTAAATTCATAGCAGGTAAACAGAGGAATCGGTTGATATTCGGGATCTGGCGCAACCGGCGCCAGGAACAGCAGAATGAGCTCCTGTCTGCGGCGATAGACCGCAGATTGGCGGGCGAACCGGAAGTTGAACTTCCGGAGGGCCTCCGCGCTGACGCGTGGGAGCTTGCGGAAACCGCTGTGTTGATGCGGTCGATAGAACGCGTCCCTGCTCCGAGATCCTTTGTGCTCACCCCTGAGATGGTCCAGGGTCCTGTGCAGCCCCCCTTTACGGAACGAACGGGCTGGTCTCTGGCTCTGTTCCGCACACCAGCGGTCGCCGCCGCCGCCGCCGCATTCGTTCTTGGACTGCTGGTGGTCGGCAACATCGCCGGGATTCTTGAACAGGACAGTTCGGATGGCTTCTCCCGGGCGACTTCATCTGATACCTCGGTTACGACATCAGCCGCCGGGGGCGACGCCGCGTCTGCCGAGAGAAGCCCCGCCGCGACGGCCGCTCCGGCTGCAACCGCGGCACCGGCAGCTACGGCTGCGCCTGCAGTTACAAATGCCGCGCCAGCGGCTGTCGCACCTGCACCGAGTACTGATGGTTCCACCCTGTCCAGCGATGCGCTTCCGGAGTCCCTACCGCCTGTTTCAGGAGCGCAGGGGCTGGAACCACCGGCAACTGATGGCTCGATCCAGATCGAGTCATCGGCAGATTTTGCGGCTGCAGGATCGGACGACGCTGAAGTACTTGAACTTCCGGACGGGCTGGAAATGGCTCCGGAACCATCTGCAGATCTGGCGCTGGAACCGTCTGACGGATCGGATGGGTCTTTGCTTCCGTCTGACGAACAGGTCTTTACGCCAATTGGCGAGAGCGCTGAGCTGGCGTTTGGAACGGGAGGAGCGCTCCCGGGAACGGCCGGAATAGCCCCGGACGATGACGACATCACGCTTCCTCTATGGCAGCTCGAAGTCGTGCTTGGTCTGCTTGTGCTAGTCCTCGGTGGTGCGGCGTTCGCTATGAAACGGCGCTAATTCCCCGGTTGACTGGTCTAAAGATTCGAATTCGGCAGATCCGTCCAAATCGACGGGAACATTTTTGCCACGGTCGTCGTCATTACTTGTGAAGGGCCATGAAAAACAACCGGCCCGGACTATCTCGCTCATAAAAAGACGCCGCACCCGGCTGTCAGGAGAAACAGAAATGCTTGAAATGATCCGGAACAGGAAATCCGTCTTCATCGGTGGAATGGTGGCCCTGACGTTGGTCGCTTCCGTCGCATGTAGCTCGGACACGGAAGAAGATGGCGGTCCGTCAACCGTCCAGCCGGTCGGGCGGGTCACTAACGTACCTGCGGGCACGATATTCGCTCCGTCATCAGAGGGAATTCCGATCGGCTTGAACGACTTCGCACGTGTCGCTGCCAGCCAGGTGAGCGGCAACTTCCAGCAGGTCGGGATCGCAGTATCCGGGCGTGGCACGGTTGCCGTGGACCCGGACATAGCGACATTGAGCCTGCGCATCGAGGCACGTGAGACGACCGTAAGTGAGGCGCGCCAGGTCGCTGCGGAGGCGATGGCACGGGCACGTACGGCCCTGACAGGCGCGGGCGTTGCTGAGGATGACATCATCACGCGGAACTTCAGTATCAATCCGCAGTCCACCTATGTGGAGCGGGATTCCGCCATCGGCAAATACGGTGAGTCCGTAATCATCGGTTACATCGTGTCCAACTCTGTTGATGTCACAATTCGTGATCTGGACAAAGTTGGAGAAGTGATTGACACGGCCTCGGAAGCTGCAGGCGACGAGGTTCGGATCAACGGGATCAGCTTTGGGCTAGACAACCCGGCACAGTTTGGCGACACGGCTCGTGATCTCGCTGCCCGTGACGCGCATGACAAGGCCGAGCTCTACGCTCAGATCCTTGGTGTCGATCTTGGACCGGTGGTTTTCCTTCAGGAAACCGGCGGAACCTCCCCGGCACCGAGCTTCGCTGTATCCGAGTCGTTCGGTGGAGCAGATCAAGCCCGCTCATTTGCGCCGACGCAGATCAGCTCCGGCGATGTCGACGTAACCGCCAGTGTGTCCGCAGTTTTCGCCATCGTGATCCCTGCGGCCCAGTAGTTCGTATAACGATGTAGTTGGCCCGGAATCGCCAATGACCCTCCTGCCCCGTAGGCGCCCGTCAATCGACGGGCGCCTACTAGTTTGTGGACGATCTGACTGAACGCTGCCGGTCCAGTAGAATTCCGGCCCGGGTGTTGTGACAGCGCGTCGTCACCCGCAGCGTTCGATAGCAGGAGAAACACGATTCCCCATGGTCCTTAGCGACCGTTCGATCAAAGAAGAACTGGCTGCTGACCGGATCGTTATCGATCCGCTCCACGAGCGCGATATCCAGCCGGCCAGCGTGGACCTGCACCTGGACAAGGGGATCCTTGTATTCAATAACTCGAGCGAGCCCTACATCGACGTCCGGAAAGACCTGACAGATCTGACGGAGCGTCAGGAGATTCCAGAGGACAAGCCATTCATCCTCCACCCTGGCGAATTTGTTCTTGGCAGCACGATGGAACACATCGAGCTGCCTAACGACATCGTGGCGCGCCTGGAAGGTAAAAGCTCGCTAGGGCGCATCGGACTCGTAATCCACTCCACCGCTGGATACATAGATCCGGGCTGGAAAGGCAATCTGACGTTAGAGCTGACAAACGTGGCCCGCCTGCCGATAACGCTCTACTTCGGTATGCGCATCGGCCAGATTTCGTTCCAACGGATGACGACCGAAGTAGACCGACCGTACGGATCCAGCGAACTGGGCAGCCGGTACCAGGGCCAGTCAGATCCGACCACCAGTCGGCTGCATATCGATTTCGATGAGCGTCGTGCGGGTCAGGACGGCTAGTTGTGACCTCTCGGAATTCGGGCGCTCCTGGCCACCGGCAACACATGGAACGCGCCATCGAACTCGGCCGATCCGGGCTAGGAGAAGTGTCACCCCGTCCGTCTGTGGGGGCCGTAGTCGTGCGGGATGGAAAGATTGTCGGTGAGGGACGAACGCAACCCATTCCCGGTCCTCACGCCGAGATTGTGGCACTTAAAGAGGCGGGGGGGCTTTCCGAAGGCGCGACGGTCTACACCACGCTCGAACCCTGCTCACACACCCACTACACGGGGCCGTGCGCCGACGCGTTGATCGCCGCAAAGGTGAGACGAGTTGTGTGCCCGGTCGGTGACCCTGATTCGCGTGTCGATGGCGAGGGCTTTAAGAAGCTTCGTGACGCCGGTATCGAGGTCGTAATGCCACTTGAGGGCGATCTCATTGAGGCCGCAATGGTGTCTCTCGAAGGATTCTTGCATCACGTCGCTACTGGCCGGCCCTTTGTGACTGTGAAATTTGCGGCCAGTCTCGACGGGCGGATCGCCACACGAACAGGCGACTCACAGTGGATTACGTCAGAAGGTGCACGGGCACGCGCACACGTAATGCGCTCTCAGACGGATGCGCTCATCACCGGTATCGGTACCGTCCTGACAGACGATCCCCGTCTGACGGCGCGCGTCGAAGGGATCGAGGGTCGACCGAAGTTGCGTGTGGTCGTTGATAGCGACGGACGTATGCCGGCCGATGCCGCCCTGCTGGGTGAACACGGAAACGTGTTGTGGGTTCGTGGTGAAGGGTGCTCGACCGCTATCGACGCACCAAACCTTGAAAGCCTGGAACTGCCGCGTTCTGAAACGGGTGGCGTCGATTTTGCGAGACTGTTGGATCTGCTTGGTGAACGCGGATGTGTGAACGTAATGCTCGAAGCAGGGGCAGGCCTCACGGGCTCTGTCATCGATGCGGGACTGGCCCAAAAAGTCACGGCATTCATCGCTCCGGTCGTCATCGGTGGGGTCGATGCCTTACCCGCTATCGGAGGGAACGGGGTGTCAGAGGTCGCCAGCGCGCTTAAACTTGAACGCGTACAGGTCGAGCAAATTGGCCCGGACATCCTGATAACGGGCTACGCACCGCAGTAAACCCCGCAGCCAGTACGAAGCCGCTCACAATAGATGTTTACCGGAATAGTTGAAGAAGTAGGCGAGGTCATCTCCTTTGAAGGGATGAAACTCACCATCCACGCACCCGAGGTCACGCCGGGACTACTCGAGTCCGAGTCGATATGTGTGGCCGGAGCATGCCTGACCGTAGTGGGGCGTGAAGAGGGTGAACTCTCTGTAGAGGTAATTCCCGAAACGCTGAGCCGCACCAACCTGTCGGAGCTAAAAGCCGGCGGTCGCGTCAACCTGGAACGCTCGTTGGCTGAAGGCGGCCGTATCGGTGGCCATATGGTGCAGGGACACGTGGACGGCATCGCCGAAGTGTCAGCCGTTGAGAAGGATGGGGATTCGATAGTTGTCCGGTTTGTCGGCGACGAATCTATAATGCGGTACATCGTCCCGAAGGGATTTATCACCATCGACGGTACGAGCCTGACCGTGGTGGATCGGGATGACGAAGGATTTTCCGTCGCGATAATCCCCTATACATACGAACATACGACCATCGCAGAACGTACTGCGGGAACAATGGTGAACATCGAGGTCGACGTTACAGCCAAGTATGTCGAGCAGATGGCCCGCCCTTATCTGGAGAAGTTGCTTGCCGACCACGCCGGAAGCTAACCAGGACATAACTCTGCCTGACGCAGAGGAAGCCACTCGTAACGTTGAGGCTGCAATTGCGCGGTTCAAAGCGGGACGCATGGTTATCATCGTCGACGATGAGGACCGTGAGAACGAAGGCGACTTCGCGATGGCGGCCGACTTCATCACGCCCGAGGCCATCAATTTCATGGCGACCGTGGGCCGTGGGTTGATCTGTGTGCCGATGCTGGGCGAAGATCTCGAACGGCTCGACATCCCGCTCATGGTCAATCGCAACACGGCGTCTCTTGGCACCGCATTTACGGTGTCCGTGGATGCCGCAGACGGCATAACTACCGGCATCTCAAGTGCCGACCGTTCCTACACCGTCCAGTTGCTTGCAAGCCCGGAGTCTGTGCCCGAGAACCTGGCACGACCGGGACACATCTTCCCCTTACGGTACGCGCCTGGCGGTGTGTTGGTGCGCGCCGGACAGACCGAGGCGTCCGTCGATCTCGCCCGTTTGTCCGGACAACGCGAGGCCGCCGTCATCTGTGAAGTGATGAACGAAGACGGCACAATGGCGCGCCGGGCTGAACTTGAATCTCTCTCTAAAGAATTCGACATCCCGATAGTCAGCGTTGCGGACATCATCGAGTACCGCTTCCGTCACGAGAAGCTGGTCGAGCGCGTCGCAGAGACTCGCCTCCCGACGCCCGAAGGCGAGTTCACCGTCATCGCGTATCGCAGCTTTGTCGACCATGACGAGCACGTAGCGCTTGTGATGGGCGACGTATCCGACGGCGCGCCTGTCCTTGGGCGCATCCACTCTGAGTGTCTGACGGGTGACGTCTTTGGCAGCATGCGCTGCGAATGTGGGCAGCAGGTTGAGATGGCAAGGAAGGCCATTGCAGCAGAAGGCAGGGGCGTGCTCCTGTACATGCGACAGGAAGGTCGAGGCATCGGCCTCCACAACAAGCTCAAGGCGTATCAGCTTCAGGACGAAGGGCTGGACACCGTCGAGGCCAATGAGCAGCTTGGCTTTGCGATGGACCTCCGCCATTACGGGGTCGGAGCACAGATTCTTGTGGACCTCGGGGTAAAGAAGTTCAACCAGATGACCAACAACCCTCGGAAGCTTGTCGGCTTGCAGGGTTACGGCCTTGAGATCAACCAGGTCGGGTTGGAAGCGCCGTCAAACCCCGAAAATCGTCGCTACTTGCAGACCAAGAGGGACCGTATGGGCCACACGCTTAACGGCGCGGGCCTGGATTAGCAACGGCCCGAATGCCTAGAGATCTGAACGGCCACACAGACGGGTCCGGTCTACGGATCGGCATAGCCTCGGCGCGCTTTAACAGCTACATCACCAACCGGATGCTGGAACACGCACTCTCTCGACTCGGCGAGCTCGGGGTCTCAGATAGCGATATCACTGTGGCCCACGTGCCGGGTGCATTCGAGTTGCCGGTTACAGCTGCCGCGATGGCGCGTTCCTCCAACTACGATGCCGTGATCTGCATAGGTGCGGTCATCGAGGGCGAGACGGCGCACTTTGAGTACGTGTCGAAAGAGGCCTCGGACGGAATAGCCAGGCTTTCCGTGGATACGGGCGTTCCCGTTATATTCGGCGTCCAGACCACGTACACCACGGATCAGGCTTTCGCACGCATAGGCCATGCATCCGGGTACGCAGAGGCCGCCGTAGAGATGGCTAACCTGCTGCGCACGCTCAACGACGCCTGAACGGCTAATACTGCGCCATCTGCGGTGATGACCCGCATATCCACACACTCACGCATGGAGATGTCTGAATGATCCGAAGACGCGGTCTCATCCTGGCGATGGCGGCCACGGTCATGATCCTGACGGCAGCATGCGCGAACACCGACGCAGACTTCCAATTTGGTTGGACGTATGAGACGGACCGCATCGTCCACGTGTCGGGCGAGGCGAACAAGCACATTGGTGGCGAGCAGAGCATGTTTAACGTTGAGTTCAACAACCTGGACAGCGTCGCCTGGCAGGAACCGTATTGCATCGTGCTGGTGGATGAAGAAAGACTTGTTTCTGTGTTCTATGAGGGTGAGATAGATCTCGCGGCGGGGGAGGAATCCTCAGTAATTGCGACCGGTATCTTCCCGGAAGATAAAGTCGGCAAACGCTACGGGATCAGGTTTGTCATACCCGGGGAGGTGATCGCAGAGCCGTCGTCAGTATGGTCCGGGAACAACGATCTGCACTTGAGAGCCGACTGGTTTGAAGTCTCGGATTGCTCAAGCTTACAGTTTGGTTGGACGTTCGAGACGGACCGCGTAGTCAACGTGTCGGGCGAGGCCAACAAGCACGTTGGTGGCGAGCAGAGCACGTTCAATGTTGAGTTGAACAACCTGGACAGCATCGCCTGGCAGACCCCTTACTGCATCGTTCTGGTGGATGAAGACAGGCTTGTTTCTGTGTTCTACGAGGACGAAATAGACCTTGCACCGGGGGAAACTTCCTCGGTGAGTGCGACCGGCATCTTCCCGGAAGATAAAGTCGGCAAACGATACGGCATCAGGTTCGTTATCCCCGGCGAAGTGATAGCCGATCCGTCGTCCGTATGGTCCGGGAACAACGATCTGCACAGAAGTGCGGACTGGTTCGAAGTCTCTGATTGCTCTTCGCCTGCATAGATGTCGTCAGTTGCGGACATCACGGGTTGGAGTGTGAACGTAGCAATGCTACGCTCGTGGCCATAGTCACCCCGACTCACCAAGAAGGTCGTAGGAGGTCATAGATGGCCGCCGACAGGACCATATTTCACGTAGACATTGATGCGTTCTTCGCCGCGGCGGAACGGTCGGTGGATCCGGATCTGATCGGTAAGCCCTTGATCATCGGCGGATCGGGCGGGCGGGGAGTCGTCGCCTGTGCTTCTTATGAAGTCCGCCCGTTCGGGGTCCGATCTGCCATGCCGATGTCCCGTGCGCTGCGCCTGTGTCCAAACGCGCTGGTAATCAAGCCCACGCACGGGCTGTACAGCAAGATTTCGAAATCCTTCATGGAGATCCTCGGGGACTACACGCCCGACGTTCAGGTGATGAGCGTGGACGAGGCGTACATGGACATGACCGGCACAGAAGGGCTGTACGGCCCGCATGAGAAGGCAGCGCAGGCTATCAAGAAGCGCGTTCATGATGAGCTAAAAGTGACAGCCTCTATTGGCATCGCCCCGTCTCGCTTGGTAGCCAAGATCGCGTCAGATGAGCGAAAACCTGACGGCATGTTCACCGTAGCACGGGGCGACGAGGCGGCCTATCTTGCACCTATGCCGGTGAGGAAACTGCCGGGCATAGGTCCTCGCGCCGCTGAGAAATTAGGGCGGCTTGGGATTCATACTCTCGGAGAGTTGGCGGCGTTTCCTGAAGGGCCGCTCCGTCGAGAAATGGGTAATCAGTCGCCAAGACTGATCGAACGGGCGAAGGGTATCGACAACTCAGAGTTGTCCACTGGCGGTAAAGCGAAATCGATCTCATCTGAAACTACCTTCCACGAGGATTCGACCGACCGCGTTTTCCTGAACAAAACGGTCGCCGATCTCGCCGAAGGTGTAGGACGACGACTTCGACGCACAGGCAAGCACGCCCGTAGCGTGAGCCTGAAGTTGCGCTACAACGACTTCACGACCCTGACCAGGCACAACACCCCACACGTGTCGTTTGATGGCGATGCCCGCATCGTAGAGATCGCAACAGCCTTGCTCGATGCCACGTTGAAGCAACGTAATGCACCGGTTCGTTTGATTGGTGTGGGAGTCGAGAACCTCGCGGAACCAGCAGCCCAGTTATCTTTGCTTGAGGCGGTCGAGCCAGATGATTCAGCGTTGTCATCGACACTGGACAAGATTCGAGATAGATTTGGAGAGGATTCAGTAAGCCGCGGACCTGGCTAAACGTTGCTTACCGTAAAAATTGAACGATTCAACAATACGCAGTTGTGACCAAGCCTGATAAAATCAGGCCATCACTGGCGATTCGTTCAACGGTAGGACAGCGGACTCTGAATCCGTCAATCCAGGTTCGAATCCTGGATCGCCAGCCACAAGGCCCCTTCGTCTAGCGGCCAAGGACACCGCCCTCTCAAGGCGGAGATCACGGGTTCGAATCCCGTAGGGGCTACCAGTAGCTAACAAAAAAGACCCTCGCTTCGGCGGGGGTCTTTTTATTTGTGCGGGAACGTCCGGTTGCAGTCTAGTAAACGGTCGATATGTATACCGAGTGCTGATAATCCTGGTCGTATCTGCGTTGGCCTGAAATCTGTTTTTCTGGTTGAGACCCACGAGTCAGGACACCGCGTTCCGGCTGGCGGCGGCACATCTCACCTATTGCGGACAATGAGCGGCTCGTCGTCGGGATGATCTGGCTGGGCGTTACTTCGCCACGGTGGATTGCGCCGATCATGTTTACGATCCCAAACGAGATGATGATCACGATTCCACCGGCGATAGCGTCGATGAAGTAGTGGTTGCCCGTTACTACGATGGTGAAGAGCATCATCGATGGGTAGATGAAGGCGAGGACACGCAATTTTCTGTTGCCGGACCTGAAGAATATCGTGGCGAACAGAACACTCCAGCCAAAGTGGAGACTGGGCATTGCGGCGAAAGCGTTGTAGAAGCTAGCGCCTTCCGATCCGGAATAGATTGCCGGACCAAAAATCGCCATAGTGTCCACGAAATCTCTCGTGAGCATGCGCGGGGGTGCCAGCGGGAATATGGCGAACGCCGCAAGAGCAAACAGGAACGACAGCAACACAACGTTGCGGTAGTGCCGATACCTTGTCCTGGACTTCAAATACAGGATCACGGAAGCCGTGATGATGATCGGGTAGAAGGTCAGGATGTAGGCCCAGTTGAAGAAGACAACAAGCCAGTCAGACGTGTTTAACGCCCAGCCCTGTAATGCGGGCTCCCAGAAGAACCCGAGGTCCTTCTCAAGGTTGATCACGCTTTCCGCGTGTATGAAGGCCACACCCTGAATGTCCGCAGAAATTATCTGGCGGATCAGCATGTAGAGGACGTAAGCGCCACCCACCAGAGCGAATTCTCTGACGTGAGGGAAGGCGTGCCATGACGCTACTCGACTGCCTATACCGGCAGGGTTAGCGACATCGTGTGTTCTGTGCAGTGCATCCATTGTTCGCGTCCGCAGGCGCCAAGTACCCGCATAGCGTCCAAGTACCTGACTCCGGACGCCATCACGGGAAGCTTACCACCTTCTGCGGTTTCGCCACGATGGGTTTACGTTACCGGATCGTGCAATTGGCGTAGTTTCGTCCCGATTTACGTTTGCACCCGATAGCCCGCCCCGAGGGAAACACATCGGAGAGATTCCGGCGGATATCTCCCGGGTGCGCCTCCTGATCCGTCTCATATCCAGACAACTAATGGTTTCCCGGGCCCGGTTGATGAGCCGATTGGCTCACCGAAATGAGCCGGAGGTCGCACCCGGATGACCCGTTAGGTACGGCTCTGTGGGTTCACTCCGAATGAGTATGGGGGCACACACCCAGAGGGTTTGACGGACTGGCTCAACTCTGAGCCGGGACTGAGTCTCTTCGGGTGGATTCGGCGGATAGCCGAAACCTCTCCAATCTGTACGGGGTAAACAGGTGATTATGAAAATCTCAGCGGTGAGCCACAGAAAAGCCCTCATCCTTGCTCTTGTAGGCATCGTTGGCGGGCTGGCGATCTCGGTAGCATCATTTGCTGCAACGTCGTCGTCGGCATCACTTTCTATTGCGGCCTCATCCGGTCTCTCCGGCGAGTTCGGCTTCGTCCTCTCACAGGACGCACCCGCGACAACGACCTGGACTTCTGACGCGACCACTACGGTGACCGTAGGTTCGGTGACCAACTTCGCTGTTGGGGACCACATCCTGATCGACGAAGACTCTGACGGTGTTGGAGACTCGGCCAGTGGATCTTCCTTCCACACGATCACGGCGATCAACTCCAACGTCCTGACCGTGGCACCCGATATCACGAACGTGTACACGACCGCCGCCAGCGTGTCCGAGCCGTCTCAGTACTCCGGGGTCCACTCCTGGACACCGGCCCTGAACTCAGCGACATCGGTCGCAGCGGGTAACCACTTCATCGTGAACCTGAAGGGTCTGACCACTTCCGATGATGCGTTCGTGGAGGTCATCACGACCAACCCGAACGAACTGGTGAAGAACTACACCTACCTGAACAGGACCATCGGTGTGTACGTGCTCTGCACGGACTCCACCACGTGCTCCGCTGCTACGCCGTACAAGTCATCGACGGCATCGGGTAGCTTCGGCGAGGCGATGGACACCACGGGCGGAGACATTAACTCCACCGCCGACATCCTGACGCTTCAGAATGCAAGGCAGCAGTTCGTCCTTCAGGGCGGCCATGTCTACGCACTAACCGTTGAAGGTGGAGCACTCTTCACCATCGACACATCGACCGGGACGGGTGATTCGCTGGCACCGACAGACCAGGTTGGAATTACAGCCCGGTAACCACCGAGCAGCTCGGGAATCGGGTCACTTGACCTGATCGACCCGCCGATAACTGAATACAAGCGCCCGGTGATTGCATACATAGCGATCACCGGGCGTTTCTTTTGTTGGGCAGATTCTGATCGAAATGGGGGCGCAGCCATAGATCAAGTAATCAGCGAATCGAGATCACTCACCCGCCGTGACGCGGTTAGGCTTGTAGCTAGGTGTCGCCTGTTCCAACTTAATGGCGTTTCTGTGGCGACCCGGGACTACTAATCATGATGCAGGCAGGACACAGCGGCGGTGGTCGCATGGGGTTCAACCGACCTCCCGCAGACGCGCCTGAACGGCCTGTAAAGCGCGACACGCTGTGGCGAACGTTCGCGCTTTACAGGCCGTATCGGCGTCGACTTGCCGGTGTGATCGGCTCGGTCCTCATCAATGCAGGACTCGGCGTCGTCCCTCCCCTCCTCGTCGCGACCATCATCGACGACGTAATCCCCAGCGGCGACACCCAGAAGCTGCTCACCATCGTCGGCGTCATGCTCGGCGTCACGGCTGTATCAGGACTGTTCAACCTGTTGCAGGCACACCTGAACACCCGTGTCGGACTATCAGTCATGCGGGACCTGCGTGGCCGGCTTTACAGCCATCTCCAACGGCAGCCGGTTTCGTTCTTCGCCGGAACGAGAACGGGTGAGATCCAGTCACGGCTAACGAACGACGTGACAAATACCCAGCTCGTCCTGACCGACACGATCAGCACCATCGTGTCGAACGCCGCCATCGTGATCGCCTCGGTCATCGCCATGGCGATCATCTCCTGGCAACTGTCGCTGGTGGCGCTTGGAGTCACGCCTATATTCGTGTTCTTCACGGTGAAGGTAGGCCGCAGACGACGCCGTCTCACACGAGAAGCTCAGCAGGCTGTCGCTGAGCTGACGGCGAGTGCAGGGGAGACACTCTCGGTATCTGGCGTGATGCTTGCAAAGACCTTCGGTCGGGAGCGTGAACAGCTCGATCGGTTCGATGCCACGAACGAAGAACTAACGCGGGTCTCCGTGCGTCAGCAGATGACGGGACGAGGATTCTTCGTCCTCGTCCAGACCTTCTTCGGCATGGCCCCGGCGATCGTGTGGTTCGTCGGTGGCTGGCTGCTATTCAACAACTCCGGCGGTATATCCGTTGGTGACATCGTCGCCTTTACCGCCATTCAGACACGACTCCTCTTCCCGCTCGCCGGGTTGCTCAACCGGGGGGTCGACGTCACAAGCGCGCTGGCGCTTTTTGAACGCATCTTCGAGTACCTGGACCTTGAGCCGGAGATAAAAGATCCGGCGGATCCGGTGCCGGTGGACCGGACCTCTATCACCGGGGAGGTGGCGTTCTCTCACGTCGGCTTCAAATACGACGCTGCGCGGGGCGTGGAAGACAGTTTCGGGCTGGAAGACGTTACGTTCACTGCCGCCGCCGGCAAGCTCACAGCGCTGGTCGGTCCCAGCGGCTCCGGGAAGACCACGATGGGTTACCTGATGTCTCGCCTTTACGACGTGGACGAAGGCGGAGTCAGTATCGATAACATCGATCTACGTGACATGACGCAACGTGATCTGTCGACGCTCGTAAGCGTCGTCAGCCAGGATCCGTTCCTGTTCCACGCATCAATCGGCGACAATCTGCGATACGGCGACCCATCGGCATCGGAAGAGGATCTGGCTGTAGCGGCAAGGGCGGCGCAGATATATGACACGATAGACGGCCTGCCGGAGGGCTTCGACACGATCGTCGGTGAGCGTGGGTACCGTCTATCCGGCGGTGAACGACAGAGGGTTGCCATCGCCCGTGCCGTGCTGGCCAATCCACGGGTCCTGCTACTGGACGAAGCCACGAGCAGCCTGGATACGCAGTCAGAGCGTCTTGTTCAACGGGCGCTCGGCGAGCTGATGGAGGGGCGCACTACGGTCGCCATCGCACACAGGTTGTCGACCATCATCGCCGCCGATCAAATTCTAGTGGTCTTAAATGGCCGCATCGTTGACAGGGGCAACTTCACGGAACTGGTGTCGCGGTCGGGCCTGTTCAGGCAACTGTACGAAGAGCAGTTCACGGCGATACCGACAGACCTGCCGCCGCTGGAACGAGACGGTGCTGCTTCGCACAGCAGGCCAGACAGGGTTCCTGAACCGGCTGATTAACCCCGTTCACGGTCTTATGATGGCCCACCCAATCGGACTCACGCACGAGATCAGCGAGGGTTAGCAAGATCGCAGACAGCCCGGAAATTTCGAGACGCGATGGCCGTTCGCTTTTCGGACTGGACAGCGCCGGATATGACGCGGCACGGCCTCCCTACCCGGAGGAGATATACGAAATTCTGCAGGACCGATGCGGGCTGTCGGCCGGTACCAGCACACTGGAGATCGGAGCGGGTTCCGGGCAAGCCACACGGGAACTGGTAGCCCGCGGGGCTGACCCGGTGGTCGCCATTGAACCCGATGCGGCACTGGCGGAGCGCATCCCCGGCTCGTTAGGCGAACTTAGCGACCGCGCACAGGTCGTTGTGACCTCGCTGGAAGAGGCGGACCTCCCGAAAGACCGTTTCGAGCTAGCAGCTGCCGCCACGGCGTTTCACTGGGTCGAGCCTGTAACCGGCCACAGGAAGGTCCATGATTCCCTCGTCTCCGGTGGCGCATGGGCCATGTGGTGGAACGTGTTCGGTGATCCGGAACGGGATGATCCCTTTCACGACGCTACGAATCACCTGATGGCGCCATTGAGCCGGAGTCCATCCGATGGCAATGCCGGGCGCCCGCCCTTCGCTCTTGACGTTGAGAGGCGCACTGCTGAGCTAACGGTCGCCGGTTTTGTGGACATCCGGCATACGGCCATCCTGTGGTCGTTACTTCTGAACGCACAAGAAGTGCGGAAGCTCTACGGGACTTTTTCAGGCGTCAACGTGCTGGCTCCCCGGGACCGTGAACGCCTGCTTGATGCCATCACCGAGATTGCAGCAACGCAGTTTTCGGACCGGGTGGAACGCAACATGATCTCTTCGATATACACGTCCCGAAAACCTGATGCATAACGACGCGCGAATTTATGCGGATGGCCGCATGGCACGAGTGTGCCTAGACCGCAATTTCCGCCACGAACGCCCCGATGGCATCACGGTGATCGTCACACCACTCGGTCGCGTTCGCATATCCAGAGGGCTCCATGAGGCAACCGTCAGACTCACACTTCTCATCCGCCCCATGGTGGTCCGCACCTAACAAGTGGCCCATTTCGTGGGCGATGAGGCTTCCGTTGCGCTGCCAGTCGTCATGGTTATAACGAACTATGACGGCAGACCGGGATGTCCTGGATACGCCATCAAGACGTATCGAGTCCTGGCAAGTGACGGCCAGCAATATCCTGTCTGAACCTCGTTGCGCTTCGTCCAGGGCACCGTCAAGAATTCGTGATATGTGAGCCTGGTCATCGTCCGAATGCCAGGTCGATATTGAATCCACCTGAACCTGCACACCGACCTCGCTGAGTACGTCGTTGGCGGAGCCAATCATCAGATCAAGGGCATCCCGCCAGTCAGATCCGTGGCGATCCGTGAATTCTTCGTCTACCAGCACGTCCGCGAAGACCACTGCCACTCCATCTGGAACGTTCAGGTCGATCTGGAACACGGATGGATTGTCGGAGGTTTCAACGATGTCAAAATCGATCGGGCCGGGGGCGCGAGCGGTTGAAACTCCGGCGACGAGTAACGCCACTGCAGTCAAAACCGCGAGAAACCCGGTTATTGAACGGGTAAGCAAACCACACCCCGTATTGGAGCGGCATCAACAATTATTGATCTTCATGGTGCGTGACGCATGACAGTCGTATGAAATAACGGCAGAGTCATAACAACACGCCGGGAGCGGATTTCCGTTGCGGGGCGTACGATTTCTGGGTTGGCGCTCCCGTATCGACAGGGTATCGGGTTGGCGAGAGACCATTTCGACGTATCGAATCCGGGCGGAGATAGATTGCGGCTCAGCAATATCGGACTGCAGTTTCGGATCATGGCTTACGTGTTCGTCGGCCTGACGATCCTCGTGAGTCTGTTTGGCTACGTGGCTCTACAGGCGGTCGACGACTCATCCGAGGAGATACTCCAGGAGCGCCTCATTCTGGCCCGCACCGTCGCCAGCGCAGTGGACCGAACGGTTATTACAACATCGACTCTCGTAACGGGTGTCGCCGAATCGATGGGACGGGCTGAACTCGAAGATCCGGGAGATGCGGAAAACTCGGTCGCCACACTGGCGTTGGCGCTGACGGACGTGAACGCCGGTACTCCACCGGAGTTGGTCGTGTTGATCGACGGAGATGGGGACGCCATTGTTCGGTCCGGAGAGTCACGGGAAAGCGGGGCCTTACTGGCGTTTGCAGCGGTATTGCAGCCCGGGAATCCTCCTTCCGTGGTGGGTGGAGGGGCTGGAGGACCGTTGATAGCGGTCGCCAGTGAACTGGCTGGCGATACAGGCGGCGCGCGAATCGCAGCGGTGATCCTTCCAAGCCCGCAGCTTCTTGAGGTGTCGAGCGCTGCCACTGGCGATGTCGGTTCCTATCGAACCGAATTGATCGACGCCAACGGAATAGTGCTTGAAACATCGGACGGTGACCGTCCCCTCACGCCGACGCGCCACCTGGCGGTCATCGGAGATGCCCTGAAACTGAATGACATAGGCGTCGGTGAGCACACTCCGCCTCATGCAGACGGAGGCGAAACCGAACGACACGTGGTCGCCTTCGCACCGTTGCAGGCGATGCCCTGGGGCATCGTGGTGGAACAGCCGGAAGACGTAGCGTTGGCGGTGCCAAACGATTTGCGCCGTCGGATTCTCTGGATTGCCGGACTCGGATTTCTCTCCGCCCTTGGCCTTGCCTGGTTGACGAGCCGACAGGTGGTCCGTCCTCTCACCCGTCTCACGGAACGGGCGCACCGGATCGCGTCGGGCGATCTGGGCGGAACGATTCCACCAGAGGGACAGGACGAAATCCGGAGACTAAGCGAATCGTTTGAGGTCATGCGCGACCGACTTCAAGTTTCGCAATTGGAGCTCGAAGAGTGGAGCGGAGAGTTGGAGGACCGGGTGGCGGAAAGAACGGCGGAACTCGGCCGTCGTAGTAGTGAGCGCGATCTGTTGCTCCAGAAGGTGATGACCGCCCAGGAAGAGGAACGCAAGCGGATCGCACGTGATCTGCATGATCAGATAGGACAATCGTTGACCGCTCTGACCATGAGTCTTGGTTCCGCCGAAGCTGAACTGGAGACATCTGACCCAGACACATCAAAACGAATCGGCGAGCTCAGACTCTCCGCTGGAGACACGATTGAAGAGGTCCGCCGGATGATGGGAGACCTTCGTCCAAGCGTTCTGGACGACATGGGACTCTCGGCGGCGATCGGTTGGTACCTTGAGAATCAACTCGAAAGGACCGGGGTGAAGTCTTCTCTCGATGTGTCCGAACTGAAAGCGGAACTTCCGAATCTGATCGAAATTACGGCGTTTCGGGTCGTGCAGGAAGCCCTGAACAATATCGTCAAACACGCTCACGCCGGGCAAACGACGGTTCGTCTATCGGGGGATGACAGACAGATTTCCGGGGAGATCACCGACGACGGAGACGGGTTCGATATGACGACAGTGGAGCCGAGCGCCGACGGGGGTTGGGCGGTAGGGTTGTTGGGCATGAACGAGCGGGTGACGTTACTTGGCGGTTCACTCGATATCGACACCGCGCCCGGCGAGGGTACGTCTGTACGCTTTGTTATTCCGTTAGCACAGGAGGTTGTAAGTGGCTGATCAGCCCATCAGGGTACTCATCGCCGACGACCACGAGATAGTTCGGACCGGCATTCGATTGCTCCTGAACGGGCAGGCGGATATTGAAGTAATTGCCGAAGCCGAGGATGGTGCAGAAGCTGTCTCGCTCGCAGCGTCGACCGCGCCGGACGTCATTTTGATGGACATCTCGATGCCCGAAATGTCTGGGATTGAGGCGACTCAGGCGATCAAGGCCACCGGGGCTGAGGTCGAAATTGTTGGCCTCACGATGCACGCAGACGAAAGGTACTTTTTCGAGTTGCTCAAGGCGGGAGCCTCCGGGTACGTGGTTAAGGGCGGCGCACCCCACGAGTTGCTGGAAGCGATCCGGGCGGCTTCCAACGGTCAGGCCTACATCCATCCGAGTGTCGCCGGGAAGCTTATAGGTGATTTCGTTGAGCGCGCGGAAGCCGGAGAAGCGGATCTGGACGGGCTGACCGACAGAGAACGACAGGTACTGGAGCAGATCGCTCTCGGGCTTACCGGGCGAGAGATCGCCGAACGGCTCGATATCAGCGCGAACACGGTCGACCGGCATCGGTCGAACATCATGTCGAAGTTAGACATGCACAACAAAGCAGAATTAGTCCGGTACGCCGTCCGAAAAGGTCTCATCGAATCGGAGTGACCCGATGGTGTGAATACACCACGCGTGATGGTCCCCTGACGCAACGCAGATGGCTCCTCACAGGGATGGATGGGTTGTGCCGATCCCTTAAGTTGAATTTATCCCCACACAAAGGGATGAATCACACACGAAGAGGGCATCATGCATCTCCCGCATCAACGATGGATTGTATTTGGGTTTGTCGCGTTCCTGGCGTTCGCCATCGCCTGTACAACGGACGAATCCAACCCGATCCCGACATCTGTTCCCGCTGCGACTTCGACTCCAGTCCCGGATGACGATCACGCAGACGACGAACACGAGGACGATGACCACGCAGATGACGAAGGCCACGAGGCGGACATAGACGCAGTGGCGCTCGGTCGGGAGGTGTACGGAACCGTTGGTTGCGCGGCCTGCCACGGCGTTGACGCTGAAGGATCAGACATTGGTCCGGCCCTATCAGGCCACAACGAACTCCAGGTTCGGAGACAGGTCAGAGCGCCGATCGGCATCATGACGGTCTTCGATCAGGAGATACTGCCTCCAGCAGACCTCGATGCGTTGGTCGCGTACATAGAGAGTCTGGTGGTCGGAGGGGATCACGCCCATGCCCATGACGCCGAAATCTCGGTTGCGGATCAGTCCCTTGCGCATCACCGCATGACCCTGACGGCTTTCGAGGCAGATAACTTTGAGGAAGCTGAGCACCACATCGAGCACCTCACGACTGTTCTGGATGGTCAACACCTCGCCCTGATGCAAGAGGCACTGAGCGCCACCCAGGCCGGAGCGTTCCATGACGCTCAACACATGGTCGAAGGAATGTTGGCTGACGTACTGGCTGGAGAAGAGGGTATCGATACCCTCCATTACCAGTTGGCTATCGCAGGCCTCAGGGTCGGGGAGTCTGAAGAGGCCGCCCACCACCTGGAGCACGCAGTGGCCGAATTAGCTGACCCGATTGCGATCGAGGAAACTGAAGAAATCCTGGCTTTCATTGCGCTCGGAGACGTGGGTGAAGCCGAAGAGCACCTCTCCTCATTGATGGGAATTGAGTCGACGGGAGTCGATGACGCTCACATCGAAGAGGGTGATGAGCACGCCACCGACGAGCATGACGCGGAGGCGACGCACGAAGAGG